>DYDD01000011.1 GCA_020718045.1 Fibrobacter sp. | reverse complement strand
GTGCACCGCGCCGAAGAGCCCCCCGGCCGCGCCGCTCCAGTTGGCGAAGATCAGGATCGCGACCATGGCCGCGAAGGTCAGGGCCGTGCGGTGCAGGGGACGGCCGCCGTGGTCGTCGGGCGGCGGGGCGGCCGCCAGCGCGGACTCGCGCGCGTCCTTGCGGAACATGGCGTGCATCAGCAGGCCGATCACCACGCTGAACACGATCGCGCCCACGGCCCGCGCCACGCCGATCTTCAGGCCGAGCACGCTCGCGGTTAGGATGATCGCCAGGGCGTTGATCGCCGGCCCGGAGTACAGGAAGGCGGTCGCGGGGCCGATCCCCGCGCCCAGGCCGTAGATGCCGGCGAACAGCGGCAGCACCGTGCAGGAGCAGACCGCCAGCACCGTGCCCGAGGTCGCGGCCACGCCGTAGGCCAGGGCCTTGGGCGCGCCGGCGCCCAGGTACTTCATGACCGACGCCTGGTTCACGAAGACCGAGATGCCGCCGGCGATGAAGAAGGCCGGCACCAGGCAGAGCAGCACGTGCTCGCGGGCGTACCAGCGCACCAGCGACAGGGCCTCGACGACGGCGCCGTCGAAGCGGGGCGCCCCGACGGGAAGGTGGTACAGGCCGACGAACACGACCACGACCAGGCCGAGGACCTTGCTCTCGCGGCGCCAGTCCATCAGCTCACCTCGCCAGTTCCACGGCCTGCGTGGCCGAGGTCTGCATCACCGATTCGACGCAGGCGAAGAAGTTCAGCACGCAGGGGCAACGCAGCGAGTAGAAGACCTGGTTGCCGCGCTTCTCGTCCCGCACGATGCCGGCTTCGCGCAGCACCGCGAGGTGCTTCGAGATCGTCGACATGTCGGCCCCGACCAGCTCCTGCAACTCGCAGACGCAGCGCTCCCCGCGCGACAGCTCGTCGACGAGGAACAGGCGGGTGCCGTGGCCCATGGCCTTGATGACGCGGGCGCGGGAGTCGTACTTGCGGCGGGTGATCGGGTCCATGCAGGCCTCCTATTATTGGCCACTTGGCAATATAGCCAAATACTTCGCGCCCACAACCCCTTGTTGAGAAATAGATCGGGTTCGTCGCCGACGACATCCTCCCCCAAGCCCACGGATGTGAGCGCCGGCCCTGACGGCCTTGCGGCCCGACCGCGCCGCGCTCGCCGGCTCCGCGGCGGGGGTATCTCAGAACAGCGTGTAGATGAACGGCGCCACGGTTTGGCCGGTGATGACCAGAACGGCCAGGATCAACATGATCACGACCGTCGGCACGATCCACCAGGCCCTGTTCTGCCTGGCAAAACGCCAGAACTCGCGCAGGAGGCTTCCGGTGTGGAAGAGTTTGTTCACGTCGGTTCCGTTTGCGGGCCCGCTCAGTCCAGCGCGAATTCTTCTCGCCAATCACCGGCGCCGTCGACCCATTCCGGCTGGGCGGTCTTGTCGAGAAGGTAGCTTCCCAGGACGAGATAGTCCATTTCGGTCCGACGGAAGCAACGGTAGGCATCGGACGGCGTGCAGACGATCGGCTCGCCGCGCACGTTGAACGATGTGTTGATGACGATGCCGTGGCCGGTGAGCGCAGCGAACGCCTCGATGATGCCATGATAGCGCGGATTGGTCCGGCGGTCCACGGACTGGATACGGGCCGAGTAGTCGACGTGCGTGATCGCCGGCACGTCGGAACGCGCCTCATTGACCCGGGAGATGACATCATCGTCGTCGCCTCCGCCCTGGGGCGTCAGGCGGCGCTCTCGCCTGACCGGGGCCACGAGCAGCATGTAGGGGGATGGTCGATCGATCTCGAAGTAGTCGCCGATCTGTTCCACCAGACAGGACGGGGCGAAGGGGCGGAACGATTCCCGGTACTTGATCTTGAGGTTCAGGAGAGATTGCATCTTCACGGAGCGTGCGTCGCCGACGATCGAGCGATTTCCCAGGGCGCGCGGACCGAATTCCATCCGTCCCTGGAACAGCCCAACCACGTGCTGCTGGTCGATCAGGGCGGCCACCTGCGCCGCCAATTCCTCTTCGCCCAGGCGCCGGTACGGCAACCCTTGCGCATCCAACCAAGCGCCGATCTCCTCATCGGCGTAGGCGGGGCCGAGATAGGACCCCTGCATCGCGTCATTGACACCGTCGACCTTACGCTCGTTGCCCAGCACGTGGTACCACAGGTGAAGGGCGGCACCTAGGGCGCCTCCGGCATCGCCGGCGGCCGGCTGGATCCATATATCGTCGAAGGGACCCTCCCGCAGCAGCCGGCCGTTGACCACGCAGTTCAGGGCCACGCCTCCGGCCAGGCACAACTTGCTCTCACCCGTCACCTTGTGCGCGTGGAACGCCTGCTTCAGGACGATCTCCTCCGTCACGGCCTGGATGGACCGGGCCAGGTCCATCTCCCTTCGCGTCAGCGGCGATTCGGGCTGGCGGGGCGGACCGTCGAACAGCTCCGCGAACCGCGCGTTGGTCATGGTCAGCCCATCGAGGTAACCGAAATACGACATGTTCAGGCGGAAGGAGCCGTCCTCGTGGATGTCGATGAGATGTTCCTTGATCCTGTCCACGTACACGGGGCGGCCGTAGGGCGCCAATCCCATGAGTTTGTACTCGCCGGAATTCACCCGGAAGCCCGTGAAGTAGGTGAAGGCCGAATAGAGCAGACCCAGGGAATGGGGAAAGTGCAGTTCGTCGTGGATGTCCAGATGATTGCCGCAGCCGCGGCCGAGCGACGCGGTGGCCCACTCGCCGACGCCGTCGAGGACCAGGATCGCCGCGCTCGCGAAGGGGCTGGCGAAGAACGCGCTGGCGGCGTGGGATTCGTGATGCTCGCAGTAATAGAGCCGGCCGGCCCTGCCGGCGCCGGCCGCCTGCAGCGACTGCTCGATGCTGGACGAGATCCAGAGCTTCTCATGCATCCAGAGCGGCATCGCCATCAGGAACGGGCGTAGGCCGCGGGGCGCCACGGTGAAGTAGGTCTTCAGGATGCGGCTGAACTTGGTCAGGGGCTTGTCGTAGAAGACCACCGCGTCGATGCCGTCACGCGGGACACCGCCTTCCGCCAAGCAGTAGCGCACGGCGTGGTGGGGGAACGACGAATCATGCTTGCGACGGCTGAATCGCTCCTCCTGCGCGGCGGCCACGATCCTGCCGTCCTGGATCAGGCAGGCAGCCGAATCGTGATAGTAGGCGGACAATCCCAGGATGTTCACGGCAGGCCGCACTCGCCGCGGCGGGTGTCCGCACCGACCGGGCGCCGCCGGCTGCGCGCCTCGCGGTCTTCGCGCAGGAATTGGTCGCCGGCATTCTCATCACGACGCTTTTTCTGGCACGGGATCCAATAGGTCCAAGTCCCGGACAGGTACTCGCGGTGCAGGGGATCTTGGCGCCGCGCACGCAGATAGACGGCGACCAGTCCGAACAGCGTCACATAGAGGGGGGCCAGCAGGATGTAGGACAGGAGCACTCCCACCGCCCGGCCGAACCGGCGCCCGCCGTCATGAACGTACCGGTAACCGCGAGGCCAGAACGTACCCAGCAGGGCGATGGCCGCAGCGAGGCACCAGGCGACCCGAGACGGCAGATCATGCCGGAAGAGGCGGGTCAAGGCGAAACCGACGACGACGAGGATCGCGGCCTGCAGGTAGGCGGAACCGCGCATCGCCCGCTTGGCCGAGCCCCCCGACGGGGATTCGGTGAGCCGCCAGTTCCAGGTGGTGCCTGCCACATCGCGCATAGGGTATCGACGTCCGGCCCGGGTCCGCGTCCATGTATCATAACTCGCTGCCACAGAGCAGAATACCAGGTTCGAAACCTCGAGTCAAGACGGGGGGCGGTCGAGCGGCGTCTGCACGCCTGCCGGCAGTGAGGTGTCCGCACCGGCGACGGGAGTGACTTCAGCGGGATCCGGCCACACCGCGGGCAGCGCATCCGCGATGGCCTGTGCCGCCGCCCGGTGGCCGGCCGTCGTCCAGTGGGCGTCGTGAGGCAGGAAGGCGTCCTGGTGCTGCTGCACGACCGCGAGCGTCGGGCCCAGGTCGACCAGCGGCACTCCGTGCCGGCGGGCGATTTCCCGCGGAAGCGCGCGCAGTTCCCCGGTGAGCTGTCCGGCGAACCATCCCGCCAGGCCCCCCCCCCGCAGGATCTGGTTGCGTTGGGGTACGACGACCATGATCAGCGGCACGCCGTCCTGCCGGCATTCGTCGATCAGGCGGACCCAGGTGGCCGTCATGAGCCGTCTGGCCTCGGCACCGGCATTGGCCCCGAACAGCTGCCAACTGCGAGTGCGCTGGTCCAACAGCGATGCCGTGCGACTGTGCCGGGAGAGCCGCGAGAGGAACGCGTCCGGTTCCCTGAGCGCCGGGTCGTACTCCTGCAGCCGGTCGGGCGCATACCGGGCGATGCGCAACTCGTCGACGGGGTCGTTCGCCAAGCTGAACGTGGCGATGACGAGGTCCGGAGTCACGTACCGCCGGACTTGGCGCAGCATCGCGATCTGCTGGTAGGGGCCGTAACCGGGGATGCCGGCGTTGATCACCGTCAGGGTCGGTGCGCCGAGGTGCTCGCGCAAGAGCCGTTCGAGCTGACGGGGAAAGGACGCTTCCTCCTCCACGCCCCAGCCGAAGGCGTAGGAGTCGCCCAGCACCACGACGCAGAGGTCCTCCGGAGCGGGATCGTATTCCGGGCCTCGCAATCCCCAGGCGTTGGTCTCGATGACGACCGGCGAACCGTCGTCCTCGAAATCGCCGACGGCACCGGCCGGAAAGATCCAACCCAGCAGCGAGTCGTGCTCGCAGGTCAGATACGCCCGCTCCGGCCCCCGGCCCCCCGAGTCGGCGGGTGCGGGACCGGCTGCACGGAGAATCAACTCACACGCCAGCACCAACAGCAGCAGCGGCAGGATCGCCAGGAGGAGTCGACCGCCGAGACGCTTCATCCGCTCAACCCGCGGCGCAGACGATCCGGCAGGTCGCCACCCCGGCGATCTTCCCATGGAATGCCTCGAATCCGGGGTTGAAGATCTCCATTTCGTCGAGCGCGGGACCGGAAACCAAGCCTCGTACCCATCCCGCCCCTTTTCCGCCAGTCCGCGAAATGCTAGCACCGCCGAACACCTGTCGTCAATCCTTCGGGGTCGGCCGTCATTCGCCGGCCCCGCTCGGGAAACGGCGAGGAATGCTGCGCTCCTGCCGGCCCGCGCGACTAACTTCGACCGCGACGGCGGTGGCCGCGCCGATCAGCGCGATGGCCTAATATCAGCACACCGTCAAATCCCGGTCGCGGTCGGGGCGACCGCGATCCCTGTCGGGGCTGCCGCACGACTTCGCGGACGCGGACATCTCGCCCGACAGCGACAGCCGCGGCGGGACCGCACGGCTACTCGAAGGAAAGTCCGACGGTGAACTTGGCCTCGGGCGAGTCGGCGACGCCGAGCTTGAGTTCCAGGAAGACGTCCCCGCCGCTCCTGCGCATGCGCGACATGCCGCCCAGGAGGTTCAGCCCGAGCTCGGTGTCCGTGTCATCGCGGTAGTCGCGGGGTCCGTCGTCCCAGTCGTAGATGTTGATGCCGAGACCGCCGCCGATGTAGAAGCCCCAACGGGACCGGCTGGGCCGATCGAAGCGGTACACCAGCTCCGGGTTCAGGGCGATCAACGTGCCGTGATCGCCGAACCCGATCTCCACGTTGGGCCGGAAATAGCCGTCGTTGAAGATCTCGCCCGCGTTCACGTGGGCGCCGACGTGGACCTGGTCGGGGTCGATGGTCAGGCCGCCGCGCAGGCCCCAGTCGGGCTCGGCGCCGGCGGCCGGGGCGAGCAGCAGCAGGGCGGCCGCGAGCGGCCAGCGCATTCTGGACATGGTTATGCCGGATCCTCCGTTGCGGTGCTGGGGGGCAATCGTCGCCGGGACCACAAGGTACTGCCGGCGGCCCGGCGTCACAACGGGGCGGGTCGGCCGGGACGGCCCCCCTCGACGCGGGCGCCCCTGACGGGGTATATTCGGGGATCGATCCGCGTCCCGTCGCCCGCAGCCCGCCCTCACCGGCCCGAAAGGACCGCCCCATGACCACCACGCCGATCGCCGACGCGCTGGCCGACCGCCGCAGGCTGCTGGGCTTCACCACCGGCTACTGGTTGCTCAACACGATCGAGATGTTCGAGCGTCTCTCCTACTACCTGGTGCGCTCGGTGGTGGCGATCTACATCATGCAGGCCGACGACCCCCACGGCCTGCACTTCACGGCCGCCGACAAGGGCACCATCTACGCCCTGTGGTTCGCTTTCCAGTCGATCCTGCCGACCTTCACCGGCGGCTTCGCCGACCGCTACGGCTACAAGCGCAGCCTGTTCCTCGCGATCACCGGCAACGTGATCGGCTACTGCCTGATGGCGACGCAGCACAGCTTCCTGGGCTTCACCTTCGGCATCGTGGTCCTGGCCACCGGCACGGCCTTCTTCAAACCGGCCCTGCAGGGCAGCCTGGCGCAGAACCTCGACCGCAAGAGCTCCTCGCTGGGCTGGGGCATCTTCTACTGGGTGGTGAACGTGGGCGCGGCCATCGGGCCGATGCTCGCCAACTTCATCCGGCACGACTACTCGTGGCAGGCGCTGTTCTTCACCGCGGCGGCGGTCATGTCGCTGAACTACCTGATGCTCTTCACGTTCAAGGACTTCGCCAGCGGTTCCGACAAGACGGCGAGCCCGTGGCAGGTGCTCACGCGCACCCTGCGCACCCTGGGCGACTGGCGCCTGGCGGCCTGGCTGCTGATCATGAGCTGCTTCTGGCTGATGATGTACACGCTCTGGGACCTGCACCCCAACTTCCTGACCGACTGGAACGACTCCGGCGGCACCGCCCGCTACTTCCTGGGCTCGTCCTTCTTCCCCGACAGCTGGGCCATCCAGACCGACCGCGGCTGGCAGGTGCCGCAGGAGATCCTGCTGAATCTGAACGCGCTGCTGATCGTGCTGCTGATGATCCCAGTCTCGTGGCTGGTGCGCAAGATGCGCACGCTGGAGTCGATGGTCATCGGCATGGCCATGGCGACCGCCGGCGTCCTAGTCGCGGGCCTGACCAACCTGGGCTGGGTGTTCCTGCTGGGCGTGGTCGGCTTCTCCTTCGGCGAGATGCTGACCGGGCCGAAGAAGAACGAGTACCTGGCGCTGATCGCGCCCCCGGACAAGAAGGGCCTCTACCTCGGGTTCGTGAACATCCCGGTGGGCGTGGGCGGGCTGATCGGCTCGAAGCTGCAGGGGTATTTCTACGGGAATTTCGGCGAGAAGGCGGTGCTGGCGCAGAAGTACCTGGTGGAGAACTTCGGCGGGGGGCGGACCTGGGACGGCAAGCTCGGCACGCTCGACGCGGCGGCCGGGGTGCCGCGTACCGAAGCGTTCGTGCGTTTGCAGGAGGTCGCGGGGCTGGATCCGGCCGCGGCGACGGACCTGCTGTGGCGGACCTACAGCCCCCAGTACATGGTGTGGCTGCCGTTCGCGGGGATCGGGGTGGCGGCGATCGTGGCGCTGGTGTTCTTCGCGCGGGCGGCGCGGGGGTGGCGGGATATGGATGCGTGATGGGCGTCCGTGACCGATGGGGCGAGATGGGCGACCTAGCCTGTGGACAATCGCCGGCGGTCACCATGCGCGATAGATGATATTCGGGCCGCAGGGGAGCCGCAGGAGACGTTCGTTCGGACCCGGATCGCTCCCGGACGATTGGGGCGGGGGGATATCCTCGCCGCCGTAGATTACTTCGATCCTGGTCACATCCCCCATGTTGGTGACGGTCCTGATCTCGGCATCGCGGAGTGAAGCCAGGGCCGCGATGAGGATATTCGAGAAGGCCTCGCTGTTAACCGCCCGCCGAGCAGCCGGCCGGAGTTCGGCCACGGTTTCGTTCCATTCCGCACGTGACCCACAGGGGAACGTATAAAACGCATCGAATTCCGCCGCAAGGATGTCGAAGCAATCACCGAATCCGAGCGGCACATCTTCGACGGCGATCTCTTCGATTTCGAGCGCTTCGGTCAAGCGAGAACTTCTGATCATCACCGATCCGCTATAAGCGCCATTCGGCGCCAACAGGGTCAACTCGCCGCTGGAATCCTCGCCGTCCGACAGGAAGATGAATTCCAGGCGCGCCCCAATCGAATACTGGATCGACCCGGAGGATGCTGGACCGGGTCGGTCGGCGTCCGATCTGTGTGTAAGGTGCGAACGGACCCGTACGCGATAAAAGCGGCCTGGCTCCACTCGAAATCTCTGCCCGATATGCATCCCATATTCGCATGCAGGGTCCGGACGCATGATGATGCCGCCTCCGGGCCTCGCCGTCAGGCTGTGTAGCGCGTCTTTGCCGTCATCCCGGAACTTCCCCCACGACTTCCATCCAACGGGAACATCGTCCTGCCACAATGCGAAGTCCCCGTTCCGGAACGGCGGCAGGGTGTCGGCGATGGCGGGCGAGACAGGGGCCGCAGCCGCCGGGGGCACATAGGCCGCCGGCGTCACATCCTCCGGCAGAGGCCCGGCCCAGTGGAATAATGCAGCTGGACGCGCCTCCTGCTTCGTCACGACACGATGGCTTCCGTACCAGAGCCCCCGTTCGTCCGCAACCACGAAATCCAGCCCGACCTCCTCGCCGCAAGTGCCGAGAGCCCGCCAGGCAGCGCCGTCCCAGAAGGCGATGTTGTCGACCGACACGTCCCCGACATGGTCAAACAACCCCGCCGCGACCAGGCGCCCGCCGTACACGACAAGGTGATCCACCCGCGCATCCTGACCGTCGGACAGACCGAATTGCTCACCCAGACGTCGGAGCTCACCATCCTCCAGCCGCTCGACTGTGGCCGCTTCACCATCATCGTTCCCGCTGGGGGTCTGTCCGAGGCACAGCGCGCCCTGGTGCACCACGGGCGAACCAAGTCGGCCTCCGCATCCCGTGAACAGAGTGCGCCAGTGCCTTCCATCCCAGCCCAAGACCTGCTGCCAATGGAACTGTCGCCGCAGCCAGTCGTCATCCAGCTCCGAGTCGGCCTTGTTGACGACGGCGACGAGATCGCACCCGAACTCCAGGAGTTCGCTGCGGTGGGCCAGGCTGAGTTGAAGCCCCAGTGGTTGCCACAAATCGCCGACCCAGGAAAGCACGGATTCACGAAGCCCGCGGTCCGCACTGCGGAAGTGGCCGGTGGCGAAGAGCATCTGGCCGGCGGCATGGAGATCGGAGAACAGAAAGGAATGACCATCCGGCATCAGCGGAAAGCGTCGCCACTTGCCGTCGTAGACGAACAGCGCCTGGTTGTTCAGCGAATCGTCGGTGTCGATGCCGCACAGGGCGATCATGCTGTCGCCGACAGCGACCAGCCCTTTGATGCTGTTGATGCGCATCTCGGGTGGGATGCGGCACGCCGTCACGCGCACGTCGCCAATCGGCGGCACCAGTGGGATCGCACAGAGCGCCGACTGTCCGGCGTCGGCATCACCTCCCACGAAGAGGGTGTCGCGGAAGACGGCCGCGACGAGGCGCCAATCGGTGCCGATCGGGAGATCGATCCGCTGCCAGCCGGATATCACGGTGATCGTAGAGTGATTTACCGCCGACGCGAATCGTGGAGAGAGCGCCAACACCGCCACGATCGCCATCGAAGTGCGACGGAGATGCGAAGTCATGTTGCCTCCCGATAGGAATCGCGAACCTCGATGGTGCCGGCATCGGTCATGGGGTGGTCGGATGAAGTTACCACGGCAAACGGGAATTCCCAACAGATCATCGTGCTCGGGGGTCGCGGCGGAGTCGCCGCGGCGGTATGCTGGACCTCCGGCGGTTCGGACACACGCGGCCGCCCACCCGTCAACCCCATCACACGGAGCAGCCATGAAGTGGACCGCATCCATTACACTCGCCGCGGCCTTCGCCCTGCTCCTGCTCACGACGGCCCCAGCGCCGGCCCCCGCCCAGCCGCCCGACTTCCCCATGAGCAGCACGCTCCCCCCGCGCGGCTTCATCACGCAGAGCTACGAAACCGCGTCCTACGCGGCGTTCGCGCGCGGGCTGGAAGTCGTCGATGCCGCCCTGCTGGCGCACGGCACCGCTGTCCCCGCGCCCGCGCTGTCGGTCGCAGCGACCGGGACCCAGTGGTACATGGGCAACTACTCGCGTCCCTGGGAGAACAAGATCGTCCCCGCGCGGAAGCGCTGGGTCTTTCCGGGCGGAACGGGGCGCGCCGCCTGCCTCGACACGATGTTCAACCCCATCAGCGGCTGCATGACGTCGCGGGCGGTCGTTACCGCGGGGAAGGGGACCGCCAAGGGGTTCTACGAGCCCGCGGCGCTGGAGCTGACCGGCCCGGCGCTGGAGACGGCCCTGCTGACGCTTGAGGAGGCGTTGCCGCACCTGCTGCTCGAGCAGGCGAAGCGCCATCGCCTGACCCTGCGCCACGCGGGCGTCTGGTCCGACGGCGCGGCCACCTGCGACATCGTGACCTACGCGACGGGACCGACCCGGCTCGTCACCCTCTTCATCGACGGCGGGACCCGCCTGCTGACCAGGGTCGAGAAGCTGGGCTACGCGCCCGACTACGGCGACATGGTGGGCGTGATCACCTTCGGGGATTATTACCGGGTCGCCGAGATCCTGGTTCCGCGCGCACGGCACGACGAGCGGCTGGGCAGGACGGAGGCCGATCTGGTGTTGGACGTGCGGCCCGCCTCGCCGGAGGATCTCGGGCTTTTCGCGGCGTTCGCGGAGCCGGCGGCGGCGGACCCGCTGCGGGGCGTCGTGATCCGCGAGATCGCCGCGGGGATCCACGCGGTCCTGCTGAAGGAGCGCGAGGTCAAGTCCTTCGTGGTGGAGCGAAGCGATCATCTCGCCGTGTTCGAGACGCCGTTCGACGCGAAGACCGCCGCCACCATCCTCGCCGCGGCCGCGAAGATCGCGCCGGGCAAGCCCGTGCGCTACGTCGCTTTCTCCCACGAGCATCGTCACACGTCGGCCGGCGTGCCGGCGTTCCTGCGCGCGGGCGCGACGCTGATCGGCACCGCGGAGACCGTGGCCTTCGCCGAGGATCTCGCGGGGCTGCAGCACCGCGGGGCGCCGGACGGGACGCCGGCGACGGCCGCGCCGCGGATCTCGAGCCTGCTCGTGACGGA
This sequence comes from Fibrobacter sp., assembly GCA_020718045.1. Classification (GTDB taxonomy): domain Bacteria; phylum Krumholzibacteriota; class Krumholzibacteriia; order LZORAL124-64-63; family LZORAL124-64-63; genus PNOJ01. The sequence goes on along the minus strand of DYDD01000011.1, from coordinate 14,547 downwards.
CCGCCTGGAACTGCCGGACGAGACCAACCCTCTCGTCGTCTTCAACGTCGGCCGCACCAACCCGACGGACCCGTCGTCGTTCGCCGCGGACAACTTCGCGCGCAGCGACTACCTCTTGTTCTACTTCCCCCGCAGCGGCGTCCTGCTGAACGGCTGCCTCAGCACGTTCCAAGAGGGCGAGGAGCCGGTCGCCACCGATCGGCAGGAGGCGCTGCTGTCCACGCTGCGCGACCTGGGCGTGACGCCGCACCTTCTGTGCAGCGCGATGGACACGGAAGACCGCCTCGACGTGACGCCGGCCGACCTGGAGGCGTCCGTGGAGAAGCGGCGCCGGCTGAAGCCGCTCACCGACGAATTGGAGGCGATGGGCGCGGACCGGCTCATCGCACGGGCCGACTCGCTGGCCGCGTTCTGCCGGGAGCAGGAGCTGGGGCCCGAGTGGTTCGACGGCAAGGCCCAGCGCATCCTGCTGCAGGACGCGGAGCGGGCCCGCGCCTGGTCGTCGCTGACGGCGCGGACGTGGCCGGAATCCCCGCTGGGTTGGCTGCGGCTGTCCGAGGCCGAGGAGGCGCTGGGTCGCCCCGCGGAGGCGCTGGCGCTCGCCAGGAAGGCGGCCGGCCTCGACGCGAAGGACAAAGATCTGCAAGAGCGGGTGTCGCGGCTCGAGAAGCTGATCGCACCGTAGTAGGCCACCGGCCGCGCCGCGATTTCAGCAACGCAGCAGGAACCCCTCGCGCCGGTGGAAGTCGGGCCGGTCGCCGGGATGGGCCAGCGCCCAGTGGCCGATGCAGCCGTCGGCGTGGCGGATCACCGCGGCGAGACCGACCTCGAGGGCGCGATCGCCGGGGGCCAGGCACGCAAGCGGGAGGCTGAAGGCGGCGGTGAGGATCCCGTCCACGAGTTCCGTGGCGCGATGGAGGTCGAGCACCGAGTGGTCCGGCCGCATGCCGCAGCGGTACCCGTCGAACAGGTAGACGTTCCAGTCCCGCGAAGCCGCGAGGTTGACTTCCGCGTAGCGGGGCTCGCCTTCGACGGCGACGAAGGCCTCGAAGCACGTGTCCCGCCAGAGGCCGTCGCGCCGCGTCCCTGCTCCCGCCGTGCAGGGCGGATTGACCCGTACCGGGTCCCCCTGCAACCGGAAACGAACCCTGAGCACACCACCGTCGCGAACGACCTCGCCGGCGAGGCGCGACTTGCACGTCGACTCCGTAGCCGTGAAAGGGGCGAGGTCGGCGTTCAGTTCGCTCATCGACTCGCTCGGGGGTTCAGGGAAAGGCGGACTCGCGACCGGCTGCGATCCATCCTACACTAGTGGTCGCATCCGGGAAACCAGCCACGGAGGAGCGCCGATGCCGCACCGCGACGAGTTGGAGTCCGCCCTCACCGATCGGGAGCGCCTCGACCTGGCCGGTCTGTCCACCCCCCGCGCGATCCAGGACTTCCTGGACGGCTGCGCTTACAGCAGCGACCCGTTCTACCGCTGCCCGCTGCGCGTGCTGCGCGAGCGCCGTGCCCACTGCTTCGACGGCGCCCTGTTCGCCGCGGCGGCGCTGCGCCGGCTCGGCCACCCGCCGCGCATCCTGGACCTGCTGTCCGACGGCCGCGACGACGAGCACCTGCTCGCGCTGTTCCAGGCCGACGGCCGCTGGGGCGCGATCGCCCAGTCCAACTTCAGCGGCCTGCGCTACCGCGAGCCGGTCTACGCAAGCGTGCGCGAGCTGGCGATGTCCTACTTCGAGCCCTACTACAACCTCGCCCGCGAGCGCACCCTGGTCGGCTACACCGGGCCGCTGAGCCTCGCCCCCTTCGACCGGCTGCGCTGGACGGTCAGCGACGAGCACCTCGAGCGGATCGCCGAACGCACCGAGCGGGTGCGGCGGGTCGAGTTGATCACGCCTCAGATGCACGGGCGGCTCACGCCGGTGGACGAGCGGTCCTATCGGGCGGGGCTGCTGGGGTCGGATGCGGCGGGGTTGTTCAAGCCGGAGTAGCCCGCGCACCGCTCGCTTACCAAGTCCACTCGACGCCCGCGCGGATCGCGATCGCGCCCTCGGTACCGGCCTCCAGCGAGAGGTAGGGCTCCAGGCGATCATCCAGGGGGTGAGCGAACTCCACGCCTGCGGTCAAGCCGTCGGTGCGCTGCTCCAGGTCGGAAGAAGCGCCGGAACCGTAGGCCTCGCCGTACAGGGACACCAGATCGCCCACGCCGTATTCCGCCGTGAACACGTAACCGAACCGGCGCCTTCCCTGTTCGCCGTCCGGGGCGCCCAGCGAGGCGTACTCTGTCTCGAGGTTGAGCTCCAGTTCCCCGAATTCCCGGCCCAGGATCAGCAGGCCCGCATAGTCCGGCTTTCCGGTGCCGAACTCGCCGTCACCGGCGGTCGGCAGCTTCGTCTTGACGCCCAGCACCACGACCGGACGGGAGTCCCGTTCCGGCAGCGCCAGCCAGGAGACGGTCAGCTCCGTGTCGCCGGCGCCGCGAACGTCGCGGCCTGACACGGGCTTCAGCAGTTCGAAGAGAGTGGCTTCGAGCAGCACCTGCAGACGGTCGAAGGCCTCGTACTGGATGCCGGTTTCGAAGGTCCAGATCCGTTCGCCTTCCTCGCTCTCCCTCTGGCACGACGCGTCCAGCGCGACGGCGCCCGCTTCGCCCATGTTCCCGGCGCCGGCGGCGTTGCGCGACAGGCTCGCGCGCGCCGGCCCTGCCGCCAGCAATCCCAGGCACGCCAGGACCAGCGCCGATCGCCGCAGACTCAACGTGAACACGCTGCCCTGGCCCTGGGCGCTGGCGGCCGTCAGCTCGCCGCCGTGCGCCTGGGCGAAGGCCCGGGCCAGGCTGAGTCCGAGACCGCTGCCGTGTCCGGAGCGGCTGCCATCGCCGCGGTAGAACCGCTCGAAGATCTTCGGCAGATCTTCGGCGGCGATGCCGATGCCCGAGTCGCTGACCTCGAGGCGGATCTCGTCGCCCGCCTCGGTCAGCGAGACGCCCACGCGACCGCCGGCCGGCGTGTACTTCAAGGCGTTGTCGAGCAGGTTGGCGACGATGCGCTGCACGCGACTCCGGTCCGCCCGCACCGGACAGCGCGGCGGCGTCCGCAGGGCGAGCCGGATGCCCGCATCTTCGGCCATCGGCAGGAACAGCTCGCACGCTTCGGCGACCAGCGCCGCCAGGTCGACCTCCTCCAGCCGCAACGACGCTGCGCCGGCCTGCGCTTCGGCGATCTCCAGCGTGCTGTCGAGGATCAGCCGCAGCCGATCGCACTCCTCGATCGTCGTCTCGGCGAACACGGTCCGGTCCTCGGCGGCGGCGTCGCGCTGCACCGCGCGTTCGGCCGCGGTGCGGATGCGCGACAGAGGTGTCCGCAGGTCGTGGGCCAGGTTGTCGGTGACTTCGCGCATGCCCGTCATGAGCGATTCGATGCGGTCCAGCATGCTGTTGAAGGCGGCGGCGAGCCGGTCGAGTTCGACGCCGCCCCCCCCCACGGGCACGCGCCGTCCGGTGGCGCCGGCGGCGATCTCCAGCGCCGTGCGCGTCACCACCGTCACCCCGCGCAACGCGCGACGCGTCATGAACCAGCCGATCGGGACGCCGAGCAGCAACACGGTGGGCAGCACGACGAAGATGCCGTTGCGCAGGGCGGCCAGCAGGTCCTCGACCGCCTCGAGATCCTGACCGAATTCCACCACGTACCCGTTGCCCGTGCCGAGACAGCCCGTTCGGACGGCGAAGTCGCGGTCCGCCGGGTGCGCCGTATGCAACGCCGGACCCGGGTCCGTGACGCAGACGGCGACCATGCGACGCAACGCCTCGTCGGGCGGCCCGTAACCCGCCGCGACGACCGGCTGCGCGGCCGCCGTCCAGAGGCGGAGATAGACGCGGGCCGCATCCGGGCCGGCCAGCTCGCGCGCCAGCTCGGCCCGGAAGGCCGGCTCGCCCCCCTCGCGCACCAGGGCCGCGGTCTCCGCGAGGTCCCGCCTCAGCTCGTCGTCGGTTCCGGCGCGCAGGACGCCCAGGACCGCGGAATAGAGCAGGGCCAGGGCGAGCAGGCTGGACGACGAGAACACCGCGGCGTACCACAGCGTCAGACGCAGGGCGACGGTCATGCGTGGCCTAGGGCTCATCCCGCAACACGTATCCCACGCCGCGCACGGTGTGGAGCAGGGGGCGCGCGAAGCCGCGGTCCACCCGGTCGCGCAGGCGGCACATGCGCGATTCCACGACGTTGGTCTGTGGATCGAAGTTGTAGTCCCAGACCTGTTCCATGATCATCGTCTTGGACACGACGCGCCCGGCGTTGCGCGCCAGGTAGACGAGCAGCGCGAACTCGCGGGGCGGCAGGTCGATCTTCCGATCCTCCCTGGTCACCGTACGGCGCTCCAGGTCGATCCTCAGGTCGCCGACCTCCAGGCACGACTGTCCCGTCTCAGCCTGGGACCGGCGGACCAGCGCCTGCAGCCGCGCCAGCAACTCGGAGAAGGCGTAAGGCTTGGTCAGATAGTCGTCGCCGCCGGCGCGCAGCCCGCGGACGCGCTCCTCCACCGTGCGCTTCGCGCTCAGGATGAGCACCGGCATCTGCACGCGTCGCCGCCGCAGCTCGTCGATGATGGACAGGCCGTCGATGCCGGGCAGCATGATGTCGACGATGGCGACGTCGAACGACTCGGTCAGCGCCAGGTGCAGTCCCGTCTCGCCGTCGGCGGCGTGCACGACGGCGTAACCCTCCTCCTTCAAGCCCTTGGCGAGGAAACCGGCCGCCTTCTCGTCGTCTTCGATGAACAGCGCTCGCATGGTACCGTCCTTCCCACCGCAACCGCATCCAGCGTAACCCAATCCGGCATCTCCCGACAAGCAGTCGGGCTCAAGATGACCGAATGATCATCGGGCTCCCTTCCTGCCGATATGGCCGACTCGTCATGTCGCGACAACCTCGCGGTCAGGTCGTCCGCCTATGCTGATGGCGTCACCCCGCAACCCGGCGGGTGCGGCAACGAGCCGGCGGTCAGCCGGACGATCCTCGAATCGGAGGCGATGACGATGAATAAATACCTGCTGCTCGGTGCGGGCTTCCTGGCGCTCCTGGCCGTCGGAGCCTGCAGCAACACGACGAACTCCGACGAGGCCGCGAGTTGCGTCGGGCCGACGCCGGATGCGGAGATCCCTCTGCCCATCGCGTCCGCGAACGAACGCGTCGATCTCGACGAACCCGCCTTCTCGGACCCGACGTCGGTCACCAACCCCCTGTTTCCCGTCGGCGTGCTCGAGCACGCCATCCTGCTGGGTGTCGAGGGCGGGGAGACCTTCCGCGCCGAGACCAGCGTCCTGGCCGAGACCGACGAAATCGAACTGGAGGAAACCGGGGTCGAGGTGCTGGTCTCGCAGTACGTGTCCCTCGTGAACCGCCGCATCGCCGAGGTCGCGCTCGACTGGTATGCCCAGGCCGACGACGGATCCGTCTGGTACCTGGGCGAGGACGTCTTCAACTATGAGGACGGGGTCATCGCGGACTTCGAGGGCACCTGGACCGCCTGCGAGGACGGTCCGGCGGCAATGATCATGCCGTCCGACCCCCGGCCCGACGACGTCTACCGTCCGGAAAACGTCTATCCGGTGGTTTTCGAGGAAGTTGTAGTGCTGTCGGTGGGACAGACGGTGCAGGGTCCGCGCGGACCGGTGTCCGGCGCGATCGTTGTCGAGGAACTCCACATGGACGGTTCGACCGAACGCAAGACGTTTGCGCCCGGCTACGGGGAGTTCCTCACCGGTTCCGGCGACGACGAGGAGGCCCTTGCCCTCGGACTGCCCCTGGACGCGCTGGGCGGGAGCGTTCCCGCGCCCCTGCAGTCGATCCTCGACGATTCGCGCGAACTGGAGACGGCGGTCGCGGCCGGAGACTGGTCGGCGGCCGCCGACCTGCGGATCGATCTGGATGCCGCCTGGACGACCTTCCGCGCCGGGGGTCAGCCGGCCCGGCTCGCGGCGCTCATGGACGACGAGCTCGCGGCTCTGGCCGCTGCGGTGGCCGCGCACGAAGCCGTCGCGTCGCGGCATGCGGCGCTGGGCGTGGAACAGGCCGGCCTGGACTTCCTCGCCCGCCACGAGTCCCTTGCCGAGATCAATTTCCTGCGCTTGGACCTGTGGTTGCGGCAGTTGGTCCTGGACAGCGACGCCGGAGACCAGCCCGGCATGGCCAGCGACATCGCGCTGCTCGGCGTGGTCCTGGCGCGGGTGTCGCACCTGGTGCCTGAAGTTGCCCTGCGCAGCCTGCGCGCCGACCAGACGTTGCTGGCATCGCCCGCCAAGCGAAGGGACGGCGAGGCCGTGGCTGAGATCGCGGCGTCGATGCGCGGAATCCTGCACTCGATGATCCAAAGCCGCTGACGAGGTCGGCGATGACGGGAACCGTCGGCGTCTGCGCGGAGCTCCGGCCGGCGCGCGGGCGCCGGCGGGGCCACCCGCCGCGCCTCCTTGACCTGCTGTCCGACGGCCGCGACGACGAGCACCTGCTCGCGCTCTTCAAGGCCGACGGCCGCCGGGGCGCGGTCGCCCAGTCCAACTTCAGCGGGCTGCACTACCGCGAGCCGGTCTATGCGAGCGTGCGCGAGCTGGCGATGTCCTACTTCGAGCCGTACTACAACCTCGCCCGCGAGCACACCCTGGTCGGCTACACCGGGCCGCTGAGCCTCGCGCCCTTCGACCGGCTGCGCTGGACCGTCAGCGACGAGCACCTCGAGCGGACCGAACGGGTGCGGCGGATCGAGTTGATCACCCCGGCGATGCACGGGCGGCTGACGCCGGTGGACGAGAGATCCTATCAGGCAGGGCTGCTGGGGTCGGATGCGGCGGGGTTGTTCAAGCCGGGGTAGGCGCAGGTTGGCACGGGATAGTCAGTTTTCATCAATACCATCATCAAAGGAATCAAGAAGTCCGGATTTCAACTCGTCAATCGTGGGTAACTGTCCCTCAAGCTGTTCCAGCAATCGACGACCCATCCGATGTCCAGCGATGCCCATGGGCTTATCCATGTCCCGCAACGAGTATTCCGCGACGAGGCCTTTCCGTCCGCGGCAGATGATGAGCCCGATGCTGGGCCGATCGTCCGGGTGTCGGAGGTTCTCGTCGACGGCCGACAGGTAGAAATTGAGCTTTCCGGTGTATTCGGGCTTGAAATCCGTCGTCTTGAGTTCGATGACGACATAGCATCGGAGCCGGAGATGGTAGAAGAGCAGATCGAGGTAGAAATCGTCGTTCTCGACTTCCAGGTGAACCTCGCTGCCGACGAACGCGAAACCGGATCCGAGCTCGATCAGGAATTCACGCAGATGCTGTAGCAGTCCACGGTGGACATCCCTCTCGCGGGCGTCGTTGCCCATACCGAGGAATTCGAAATTGTAGGGATCCTTGAGAACCTGTAGGGCGAGTTCGGACTGCGTCGGCGGCAGAGTGCGGTCGAAGTTCGTCACCCCGCGGCCCTGTCGTCGGAAGAGATCGCTGTCGATCTGGTAGTCCAGGATCGCCCGGCTCCAACCGTGCTCGATCGTCGCCCGAACGTACCATTCCCTCTCCTGCGGGTTCTTGACCCGGTCGAGAAGAAGCCGATGATGGCCCCAGGGGATTTGGGCCACAAGCTGTGGCACTATTGATTCGTCGGGCCATGACTCGGCCAACTGCCTCATATATTTCAGGTTGCGGGGAGAGAACCCTTTCAGTTCAGGGAACTCCCGGCGCTGGTCTTCGGCCAATTGCTGGATGATTCCCGCTCCCCACCCCTGGGTACGCTGCCGGACAAGAATGTCCCGGCCAATTCGCCAATAGAGCATCACAAGTTCGCGATTGACGGCGAGCCCGGCGCGGACCTGAGCGGTCCGAATCCGCACTTTGAGCTCCGTCAGGAGCTCGGTGTACCCGGAGGGTGATGGCGGATTCACTTGGTTCATGCTCTCGATCCGATCACGGTATGCACGACCACGTTGATGATGGAACAGAAGGTCCACACGCCACTGTCACCGACGTCGTACCCTCATCACGGGATCCGTCATCGACAGTAGACAGCAGACTTCTTTCGCAGAACTCACCGGATCAGAAGAAGGAGCCCCGAACCGCCTGTGACGGCCTGGCCGGATCCGACGACGAGGAGGAATCAGGGGACGCGACAGAAAATATCGTGCCGATCCGTGTCCCTGGACAACTCCCGGCAATAAGCCGATCAGGGGGAACCGACATCCGGAGACCGATGGAAATATTCGAATCCGACCTGGAACATCACTCCCGACTCGAAGGGAAAGAGAGCCGCCTCATCCTTGAGGTAGATGTTGCCGCGAACTCCCGCCTGCAGAGACAGCGGGCTGCGCAACGGCACGACGAGCTTGACTCCAGGAGATACGACCCAGCCCAAGTTTTTCAATCCGCAAAACATCTCGTTGCGTGACGAACCCGAACCCGGACCTGCTCGCTCGATGCTCCTCCACGAGACTGCCGATGAAAAACGATGTCGCGAAGACCGGATCATCGGAGACGGTCGTCCCGCGCGGAAATGACTCGGTGGGGCCCGCGATCCCCTGGTTCCAGCCGATATTGACCTCCGCGGCGATCTGGCCGGACACCGGCGTGGGCTGCGTGATCGCCGCAATCCACAGGGCTACGAGACCGATGATGGAAGATCGCCGCATGGATGGTGCTCCTCGGGTTCGTCATGGAATCGCAAGTCGATAAGATCATCCGGATCCGGATACCAGATAGACGCCTATGCCTATCGAGCGCCCGAAATCAGCAGCGGCAACAACGCCTCGAAATCCACGTTCCCCCCCGACAGGATGATCCCCACCCTCCTGATCCCCGGCCGCGCCTTGAACTCCTCCGACAGCACCGCCGCCAGCGGCACCGCCGAGCTGGGCTCGATGAGCAGCTTCGCGCGCTCCCAGGCCAGGCGCAGGGCGTGCAGGATGGCGTCGTCGTCGACGGTGACGATGCCCGCGAGGTGGTCGCGCAGGATGGGCCAGGTGAGCTCGCCGAGGCTCGTGCGCAGGCCGTCGGCGACGGTGCGCGGGGCGGTCTGCGGGAGGTGGCGGCCGGCGGCGAGCGAGCGTGCCGCGTCGTCGGCGTCCAGCGGCTCGGCGCCGTAAAGTAGGGTCGCGGGGCGTCGCGCGCGCACGGCCAGACAGGTGCCGGACATCAGGCCGCCCCCGCCGACCGGGGCGAACACGGCGTCGAGGTCGGGGACGACCTCGAGCAGCTCCAGCGCGGCGGTGCCCTGGCCGGCGATGATGCGCGCGTCGTCGTAGGGGTGGATGAAGACGCCGCCGGTCTCGGCCACGACGCGCGCGGCGGTCTCCTCGCGGGCGGCGAGGGTCGGGGCGCACTCGTGGATGACGGCGCCGTAGCCGGCGACCGCGGCGCGCTTGACCGCGGGCGCGCCGACCGGCATCACGATGTGGGCGGGGATGCCGCGGCGGCGCGCCGCCAGGGCCAGGGCCTGGGCGTGGTTGCCGCTGCTGTGGGTGACGACGCCGCTGGCGGCCTCGGCGTCGGACAAGAGCGCAACCGCGTTCGAGGCGCCGCGGAACTTGAAGGCGCCCACGCGCTGCAGGTGCTCGCACTTGAAGAACAGCTCGCGCCCGGCCAACTCGTCCAGCGTGCGGCAGGTGGCCACCGGCGTGCGGTGGACGACGCCGCGCAGCCGCTCGGCGGCGGCGCGGACGTCGTCGAACGCCGGCGGGCGCATCACGTCACTCCTGCCTCGTCAGCACGGCCGACACGAAATCGGGCAGGGCGGCGGGGTCGGTCTCGCGCTCGGTCAGCAGCGAGTGGCAGGCGTCGCAGTCCTGGCTGATGGCGCGTCCGTCCTCGCTCAGGTGGTTGTCGTCGTGGCAGCGGAAGCAGCCGCTCTCGTCGATCTCGCCGTGCAGGTCGAGGTGGCCGAGGTTGCTGGGGTAGGAGCCCCAGGTCACGCTCATCCGCGGGAAGACGTTGCGCGCGAGGATGGCGGCGACGACGCCGGCGGTGGGGTCGCTCTGCGCCTGCATCGCGGCGAGATCCTCGGGATGGTCCGCGGCGTACAGGGAGTCGAGGTAGGTGGCGACGCGGCCCGCGGTGTCCCCGCCGGGTACGACGTCGAACAGGGCCCGCTCGGTGGCCTCGCGCAGCCAAGGCACGCCGCGGTCGAGCAGACCGTCGGTGAAGGCGCGGTCCAGCGCCCGGCCGGGAACCTCGTAGATGTGGGTCGGGCGGTTGTGGCAGTCGATGCAGTCCATGACGCGCCACTCGCCGGCCGTGTCCGCAGGGTCGGCCCCGTCGCGCAGATAGCGCACCTCGCCGTCGGGCGTCTTCTGGACCACCTCCACGATGTCGTTGCGCCGGTCGTCCAGGGCGCGGTAGCACACCTCGTTGCCGCGGTCCACGTGCCAGTGCACGCCGGTGGCGCGCGCGCCGGGCTGTGGGTTGCCGCCGACCTTGATCACCAGCGAGGTCACGCTCGGGGTGTTGTCGCGGTCGGTTTCGACGTGCTCGCGCACCACGAGCTTCGAGCCGTTGAACTGCTCCGGCCAGTGGCAGGCCTCGCAGGTCTCGCGGGCGGGGCGCAGGTTCTCCACGGGCGCGGGGATCGGCCGCTGGTAGCTGTTGCGCATCACGGCCACCACCTGGCGCAGGCCCGACAGCTTGGCCTTGACGAACCAGTCGGCGCCCGGGCCGATGTGGCACTTCACGCAGGCCACGTTGGCGTGGGGCGAGCGCTCGTAGGCGACCCCCTCGGGCTCCATCACGACATGACAGACCTTCATGCAGAACTCGGTCGACTCGGTGTAGTGGTAGGCCTCGTAGCCGAAGCTCGCCGACATGATCAGGCCGAGCACGGCCAGGAACCCGACCAGCAGGGCCTTGCGCAGGAACTCCGGCCCGCCGATCTCGATGGCGACGGTCCGCACCTCGCCGCGGGTCTTGCGCCGGCGCTGGACGGCGGCGCCGACGAAGATCAGCGCCACGCCGCCGATCAGCACCGCCGGCAGCAACATGAAGGTGATCATGCCCACGTACGGGCTGGTCGGCCGCTCGAGCAGGACGTTGTAGACGTTCAGCACGAGAGCGCCGAGCAGCAGCGCGACGGCGACGACGGCCAGCAGGCTGCCCAGCGTCGTGATCCAGTTGGCGTAGAAGAAGGGGACGCGGCGGGCGAACCAGCGGCCCAGGACGGACGACGGGGACCGGCCGGCGGGACGAGGATCGGGCATCACGGACCTTCCCGGCAAAGGGGCAAGACGGGCGAACTCGCCCGCATCCTAGCCCGATGGCAGGGAAGGGACAAGCAACGCCGCAAGACGGCGAATACCAATCGAAATAGTGGGATTTACCTGGCGGGTGCAAGCTCGTTGTAGAGGGTGTCGCGCAGGACGGGCTCGAGGCCGACGCCGCGGATGAAGGCCTCGATCTCGTCGCGGGTCATGCCCGTGCCGGCGGTGCCGCCGGCGGCCAGGGTGATCCGCTCGTCCGAGATCGTGCCGTCGAGGTCGTCGGCGCCGCAGCGCAGCGCCAGTTGGGCGACCTCGCGCCCGAGCATGACCCAGTAGGCCTTCACGTGGGGGATGTTGTCCAGGAGCAGGCGCGACAGGGCCACGACCTTGAGCTTCTGGATCAGCGTGGGGCCGGGCAAGTCCGCGAACTTCGTGCCCGCGGGATGGAAGGCCAGCGGGATGAAGCACTGGAACCCACCGCTGCGGTCCTGCTGGTCCCGCAGCATGAGCAGGTGGTGGACCCAGTGGCGCGGCTCCTCGACGTGGCCGAAGAGCATCGTGCAGTTGGTCTTCAGGCCGGCCTCGTGGCACAGGGCCGCCACCTCGAGCCAGCGTTCGCCCGACATCTTCTTCGAGGCGATCCGGTCGTGGATCTCGGGGTGGAAGATCTCGGCGCCGCCGCCGGGGCAGCTGTCCAGGCCGGCCTCGCGCAGCGCGGCGATGGTCTCGGGCACGGTCAGCTTGCCGATCTTCGCCAGGAAGTCGATCTCGACCATCGTGAAGGCCTTCAGATGCACGGCGGGGAACGCCTGCTTCAGCGCGCGCAGGATGTCCAGGTAGACGGGGAACTTCCAGCGCGGGTGCAGCCCGCCCACGATGTGGAACTCGCTGGTGCCGGGGATGAAATCGCGGCGGGCCAGCTCGACGCACTCCTGCGGGCTGTAGCTCCAGGTGCCCGGGGCGTTCGGATCGTCGGCGTAGGCGCACAGCTCGCAGCCGACATAGCAGACGTTGGTCGGGTTGATGTGCCGGTTGACGTTGTAGAAGACCTTGCGACCGTGCCTCCGCTCGCGGACGGAATGGGCCAGCCAGCCCAGCAGCGGCAGGTCGTCGCTCGCGGCCAGCAGCAGGCCGTCGCGCTCGTCGAGGCGGGTTCCCGCGGCGATCTTGCGCGCGACGGGGGCCAGGGGGTGGGAATCGGGGATCATCGCGCCTCCCGGCGTCGTCCGCGACCGGGACTCAGCGCTCGTCGGCGCTCCCGGACAGCTTGATCTGCGGCAGCAGGGTCGTGTCGAACATCTGCTTCTGGCCGGACTCGACGCTGCGGATCTCCTCGATGCCGCGACGCAGGCCGGCCAGCACGCTGGTGACCTCGATGTTGCCGTAGCGGTAGCCGAAGTGGCGCAGCTTCTCCATGGCCTCGATCATCTTCTGTTCGCCCTTGCGCGGCTGCTTGGCCATGACCAGCTCGAAGCCGACGGCGGCCTCGTGCAGGCCCATCCAGAACAGCTCGTCGCGGCCGACGGCGCCCTTGAGCCCCTCGGCGGTCAGCGCGACCGAATCGACGTAGCGGCGGTTGTTGAAGGCCTCCACGGCCCGGGTCAGCAGATCGGCGCTCATCTCGCTCCTTCGTCAGCGTTCGGTTCCTCAGACGTCCCGGCCGTCGTTCATCACGTCCACGGGCAGGTACCGGTCGGCCTCCTCCTCGAAGGCCAGCCGCCGGAGGTCCTTCATCCGCTCGATGTAGACCCGGCCCTGCAGGTGGTCGCACTCGTGCTGCATGACCACCGCCTGGTAGCCCTCCAGATCCTCCTCGACGACCTCGCCGTCCTCGTCGAGGTAGCGGACGTGCACCGCCGCGGGGCGTTCGACGTAGCCGCGCATTCCGGGCAGGCTCAGGCAGCCTTCGTACATCCCGAACTGCTTGTCGGTCGTCGGGGTGATCTCGGGGTTGATCACCACGCGCACCAGCGGCGTGCCGTCGTCGTCGGTTTCGCCGCCGACCAGGGCCAGCTGCCTTGAGACGTGCACCTGCGGGGCGGCCAGGCCGACCCCGTTGTACTCGTCCATGGTCTCGAACATGTCCTGGATCAGCGCCTGGATCTCCGGCCCCGCGATCTCCTGCGGCGGGATCGGGTCGGCGACCCGGCGCAGGACGGGGTGGCCCAGGCGGGCGACCTTCAGGATGGCCATGGAAACCCTCCGCGCGGCTCCCCGCGGGGCGGGCCGCGAACCTCGATCATGTGCCGCATCCGCTCCGAACCGTTCCGGATGCCCCACGTTAACGCATCGGCGGCCCGGCCGCAAAGCGGGTTCCGCCGGTCGCGTCCGCGGCCGGCTGTTCAGTGGCCGGCGTCGGTCGCCGGCGCCGAATCGGGCGCCGCGGGGGCGGGCAGGCAGTGGCCGCAATACCACAGCTCGGCCTGCCGGACCATGTCGGCTTCGCCCATCGTCATGCCGCAGGCGGCGCAGACGTGCTGCTCGCCGGCCGGCTGCTCGGCCTGGCGGACGGCGCAGTGGCCGCAGTACAGCTTGCCGCCGACCAGCGTGGCCTTATCCTTGGCGACGGCCATGCCGCAGTCGGCGCACGTCGCGGCTTCGGACTTGGGGCCGCAGCCGGCGGCCAGGATCGCGCAGCAGACCAGGCAGGCCAGCGCGGCGGGGAACAGGGTTCGCTTCAAGGGTCCTCCTCCTGCGTCCTCGACGTGATACGATGCGCGCATTGTACGCACGATCGCCCTGAGGTTCCAGGCTCAGTCGAACCGAGCCCTGATGAACGCCGCGCCGAAACCGCCCACCCGGCGTCACGGCGGCGGTTCCCCTCGGACCCACGTCGCGACCTTCCAGAGCGCCGCCGCTCCCAATCCCGCTGCGAACAGCAGGCGGCCGGCCCGCCACCACGCACGGACCCGGCGTGTACGGCGCGGCGCCTCGGCGGGAAGCGCGCGCGACAGCGACGCCACGCCCAACGCGTCGCACAGCAGCCAGTAGGCGTCGGTGCGTGCGAAGGGCAACGCGTTCCAGGCGATCGCGGTCGCGATGGCGCCGCCGGCCCACATCAGCTCCGGCCGACTCCAGATCCGTCCCGCGCAGAGCGCCAGCCCGCCCAGCGGCCACTGCACGGCGACGCCGGCGACGTCGACCCGCAGGCGGTCGTGCGGCGGCAGGAGCGCCGCCTCGGTCACGTCGCACCACAGCACGGGCACCACCCACACCAGCCCTACCCCGATGGCGCCAGCGCGACCGCCGCCCCGGTGCAGGGCCGCCGCGTGCCCCAGCTCGTGCACCGCGGCGGCCAGCCCGACCACCGCCGCGGCGAGCAGC
>DYDD01000431.1 GCA_020718045.1 Fibrobacter sp. | reverse complement strand
TCTGGACCGACGGCGCGAGCCGCGGTAATCCCGGTCCGGCTTCGGTGGGGATCGTGTTCGGGCTGAAGGGCGGCGACCTGATCGCCCGCCACGCCGAGACGATCGGCGTCGCCACCAACAACGTGGCCGAGTACCGGGCCGTGCTGCGCGCCCTCGAACTGGCCGCCGGTTGGGGCGCCTCCCGTATCAGCTTGCAGCTGGACAGCGAGCTGGTGGCCCGGCAGATCTCCGGGCAGTACCGGGTCAAGAGCCAAGACCTGCTGCCGTTCTACCGCCAGGTGATGGACCTGATCCGCGAGCTGGACGGCTTCTCGGTGCGGCACATCCGGCGCGAGCGCAACACCCTCGCCGACGTCCTGGCGAACCTCGCCCTCGACGGGTACCTGCCCGACTGATCCTCCCGCCCCCGATCTTCCCCGCAGCCGGGCCGTGACACGGACGGCGCCAGCGTCTATGATGGGTGCAGGGAAGTCGGGGAGACGACCGCGGGTCCCGCGAGGGATTCGAGGAAAGTCCGGGCTCCGCAGGGCAGGGTGCTGGGTAATCCCCAGGGGGAGCGATCCCACGGAAAGTGCCACAGAAAAGATACCGCCTCGACCGCAAGGTCGCGGTAAGGGTGAAAAGGCGAGGTAAGAGCTCACCGGGCGCCTGGTGACAGGCGTCGCATGGCAAACCCCACCCGGAGCAAGACCGCATAGGGGAGCAGAGGCGGCCCGCCTCGCATGACTCCCGGGTAGGTCGCTTGAGGCCGGCGGCAACGCCGGACCCAGATACATGGTCGTCGCCGCGACGCGGCAACAGAACCCGGCTTACGACCGACTTCCCGTCCTTTCGCCGCGCCGCGGTCGCGGACCGCGGCGCAGTATGGAGACGCGTTGCAGTACGAGTTGGGTTTCGACGGGAGCGGCGGCG
>DYDD01000200.1 GCA_020718045.1 Fibrobacter sp. | reverse complement strand
CGGCGTCGGCGACGGCGTGCGCGAGCACGCCGGCGGTCGCCAGGGCGTCCTCGCCGGCGCGGTGGGGGTGGCGGTGGGCGACGGAGAAGGAACCGGCCAGGTCCTGCAGCCGCCAGCCGTCGTGGCTGGGCCACAGCTGCTGCGCCAGCTGCAGCGTGCAGAGCCCCGGCATCTCGGGCAGGTCGTGGCCCAGGCGCTCCAGCTCCCAGCGCAGGAAGTTCAGGTCGAAGCGCACGTCGTGGGCGACGAAGGCGTGGGCGCCGCGCAGCAGGTCCGCCACCACCGGCGCCACCTCCTCGAAGGGGGGCGCCTCGTGCAGCTGGTTGGGTTCGATGCCCGTGAGCTTGCGGATGCGCGGCGAGACGCGGCGCGTGTTGTGGACCAGGCTGCTGAACTGCTGCACCACCTGGCCGGACTCCCAGACCGCCAGCCCGACCTCGATGATGCAATCCACCCCGATCAGGCTGCCGGTGGTCTCCAGGTCGACCGCCACCAGCCGCGCGGCGTCGAGGTGCACGTCGAGGAAGGGGGCGTCCAGGGCGATCCAGCGGCCGTCGTGCGCGCGCGCGACGTCCGGCAGGCTCTCGAGCAGCTTGCGCACCACCAGCACCGCCTCGGGCGTCTCGTGGCGCTCGGGGCCGAAAAGGTGGCGCGCGAGTTCCTGCGCCTGGCAGGGGGCGTTGCGACGCAGCAGGTGGAGGCGAGCCTGTTCCCGCAGTTGGCTCAATTCACGCGACAGCATGGTTCATCATATCACATCGCACCGTTCGGTTCAACTCCCGTCCAGCGCGGGCGCCGCATCGCGCCCGTAGCCGACGAGTTCCATGGTTTCGATCTTCTGGGTCGGCGGCGGCGGGCTGCGCCGGCCGGCCGGGACCACCGTGGCGCTGGTCTCGGAGCGCTCCGCCGCGAAGGCCAGGCCCAGGAACGGCACGCCGGGGTGCACCGCGGCGCTGATCTCGCGCCGGTGGACCTGGATCATCTCGCCCCGGGGCAGCGTGATGCGCGCGGTGTCGGTGGCCACCAGCGTGAACTGGCTGCAGAGCAGGTCGGCGCCGCCGACGACCCGGGTGGTCGCCCCCTGCATCGACACCACGTCGGGCCGGAAGTCCGCGTCCAGCAGCGACGCCGCCAGCGGGTCGCCGCGCCACTCCCCGGGATCCAGGGTGCGGCCGCGCCCTCCGCTCCACTGCACGACGCGCCGCACCAGGGCCGCGAGATCGCCTTCGCGTCGGGCGACGTCGTGCGACAGGACCAGGCGTAGTCCCTCCCCGGGCCGGGGCGCCAGGCCGCGCGGCGTCGCTTCGAGGGGCAGGATCTCCAGCAGCCAGCCATCGGCCCCGTCCCCCACGCACTGCACGCGCACCAGTTCCGTCGTGCGGCGTCCGGCCTCGAGCGTGGTGTTGCTGTAGTCGACCCGGTCCCCGACGGCGAGCGACAGCGGCGCCTCGGCGCGCTGCCACAGCGTGAACACGTCGAGAGCCGCCGCCCCGTCCGGCGCGCAGAGCGCCAGCAGGGCGGCGGCGAGGATCGCCGCGGCGCGCCGCGGGTCAGTGCTTGATCTGCTCCCAGTACTTCTCATAGTCGAAATTCGGGCTGTTCTGCTGGTCGTGACAGGTGACGCAGGAACCGCGGGCGCTCGCCGCCCACTTCCCGTCGCGGCTGTGTTCGGTGCCGTAGCCGTGGCAGGCCTCGCACTGGACGTTGGCCAGCAGGTTTCCGGGCGGACGGTCGTCGTAGCCGCCGATGAACACGTAGCCGGTGGTGTGGCAGACCAGACACTCGGGGCTGTCCGACTGGCCCTTGCGCGCCAGCGTGCCCAGGGCCGCGGCGTGGGGCGAGGTGCGCAGCGTTTCCCAGATCGCCTGGTGGCACTTGCGGCATTCCCGCTCGGTCAGGAACTTCTCGTCGGCCGAGCCCTGGACGGGCTGGTAGGGGCCGCGCGCGGCCAGGCGCGCCAGTTCGAGCTTCTGCTTCACGGCTTCGACCCGCTCGAGCATCACCGGGTCGTCGGCCACCTCCTTGCCGAGATCCCCGATCGTCACGTCGACGGCCGCCAGCCGACCCCCGGCTTCGAAGAAGCACTCGGCCCGGCCCACGTACCGGCCCTCGAAGGAGGAGGCCAGGAATGCGGTCTGGTCCACGACGCGCTCGGTCCGGTAGGGCTGCTGCGTGTGGCCCACGATGCAGACGTCGATGCCGGCGACCTGCTTCAGGATCTCCTCCGACTTCGTGTCGCCGAGGTGCGCCAGCAGGATGACGGTCTCGGCGCCGGCCGCACGCATCCGCGGCAGCAGGTCGCGCAGGGCGGTCGTCGGGTCGTCGACGAGGAAGGTCTCCTCCTGCGCGGACATCGTCATGATGGTGTGGGCGGGGTCCATCACCGAGCAGATGCCGAAGTTCACGCCGCCGCGCTCGACCAGCAGGTATTCCGGCAGGATCAGCTGCCCGTCGGCGGCTCCGCGGACGTTGGCGCTGGTGAAGGGCAGCGCGTAGGTCTGGATCATCTCGCGCAGGAACGCCAGGCCGTAGTTGAGGTCGTACTCGCCCAGGCCGACGGCGTCGTAGCCGAACTCCCGGGTCAGCTCGCAGAGGAACCGCGTCTGCTCGCGCTCCATGCGGGAGCGCACGCCGAAGAGGTCGCCGGCGTCGAGCATCAGCACGGGCTGGCCGAGGTTCCAGGTCTCGTCGATGAAGGTGGCCCGCCGGGCCACGCCGCCGCGAGGGTTGCCGTGTCAGCCACAGGGCTCGAACTTGCCGTGGACGTCGCCGAGGTAGACGATGTTCACGGGCCGCCAGCCCGGGGACGACTGCTGGCTCAGCGCGACGGGCACGGACGACAGCAGCAGCAGGGCGACGACCGTCGTCGCCGCGGCGCGCAGTCCCGCTCGGGGTACGATGTGCATCTCGGCTCTTTTCGTGCCGTGGTACAGAAAACCGCGGCAGCTCGTCACCGCCGCTGTGCCGGATCGCGGATGAACACCCGGCCTCCCGGCCGGTTCCCCAATCATCGCAACATGATACCAGGACCGCCCCGGGCAGGCAAGCGCCCCCTCCGGCGGGGCCTAGAAGATGCCCCCGGTCATCTGGCCGTAGCCGCCGACCAGGTCCGACTTGCCCCGGGTCACCTTGACGTCCGGGATGGCCTTCAGCGCGATGATGAAGCCGAACTGGGAATCCACGGCGTTCACGGTGCGCGAGAAGCGCATCTCCCAGCAGTGGAGGTCCCGCACCAGATTCCAGGACTGGCTGGTGAGGGTGCCCTCCTCGAAGTCGTAGGTGCCGCGCCAGGCCAGGTCCCAGTTGCGGGTGACGGTCAAGTTCGCGCTGAGCCCGAGCCGGGCGCTCGTGTCGTCGGACAGGTGGTTGCGGCTGTAGGACAGGCTGCTGTTGACGCGCCAGGGCAGGAAGCGGCCGCCCTCGGTCGGGTCGCGCCCCACGTCTCCCTCCGCCCCGGCGCCGAGCTGCCCGAAACCGGGGAAGTCCCCGTCGTCGGGCGGCGGCCCGTCGCTGGTCTCCCCCTCCTCGTCGACGAGATCGACCGCGGCGCTGTCGGCGGCGGCCCCGAGCCGGTCGATGGCCCGGCTCTTGACGGCGGCGACGGCGGCGACGCGGCCGCCGGTGTCCACGCGTCCGGAGAAGCCGTACCCGTACGAGAAGCGCGTGCCCGTGACGCGGCGGGTGGCGGTGTCGAAGGTCTGGTTCACGGTGATCTTGAGCGCGGCGGCCTCGCCGGGCTTCACCGTCAGGGAGCTGTTGACGACGCCCCAGCGGCGCCCCGGCGCGGCTCCGGGCGAATACCCGCCGGTCAACCCCCAGTCCAGAACGCCGTCGAGCTTGCGGTCGGGCGCGATCGAATCGCCGGCGGCAGCGCCGCGCAGCTTCATGTCGAAACGGTTGCCCAGGCTGAGGCTGAAGGACTCGCTGCGGCCCTGGTGGCCGGGGATCGCCGGCACGAGTTGATGGCCGATCCCGAGGCGCAGCGTGTGACGGACGGCGCTCAGGCCGCCGAAGCGGGGGCGCACGACCCCGTAGAGGGTCGTGTTCAGGCTGCTGTTGATCGACAGGCTGCTCGAGGTCTCCTCGCTGCGCTCGCGCACCTCGCGCGCCACGTAGTTCGAATCCACGGCGTCGAAGGTGTAGAGCGTGCCGTCGGTCGTGGCGCGGTTCCACCGGTGCGAGGCGCTCACGCCCGTGCTGGCGGTGAAGAAGAGCAGGCGTTGCTGCTTGAAGTCGAGGGAGGCGTTGCCGCTGGCCGCGTGGGTCGCGTTCTCCGTGGTCTCGTTGGTTCGCGTCTGCGTGTTGAAGCTCCAGGAGTTGCGGAAGTATGTGCTGCGCAGGACGTCGCCCAGCAGGCTGCCCCGCTGCCCGGCCCGCAGCTGGGGCAGCAGCGACGTGCTCTTGAAGTTCAGCGACAAGCTCGGGAACGCCTGGGACGCGACCAGGTTGTTGGTGCCGAGGTCATCGTCCTCCTTGTTCACATACTCGTCGCGCTTGAAGTTCAACGAGGCGCTGACGAACGACCAGTTGCGGCCGATGCGGGCGGTGGAGGTCTGCTGCCCGCTGATCTGGTCGACGGCCCCCACGTCGTTCAGCAGGTCCTCGCGGCTGATCGTGCGGCTGGACATGTTCAGGCTCGTCTGGAACTGGTAGGCGTCGAACAGCGTGTCCTGCCGGTGATTCCACTGGAACTGCCACTCGCGGGTGCGGGGCTCGTCGCCCAGGCTCAGCCGCCGCGAGAAGCTGGCGTCGCCGCCGAAAGCGTACCGCTTCAGGTAGCGGTTGCTCAGCTGCCAGGTGAACTCGCGGCGCTCGTTGTAGTCGCCGCGGAAGGTGACGTCAGTGTAGTCGCTGGCCGCCCAGTAGTAGCCCCAGTCGCGGACGTAGCGGCCGGTGCGCTGCGACCAGCCGAAGTTGAAGCTCGGAAACAGGATGCCCGAGCGACGGCCGGACTCGAGCGACTTGAAGTAGAAGGGTAGCGCGAAGATCGGCACGCGGCCGATCTTCAGCACGATGGGCTTGGCGGCCATCTTGTCGCCGGGGCGGACCTTCATCTTGTCGGACCAGAAGTGGTAGTGCGGCTCGGCCAGGTCGCAGGAGGTCATACGGCCGGAGCGGATCTTGAGCGTGCCGTCGTCGAAGCGCTTGATCACGTCGCCGCCGTAGTAGAACTCGTCCATCGCCGTGGCGCCCGACCGCACGGCGCCGGTGCGGTGCTCGAAGTCGTAGCCCATGTCGTCGCCGGCCATTTTCTGGCCGCTGTCGACCAGCAGCGGGTTCTCCGCGGCGTAGAGCTCGCGGTCGGCCAGGTCGAGGCGGATGCGGCCCGCCTTCAGGTCCATCGAGCCGTAGAGCATGCGGCTGTCGCCGGCGATCGCGATGCGCTTGCGGCCGAGGTCGAAGAGCGCCGTGCGGCCGCTGTATTCGACCTTCTCGCTGGCCGCCGCGAAGTCCAGCGCACGGCGGCCGTCGGCCAGCGTGTCGGACGCCGCCGAGGCCAGGGCGCGCGCGACCAGCGCCGCCCCCCCCGCGCTGTCGCCGAGCGCGGCC
>DYDD01000430.1 GCA_020718045.1 Fibrobacter sp. | reverse complement strand
ATTCGATCCGCTGGACCAGTTGGTTGTAGTAGCGCGAACTGCTCATGCTGTATCAGGCGCCTACTTTGCCAGAGAACCGCCGCGTTTCAACTCCAGAATCCTGTCCCCGCAACACGGCCTCATAGACCGCCCGCGTCTGTTGCGCCACGACGCCCGGTTCCCATTGTCGCGCCCAGGCCCGCCCGGCCGCGCCCAGCCTCGCCCGTAGTGCATCGTCCTCCAACAGCCGCAGAACTGCGTCGGCCAGCGCCGCCGGGTCAGCCGGCGGCACCAGGAGCCCACTTTCGCCATCTGCGACCAGTTCCGGCAAGGAGCCGGCACGGCTGGCAACCACCGGGCGGCCGACGGCCATGGCCTCCGCGGCGACGTTGCAGAACATTTCCTCCAACGACGGCACCACCACCACGCTTGCCCGCGCCATCTCGCATGCCAGCAATTCGGGCCGTTTGAAGCCAAGGAACTTGACCCGCCCTGCCAAACCCAGTCGTTGGATTTGGTCTTGGATCGTTGCAAGGTAAGCCTCGCTGCCGCGGCCAGGCACACCCACAATGTCCAGTCTCACGCCTGGCCGGCACTTGCGGATGCGGGGCAGGGCGGCCACCAGATACTCCATGCCTTTCACCGGCGCGATGATGGCCGCGAACAAGAGCCGGTCGCGCTCGAACTCGCCCGCCGCTTGGAAAAACACCGGGTTTATCGGGTTGGGGATGCGATGAAACGTCGCCTGTGGCGCCAGCGGGCCGACGGCCTTCACGACGTGCTCGCTATTGGCGATGATGTGCCGCGCGCGCCGCAACGACCAGCGTTCGAGCTTCTCGATCAGCCAGCCCCGCGACAACACCGGCCGGGGCACTTTCTCGCTGATGCGGAACATCAGCCCCTGCATGGTCATCACAAATGGATAACCGGACGTGAGCGCCGCCAGCGTGTAGGCGTCCTCGGTGCCGTGGGCGTGAACAATGTCCGGCTGGATGCGCCCCAACGCCTGGTGCAGGCGTCGGCAGTCG
>DYDD01000199.1:3015-5553 GCA_020718045.1 Fibrobacter sp. | reverse complement strand
GCGCGTGCTGCGGCGCCGACGGCGGCCACCGCCTGCACGCGGCCCGCGAGATGATGTTCGGCCTGGGCGGCGCCTTCACCTACCGCGAGTGCGCCGGCTGCGGCTGCCTGGAGCTGCAGGACCCGCCGGTCGACCTGTCGCCGTACTACCCGCCGGACTATTACTCCTACCGTCGGCCAGCCCGCCACCGCCTCGAACGGCTGGACGCGTGGCTGAAGCGCCGCCGCGCCCGCGCCTGCCTGGAGGGTGGAGATCCGCTGGGATCGCTGCTGATACGCGCCTTCGGCGTGCCGGCGCAGCTGCGTTGGCTGCGACGGCTGGGCGTCGGGCGCGATGCCGCCGTGCTGGACGTGGGCTGCGGCGCCGGCGAGCTGCTGCGCGAGCTCCAGCGCGACGGCTGCCGGCGGCTGTCGGGCATCGATCCTTACCTCGCCGAGGACCTGGATCTCGGCGGTGGGCTGGTCGTGCGGCGCCGGGGACTCGAGGACGTGGTCGATCGCCACGACCTGGTCATGCTGCACCATGTGCTGGAGCATTTGCCCGACCAGCGCCGTGCCTTCGCGCGGCTGCGGAGGGTCGTGAAGCCGCGCGGCGCGCTGCTCGTGCGGGTCCCGGTGGCCGACTCGCTGGCCTGGCGCCGCTACGGCGTCGATTGGGTGCAACTCGACGCGCCGCGCCACCTCGTGCTGCACACGCGGCGCAGTCTGGAGCGCTTGGCCGCGGGCGCGGGCTTCGCCCTGGAAGGATGCGAGGACGACGGCACCGCCTTCCAGTTCTGGGGCAGCGAGCAATACCGACGCGGCATCCCGCTGCGCGCTCCGCACTCCCACGCGACGGCCCCGCGCCGCTCGCCGTTCACCCGCGACGAGCTCGCCGGCTTCGCCCGCGAGGCGGCGCAGGCCAACCGGGACGGCACCTCGGACCAGGCGGTGTTCTTTTTCCGGCGCGACGCCGGGGCCGACGGCACCATCCCTGCGTCCGGCTGACCTGGCCGATCTTTCGCAACCCCATCATTGGCTTGATGTTATATGATGACCATCCCTGATGTCAGGGACCGGAGGCACGATGGATCAATTCCGATCTGTAAGGCTGGGCTAGCCGAGAGGGGGCGGGATCCAGTATCATATAGGATAGATCGCATCTCGATTCGCACGAGGAGGGACATGTCGCCGATGAAATCGATCCACACGCTGGTCGTCTTGACGATGCTGGCGCTTGCGATCGCCGTCCCCGCCGTCGCCCAGACGGGTTTCTCGGTCCTGTGCCTGTCGGCGGCGCCCGGATCCTACGTCGGGGAGCTGACCGTGCCCTACGGCGAGGACTTCGATCTCTACGTCATCCTCGCCGGTCCCGAGGTGGGAGCGCCGCTGTCGTGGCGGCTCGACACCGTGGACTGGGCCGTGCTGGGCAGTTGCTGCGGCGGTTCGCCCGCCTTCCTGATCGGGTCGGAACTCGCCGGCGCCCCGCTCGCCCACCAGGGCGATCCCGTCCTCGGCGTGCACACCACGTCCGACGGCTGCGTCCAGCAGGACGTGGTCACCCTGGCCCGCCTGAGCTTCACCTGGGTCTACGAACCGACCGGCCCCTTCTTCCTGGGCGCGGCCGCGCTCGCGCCGGCCTCCGCCTGCGACGGCCCGGCGCAGATCCTGGACGGCCGGACGCTGCGGGTGGTGCCGACCGGCATCACGCCGACGGCGTCGTCGAGCTGGGGCGGGGTCAAGTCGCTCTACCGCGACTGATCCGGAAGGGCCGTTCAGCCGTCGTCGAGACCGGAGCGGTAGCGGCCGCTGGCGGGATCCTTGTAGACCTTCACCTGGCGGTACAGCTTGATGCCGAGCCGGCCGGCCGCGATCTCCCGGAAGAGGTGGTCGAGGCAGCCGGCGAGGTCGTCCATCTGCTCGCTGACGCTCTCGAGGCGCGCGTGCAGGGCGACCTCGTCTGCGGTGCCGCCGGCGGTGGAGAGTTCCTCGCGGATGTGGTAGAGCTTGAGGGCGAGGACGGTGATGCGGTCGATGATGTTGCCCGGGGACTCGGAGTTCAGCGGCGCCCCGGGGCGGGGCAGGCCGTCGCGCGCCAGCACGCCCATGATCTCCACGTCGAGGGCCTCGATGGACCGCACGCGGCGGGCGTTGGAGGCGTCGATGGAGCGCTTGACGGCCGCGAGCACCTCGTCGCCGGCGCCGTGGGCGCGGCTGCGGTCCTCCTCGTGCCACTGGTAGGTGTTCACGAGCTGCAGCAGCTCGGCGATGCCGGCCCAGCCGCGGTGCTCCGGCGCGATGACGTCCAGCGCGTCCTGCCACGAGCCCAGCCTCTGCTCGTGGAGGTGCCAGCGGTCGACGACGCGCCACAGGATGGGCAGCAGCGCGCCGGCTTCCGGCCTGGCGCCCGGCTGCGGCGTGACGGTGGTGTCGGACTGGTTCATCGGCGCGCTCCCCTCGGCTCGTCCGCGGTCGTGGGCGCGGCTACTGTAGGACACGGGAGCGGGGGCGGCAAGGCCGTCTCCCGACGGCCCGCGACGACCGGGAGCGACGATGACGC
>DYDD01000199.1:2197-2999 GCA_020718045.1 Fibrobacter sp. | reverse complement strand
GCTGCTGCTGCTGGGCCTAGCGTCGGCTGCCGCGGCCGCCGCCGCCGCCCCCGTGGGCGTCGTGCCGCTGCACCCGGCGGTCGGCGACACGGTCGACGCCGGCGAGGCGGCCCGCTGGGGGCTGTTCCCCGACGTGCCCGGCCTGGTGAGCGCCGTGTTCGCAACGGCGCCGCGCGGGGGCTATCTGGCGTGCCTGACGGTTGCCGGCGACCCGCCCGGCGCGCACCGCGAGCGCAACGTACCACGGTCGCAATGGGACGGGTGGCGCCGCAGCCTCGACGCGGGCGAGCCCGTGTCCGGGGCCCCGCCGGAGGTGAACCGCGACACTGCGGTCTGGCCGGAAGTGCCGCTGCCGGCCGTCGCCGAGCACCCCGCCGGACCGCGGCCGGGCCTGCCGGTTCCCGACGTCGAGCCGCCGGGCCGCTGGCTCCTGCTGACCGACGTGGGCTGGAAGCACGCCACCACCGCCTTCGGCGACTACTTCACCGACATGCTGCGCGTCTCGGTCGCGCTCGGGCTGCCGCTGGGCGAGAACTTCCTGGCCACCGCCGGCATGCAGCTGGGCCTCGGCGACCTGCAGGACGACTTCGAGGACCTGACGGACAACGGCCGCGCGGCCCACTACGGGATCGAACTCGGCGCCCGGGCGCTGCTGCCGGTCGGCGAGCGCACCGACGCCGTGCTGGGCGTGCGCGGCGGCTACTACCTGCGCTCCCTGCGTTGGGGCGGCACGCTGTTCTGGGGCTACGGCACGGTCTACCGCAGCGGTTCGCTGGTGCGGGAGATGTCCGACTGGGGCGGC
>DYDD01000199.1:0-2143 GCA_020718045.1 Fibrobacter sp. | reverse complement strand
CTGGCGGCGACCCTGCACGCCGAGATCTGCGCCGCCGACCCCGTGCTGCTGCAGGACGCGGTCAGCGGCGACCAACTGATCGCCGACGATCACGACGACTGGATCGGTGTGTCCGTCGGCCTGGTCATGGGCATCTAGGAGAGCCGCGGCCGAGGTTTTCCTTGGCGCGCCGGCGGGGCGCTGGCTACGATGGGCGGATGCTGGCGACCGTTTCGTCCGCCCGCGGAACCGAGGAGGTCCCATGTCACCCTGGATGTCCGAGCTGTTCGCGATCGTCGGCCTGCTGGCCGTGGTGGCGTTCGTCATCGCCCGCCTGCCGAAGATCGACCTGGGCCACGATCCCGGCTTCCGCTCCCGTCGCGTGTGGAACTGGCTGCCGCTGGGCCTGACCTACGCGCTGCTCTACATGGGCCGCTACAACCTGACCGTCAGCAAGGGCGCCTTCGAGGAGATCGCCGGCGGCGCGGGCGGGTCGCTGATGGGCAATTCCAACTTCGGCGTGATCTTCGGCGTGGGCACCGTGGTCTACGGCTTCTCCTTCCTGATCAACGGCCCCCTGACGGACCGCTTCGGCGGCCGCAAGGCGATGCTCGTCGGCACCGGCGGCGCCGTGGCGATGAACGTGCTGATGGGCCTGGCGACGTGGTCCCTGCTGAACCAGGGGCCCCTGTCGGCCTTCCTGGCCGCGAACTTCGTGCCGGTCTTCGCGGTGCTCTACGCGCTGAACATGTACTTCCAGAGCTTCGGCGCCGTGGCCATCGTCAAGGTCAACGCCTCCTGGTTCCACGTGCGCGAACGCGGCGTGTTCGGCGCGATCTTCGGCATCCTGATCTCGCTGGGCCTGTACTTCGCCTTCGACGTGGGCAAGCTGATCCTCAAGGGGATGGGGCTGGTCTGGGTCTTCCTGATGCCGGCGCTGCTGCTGGCGATCTTCTGGGTGATCGACGTCTTCGTCGTGCGCGACAAGCCGTCGGAGACCGGGCACCAGGACTTCGACACCGCCGACGCCACCGCGGGCGATTCCGGCCCGCCGCTCGGCCCGGCGAAGGTGTTCAGGATGATGCTGGGCAACCCCGTCATCATGACCATCGCGCTGATCGAGTTCTGCAGCGGTTTCCTGCGCCAGGCCATCATGCAGTGGTACCGCACCTTCGCCAAGCAGACCGACGCCGCCCTGCACCTGGGCTCGGGGTTCGTCAACGAGCACTGGGGCGCGCTGCTCTGCTGCGCCGGCATCCTGGGCGGCGTGGTGGCCGGCACCGTGAGCGACCACGCGTTCCAGTCGCGCCGCGGCCCGGTCGCGGCGGTCCTGTACGGCGCGCTGCTGCTGGGCGCGGTCGTGCTGATCTTCACCTACCAGACGCCGTTCGTGGGCTGGCTGGTGTTGCTGATGTCGATGGCCGTCATCGGCGTGCACGGCATGCTGTCGGGCACCGCGAGCATGGACTTCGGCGGCAGCCGCAACGCGGGCATGGCCGTCGGCATCATCGACGGCTTCGTCTACCTGGGGACCGCCGTGATGTCCTTCACGTACGCCTCGGTGCTGCCCGAGGAGCAGTTCGACGAGGCCGGCAGGATCGCGGGACCGGTCACCGATCCCGCCAACTGGCTGGCGTGGCCGCTGGCCATGGTGCCGATGGCCGCGCTGGGCCTCTTCCTGGCCCTGCGCGTCTGGAACGCGAAACCGCACCGCGGGGGCGCGGCCCACTGACCGAATCCGCAACGAGGTACATCGCTTGAGAAGATACCTGACGACCGTCGTGGCCTGCCTGCTGGCCGCCGCGTCCGCTGCCGGCGCCACCGCAGGCTTCCCGGCGGCGACCGATCCCGGCTTCATGATCGTCGCCGGCGACACCATCTGGCTGACCGACCCCGTGCTGGTCCTGGGCACGCGCGTGCCGGCGGCGCTGCCCGTCGGCGAGCGCGAGGTCACGGTCCTGGACGCCGCGCAGGCGGCGCTGTTGCCCGTGCGCGCGCCGGCGGAACTGCTGGCGTCGGCGCCGGGGGTGGCCACGGGCCAGCGCCAGCTCTACGGCACCCAGGCCGACCTCTCGATCCGCGGCTCCACCTTCGAGCAGGTGCGCGTGCTGCTCGGCGGCATGGACGTGGGGGACCCGCAGACCGGCCACCACGCCCTGGACCT
>DYDD01000198.1 GCA_020718045.1 Fibrobacter sp. | reverse complement strand
TACAGTATTCTACGCTGTTGGACGATTAAGAGCACAAAGTTCATAAAATGCCCCGACACGGGATATTAGTCGGTCTCAAGATCCCTCTGCCCCATCAAATAAAACCTCAACCGAGAATCTCCTCCCGGCGCCGTCCCCATCTCCTGCTTCAAATAGAAAACCTGCAACGCATCGATCCCATACGAGTTGTCGTCCGCAGTGTTCAGCGTCAAGAGCGCGGTCACGGCGTACATCGCCTTCATCCCCCCCGGAAACCCCGGCTCCTCCGGCGACACCTCGCTCCACCCCGTCAGGTTCTCGAACTCCACGAACTCGATGTCCCGCACCGCCGGCAGGACCCGGTCGTGGGCCTGGTCGTACCCCGTCTCGCCGCCCAGCAGCCGCCCCGTGTGCAGCAAGTCCTCCTCGCGCGTGTACGCGCAGCCGTCCGGAGCGATCAGGCACTCCGACGAGAACAGAAAGACGAAGTCCTCGTGCAGCGTGAACGCGTACTCGGCGATGTCCATGTCCTGGTAGGCGGCCCGGACGTTCGCCATCAGCTGCTCGGCCGTGTCGGGGAAGGGGTACTCCGAGACCGCGGGGTCCGGCGTGTTCGGAGAGGTCTCCGAGTCGAAGCACCCCCCGGCCATGGCGCCCAGGAAGGCCAGGACCGCGAGGATGCGCAGGGCATGCGCCAGGCGAGGGGACAGCGCCAGGGGATGGAAATTCGGCATGTGATCTTGCCTCCGCATTTTCGATGGCAGGGCGATGTCCCGATCCTAGCACAGACCCGCTGATCGCGAATCTCCTGAGTTTACGGAATTGAAGCCCATTTTCGCCACCCTCCGTAATTTTGCCCCTCCCGCTCATCCCCCAGTTAAAAAACCTTGATCAACAAACGATTGTTATCATATTGACAGAGTCCGATTTCGCCGGGACGCGGCCGCCCCGCAGAGGACATCGGCCGCCTCCGTTTCACAGCAGAAAGGGACCGGCATGGATCGAAGGGACTTCCTCAAGACGGTCGGCGCCGTCGGCGTGGGCATCGCCGCCGCCGACGCCTCGGCCAGCACGGCCGTCCACGCCCCGCCGGACGCCTTCGGCGTCCTGGTCGACACCACGGCCTGCATCGGCTGCCGCAAGTGCGAGTGGGCCTGCAACCAGGTGAACGAGCTGCCCGTGCAGCCGCTGGAGGAGTTCGAGGACAAGGCCGTCTTCGCTGCCATGCGCCGCCCCGACGCCGGCAACTTCACCGTCGTCAACCAGTGGCCGCGCCAAGAGCACGAGGGCAACGTCTGGGCGAAGGTGCAGTGCCTGCACTGCAACGACCCCGCCTGCGCCTCGGCCTGCCTGGTCTCCGCCCTGGAGAAGCAGCCCAACGGGGCCGTGAAGTACGACCCCTGGCGTTGCATGGGGTGCCGCTACTGCATGGTGGCCTGCCCCTTCCAGATCCCCGCCTACCAGTACGCGGACGCGCTCTCGCCCGAGGTGCGCAAGTGCACCTTCTGCGTCGAGCGCATCTCGGCCGGCGAGCGGCCGGGCTGCGTCGAGATCTGTCCGGTGGAGTGCCTGATCTACGGCAAGCGCGAGGAGCTGCTGTCGCTGGCCCACGAGCGGATCGGCGCCTACCCGGACCGCTACCTGGACCACGTCTACGGCGAGCACGAGGTCGGCGGCACGTCCTGGCTCTACATCGCCGGGCAGCCGTTCCCCTCGCTGGGCTTCCCCGAGCTGGGCGAGCAGTCGCCCGCCCGCATCACCGAGAACATCCAGCACGGCATCTTCCGCCGCTTCATCGCGCCGGTCGCCCTGTACGCGACCCTGGCCCAGGTGATGTGGCTGGGCAGCCGCAAGGACGAGGTCGCCGCCGCGGCTCACAAGGCTGAGCAGCACGGGGAGGAGCACCATGAGTAGCCACGTCCACGCCGCCCCGATCCGCATGCGCTTCTTCACTCGCGGCACCTGGGTCCTGGTGGCCCTGATGGCCGTGGGCTTCTGCTTCGCGGCGGTGCGCTTCACCAAGGGCATCGGCGCGGTGACCAACCTCGACAACCAGTGGCCGTGGGGCATCTGGATCGCCATCGACATCGCCTGCGGCGTGGCCCTGGCCGCCGGCGGCTTCACCACCGCGGCGCTCGCCCACGTCTTCCACCGCGAGAAGTTCGAACCCATCGTCCGGCCGGCCCTGATCACCGCGATGCTGGGCTACACCGTCGTGGTGATCGGCCTGCTGGCGGACCTCGGCCGCTACTACAACGTCTGGCATCCGATGGTGCCGTCGATGTGGTCGGGGCACTCGGTTCTGTTCGAGGTCGGCATCTGCGTCATGTTCTACCTGACGGTGCTGTACATCGAGTTCCTGCCGATGGTGACCGAGCGCTTCCGCGGCCGCGTCGCCCTGCCCGGGGCCTTGCGCCCGCTGAACGGGTTCGTCGAGGGCCTGCTGCGCCTCTTCGACCGCACGCTGGGGCGGATCATGTCCGTGTTCATCATCGCGGGCGTGGTGCTGTCCTGCATGCACCAGTCCTCGCTGGGCGCCCTGATGGTCATCGCCCCCTACAAGATGCACCCCCTGTGGTGGACGCAGGTGCTGCCGCTGCTGTTCCTGCTGTCGGCGTTCTGCGTGGGGCCGTGCATGGTGATCTTCGAGTCCATCCTGGCTTCACGCGCCTTCGGCCGCCGCCCCGAGATGGAGGTCCTCGGGCCGCTGTCGAAGATCCTGCCGGTGCTGCTGTTCTTCTTCATCAGCAC
Source organism: Fibrobacter sp. (assembly GCA_020718045.1). Taxonomy (GTDB): domain Bacteria; phylum Krumholzibacteriota; class Krumholzibacteriia; order LZORAL124-64-63; family LZORAL124-64-63; genus PNOJ01. The sequence goes on along the minus strand of DYDD01000198.1, from coordinate 2,797 downwards.
CAAAGCCATGGACCTCGCCGTGCGCGGACAACTTTACCGTTTGGCCGACGGCAGCTGGCAGTCGGTCGTCTTTCTGGTCGAGATGGGCTTCGGGTTCGTGCTGCCGTTCTTGATGTTCTTCAGCGCGCGCGTGCGCCGCTCGCCCCGGCTGCTGTTCACCGCCGCGACGCTGGTGATCTTCGGCGTGGCGATGAACCGCATCGACGTCTTCCTGGTCGCGTTCCGGCCCGTCTACGCGACGAAGCACTATTTCCCGCACGTCGGCGAGCTGGCGATCACCACGGGCCTGATCGCCTTCTTGATCTTCGCCTACCGCTTCGTCGTCCTGAACTTCCCGGTGATGCACGTCGAGGACGCGGCGTCGCAGCGGGGGGAGGGGGTTCCCCATGCGTAACGCGTTGCTCGTGCTGACCGCCCTGATCCTGTCGGCGGCGCCGACCTGGGCCCGCCAGGACCAGGGCCTCGACTGCAAGCAGTGCCACGTCTGCGCGCAGCCCAGCAAGGCCGACCCCTGCCTGAAGCAGGCGGCCTGCCCGCGGCACGTCGAGAGCACCAAGCTGAAGGCCGACGAGGGCCCCGACGTGGTCATCCTGGACGACCTGGAGGACCTCTACGTCCCGGTCCGCTTCCAGCACCGCGCGCACGCGCGCATGGTGGCCATGGACGGCGGCTGCGAGACCTGCCACCACTACACGCCGCCCAACTCGGACCACCCGTCGTGCCGCGAGTGCCACGCCGCGGGCGGCCACGCCGAATCCCTGAAGCAGACGGGCCTCAAGGGCGCCTACCACCGTCAGTGCCTGGGCTGCCACAACGACTGGGACGGCGAGACCAAGTGCGCGAACTGCCACGAGAAGAAGCAGGGCGAACGGCTCGGCGGCGAGGCGACGGGCGTCTGCGAGCACAGCAACTACGCGCCCATCGAGATGAAGGAGCTGATCGTCTTCTCCACCTCGTACGCCCAGGGCGACGTCGTGCCCTTCCACCACCGCAACCACGCCGAGAAGTACGAGCTCAACTGCTCCAACTGCCACAAGGAGCAGAGCTGCGCCCGCTGCCACACCCACGGCGCCGAGTCGCACCCCATGGGCGAGCTGCAGAAGGTCAACCTCCACGACACCTGCTACCAGTGCCACGGCAAGCAGAACTGCAGCGAATGCCACGGCCGCAAGGCCACCGACCTGTTCGACCACGCCTCGACGGGCTGGCCCCTGCAGTCGTACCACAGCCGGCTGCAGTGCCGGGCCTGCCACGGCGACGCCAACATCTACGTGGCCCAGGACCGCACCTGCTCGTCCTGCCACGCGCAGGGCTGGGGCGCCGGCTTCGACCACACGAAGGTGGGCGCGCCCCTGGACGACGTCCACGGCGAGCTGTCCTGCGAGGATTGCCACACGGCGGGCATGGGCCAGAAGCCCGACTGCGCCGGCTGCCACGACGACGGCCGCGTCTACGACCGCCGCCGCGGGTTCGGCCAGGGATAAAGGGGCCAGGGCCGCCGTTGAGTCAGGGGCCGCCCCCTTGACAGGGGGCGGTCCACCGCTCATTCTGTGAGGCAGCCTTGCGGGGCGGCATAGCCAAGTGGTAAGGCAACGGTCTGCAAAACCGTTATTCCCCGGTTCAAGTCCGGGTGCCGCCTCCATCTCAGACGACCGGCTTTCGAGCCGGTCGTTCTTTTTCCCGTCCAGTCGCTCCCCGGCCCGCCGATCTCTACCGCCGGCGCGGCGCCGTTGACAGACGGCGCGCCGTGCTTGATGATCCGCGACGGCGCCGGGGTGGCGAAATTGGTAGACGCAAGGGACTTAAAATCCCTCGGAGCGTTGCTCCGTGCCGGTTCGAGCCCGGCCCTCGGCACCAGTTACTATCAGGGGGGATCGACTTGCGCCTGGCCTTCCTGTCCATCGGCCGCCACATCCACACCGAGCGCTGGATCACCTGGTTCGCCGAGCGCGGCCACGACTGCCACCTGCTCACCGTCCAGCCGGGGGAAGTGCCCGGCGTCACGGTCCACGACATCCGCTCGGGCGCCGGCCCGAAGCCCCTGCGCTACGCCGCCTCGCTGCGCGTCGTGCGCCGCCTACTGGCCGATCTGCGTCCCGACCTGCTGAACACGCACTTCCTGACGGGCTACGGCTACTGGGGACACTTCAGCGGTCTGCATCCCAACCTGCTGACCGTCTGGGGCGACGACGTCTACGTGACGCCGCACGAGTCGCCCGTGAAGCGCTGGCTGGCTTCGGCGGCGCTGCGCTCCTGCGACGCCCTGACCGGCGACTCCCGCGACATCCTGGAGGCCGCCGTGCGTCTGGGCGCGCGCCCGGACCGCGCTTTCCGGGTGCTGTGGGGCGTGGACTTCGAGCGCTTCCGGCCGCAGGCGGCGGGGGAGTGGCGGCGCGCGCAGGGCTTCGCCGACGACGATTTCCTGGTCTTCTCCCCGCGCTCGTTCACGCAGCCCTACTACAACATCGACGTGGTGATCGAGGCCGCGGCGGCCGTGATGCGCCGCGAGCCGCGGGCCCGCTTCCTGTTCTCGGGCTACGAGGGCGACCCCGCCCCGTTCTGGGCGCTCGCCGAACGGGCCGGCATCGGCGGCGTCACGCGCTTCCTCGGGCGCATCCCGCACGGAGAGTTCGCCGCCGCGCTGAACGCCAGCGACGTCTTCGTTTCGGTGCCGTCGGTCGACGCCACGGCGGTCAGCCTGCTGGAGGCCATGAGCTGCGGCCGGCCCATCGTCGTCTCGAGCCTGCCCTCTTCCGTCGAGTGGATCCGCGACGGCGAGACCGGCCTGGTGGTCCCG
>DYDD01000010.1 GCA_020718045.1 Fibrobacter sp. | reverse complement strand
GTCGGCGGCGAAGGACAGCACGATCCGCTCGCCGCGGTAGGTTACGGGTCGCAGCGCGGCGGCGGCGAAGACGCGGCCGGCGACGACGTCGGCGCGGGACCAGGTCCGCCGGTCGGCGGGCGAGTCCGGGCGCAGGCGGTCGTAGGACGCGTCCAGCAGGGCGACCGGCACGACCTCGGGGCCGACGCCCGCCAGGGCGCGACGCTCCAACTCGCGCGGTTCGGGCCAGCCGCGCTCGACGAGGCTGGCGCGCCGCAGCTCGAAGAGCATCTGGCGCCAGAGGCCGGTCGTGCTCGGCGGCGCGCCTAAAGAGCCGTCGAAGCGCTCGAGGCCGGACAGGGGGGCGGCCAGATCGACGAGCGTGCCGGTCAGGACGTCGGCGGCGGTCAGGCCGGGCGGCAGGGCTGGTGTCGTCGCGGGGGGACGCGCCGCGGCGAGGACGGAAACCGCCAGGCACGGGAGCAGGAGGGCGACGAGGGTAATCCGGATGCGGGTCATGGCACTTCCTTCGGGCTGGTTCTCGGCGCGCAGCCGCACGCGTCCTTGGAGTGTAGCACACGCGGCCCCCGTGCAATCCGGGCGCCCACCACCGAGACGCTCGGACCATCATGCCATAAATTAGGATTATTCTAGACCTCTATTGATCCCGACACGGCGGGCATGTCATGATTGAAGCCACGCTTCGGCGGATGCCCGGTCATCCAGCCGGCTCAGCAAAGTCCCGACGGTGGGCCATGACAGGAGAACTCGATGTCGAACAACAAGTTGAAGTATTGTGGCCGCCAGTTGACCGCCTTGGCCGCCGCGGCGTTGTTGGCCGCGTCGGCGGCGTCCGCCCAGGTCTGGGCCGAGATCGGCGACGCCGGCGACCTGCCCGGCACCGCGCAGGTCACGCTCGGCGCCGGCGGCCTCGCCACCATCGACGGCGTCCTCGCGGAGCACGACGACGTCGATGTGTACTGCATCCAGCTGACGGCCACACCGCCGGCTGGTCTCCCCCTGGTCTCGCTCCAGTGCTTCCAGGACGCCGGCCCGAGCCCCTGGCTGTTCGACGCCGCCGGCATGGGGGTGCGCGCCAACCAGATCTGTGCGGGCGGCATGAAAGTGCTCACGGCGCCGAACGTGTCGCTGGCGCCGGGCCTGTATTACGTCGCGGTGTCCCATGTCTCCTACGCGCCGTCGTCGGTCCTCGGCAACATCTGGCAGACTCCGGTCTTCGGCCCCACGAGCCCCGACGGCTCGGGGGCGGGCAGCGGGCTGCTGAGCTGGATCGGACCGCTGACGTTCGTGCCGCCGAATTCCTACCAGATGACGCTGGGCTGGATGACCTACTGCGACGGGGCCACGCCCGCGGAGCAGGCCTCCTGGAGCACGCTCAAGACGATGTACGGCGACTAGCGCGTCGGGTCGACGGCGGCGGCGTTCAGCGCTTCCTCCCGCTCGTGCAGCGCGCGATGGCAGCGGCCGCAGAGCGTGATCAGGTTGTCGGGGGTCGTGCGCCCGCCCGCCCCGACAGGGGTGCGGTGGTGGATCTGCAGGTGCTGCGCGCGACCACAATCTGCAGCTTGGCAACGATACCCATCGCGGGCAAGGACTAGCCGCCGCACCCGCGGCGGCACGGCCCGGCGTAGGCTACCATCAGCTCCCTGCACCTCGGCCTCGCAGGCGGCGCTTGCGAGAAGCGCGCCGGTCACAGCCAGGTCGCCGCGTGACGTGGCGATTACGGCCGCGCGGCAGTCCGGGCACTGCCGGATCACGAGTCGGGCGACGGTCCTGGCGCCGCCTTGCTCGATCAACCCGGCCAAGAGCCCATCCGTCGGCACGCCCGGTGCCGCGACCCGCGCGGCGGCAAGCCAGGCTTCCCAGATCGCGAAGCGATCCTCGTGGAAGGCGACGGTGACGAAGTGCGACTTCGGCGTGGATGGCGGCGGCGAGGCGACGGCGGCGGGGCGGGCCGGCAACGGCGCGACCGGCCTCACGGGCGTCGACACCCGCCTGACCACTTCGGCCAACGATCGCACCGACAGGCCCTTGGCGGTGTCGATCCACTCCTGCTCGGTCGCCGGCGTCGCGGCGCGGCACAGCAGCTTCGCTTGCGACCAGTTCAAGTCCCCGCTCTCGATGCCCGCCGCGACGCCGGGAAGCAGCGGCAACCGTCGGGCGAGCGCCAGGAAAGTGTCGCATTGTGCGCGCGTCAGCCCCGCTTCGGCGGCCGCATAACCCGCGATCGTCCGGTAGCCGAACACGCAGTGAACCTTGCGGTTCTGGATCTGGAGCAAGTAGTGGCAGCTGCGGACGAGCCCCTTTTTGAGCTGTTGGACAGATTCGACGAACTTGTGATGAAGGGCTAGTTCTGCAGGGGTCGCCGAGGTGGGGATCGAATCGTTCATCGGACCTCACTTGATGAAATGCTTGCGCCACACCATGACGTCACCACGATTTCTGACTTTTATTCAAATTCAGGGAGAGCAGGTTAGCGGCGTTGACTCGGATCGCGCTGCGGCTTGTTCCGCAGGCTTCGTGCCGATTTACGGCGATTTCCTGCAACCCCGCCGCCCCGCCGCCGTCCTAGATCGATCCCCGCCGGCGGCGATTGTCAAATCCGCTCCGGTGGTGGATCTTGTAGCGTTCGCCGACTTCCGCGCCCCTCGCCCTGACCCGGGCCGCAACCAGTGAAGGGATCGCAGACCCATGACGACCGCGAAATTCCCCCGCTTCATCCTGTTCGCGCTCTGCCTGGCGGCCGTGGCCGGTTGCAGCGGCGGCAAGCGCGATGCGCCCGCCGCCGGCGGTCCTGAAGGCCAGCCCGGGGGCCAGCCCGAGGAGCCGCCCGTGCCGGTCGCCGTGGCGCCGGCGGAGCTGGGGGCCATCTCCAGCTACTACAAGGCGACCGCGACGCTGGAAGCCGAGAAGGAGGCGCAGGTGCTCGCCCGCGTCGCCGGCGTGATCGCGGCCCTGTCCGCCGAGGAGGGCGACCGGGTGGGCGCGGGGGCCGCGCTGTTGCGCATCGACAACAACGAGTACCGCCTGCGTGCCGACCAGGCCGCCGCCGCGGCGGCGAACCTCCGGTCTCGCTTCCAGCGCCTGCAGGCCATGCGCGACGAGGACCTGGCCACGGACGAGGAGTTCGAGGCCGCCCGCAGCGAGCTGGCCCGGGCCGAGGCCGACGAGGGGCTCGCGCGCCTGAACCTGTCCTACACCGAGGTGGTCGCGCCCTTCGGCGGGCGCGTGACGCGCCGCCTGGCGAGCGTCGGCCAGAACGTGTCGGTCGGCACGCCGCTGTTCGCGCTGGCCGACTTCGACCCGCTGCTGGCGAAGGTCCACGTGCCCAGCCGCGAGTTCAACAAGCTGCGGCAGGAACAGGCCGTCGAACTGGTGCTCGACAGCGTCGGCCGGCGCGTGCAGGGGCGCATCAAGCTGATCAGCCCGGTCATCGACCCCGCCAGCGGCACGATCAAGATCACGATCGAGATCCCGGACTACCCCGAGGGCACCCGACCCGGCGACTTCGCCCAGGTGCAGATCGTCACCGAGCGGCGCGACGGCGCGGTGCTGGTGCCGCGGTCGGCGGTGCTGACGGACAAGGGCGAGACCGTCGTCTACGTGGCGGCGGGCGGGGACGGCGCCACCGCCGAGCGCCGCGTCGTCGAGGTCGGGTTCACCGACGACGAGCGGACCCAGATCCTGAGCGGCCTGGCGGCGGCGGAGCGGGTCGTGGTCAAGGGGCAGCGCTCGCTGAAGCACGGCTCGAAGCTGAAGGTCCTCGCCGAGGGAGCCGGCTCCTGATGCGCGCGTTCGTCGATCTCGCCGTCCGTCGCCGGGTCAGCGTCGTGATGGCGGCGCTGGCGATCATCGTCTTCGGGGTCGTGGCCTACGGGCGCCTGGCGCTGGAGCTGTTCCCGGACATCACCTACCCCTCGCTCACGGTGCGGACCGAGTTCCCCGACACGGCGCCCCAGGAGGTGGAGAACCTCGTCACGCGGCCGGTCGAGGAGTCCGTCGGCGTGCTGCGCGGCCTGCAGTCGATCCACTCGGTGTCGCGTCCCGGCATGTCGGAGGTCACGCTCGAGTTCGAGTGGGGCGCGGACATGGACCTGCTGTCGATGGAGGTCCGCGAGAAGCTCGACCGGCTGATCCTGCCTGCCGAGACCACCGACCCGGTCGTGCTGCGCTACGACCCGAGCCTGGACCCCATCATCCGGCTCGCGCTGTCGGGCACCGACGACCTGACCGTGCTGCGCCGGCTCGCCGACAAGCAGCTCAAGCAGGACTTCGAGACGCTCAAGGGCGTGGCCGCGGCGCAGATCAAGGGCGGCTTCGAGGAGGAGATCCAGGTCGACGTCGACCAGGACCGCCTCGCGGCGCTGGGGCTCCCGCTCGAGGCGGTGCGGCAGGTGCTGGGCGTGGGCAACGTCAACCTGCCCGGCGGCGCCCTGCGCGGCCGCGACGACCAGTTCCTGATCCGCACCATCAACGAGTACGACGACGTCGCGGAGATCGCCGACCTGATCGTGCGGCGCGATGAGCGCGGCGTGGTGCGCATCGGGGACGTGGCGGGGGTGCGCCGCGGCAGCAAGGAGCGCGAGGAGATCACGCGCGTCGACGGCGCGGAGTCGGTGGAGATCTCCCTCTACAAGGAGGGCGACGCCAACACCGTGACGGTGGCCAAGCGCCTGCGCGAGCGCCTCGCGGCCTGGCAGGACGGCAAACTGCCGCCGGGCACGCAGCTGACCGTGCTGTTCGACCAGTCGCACTTCATCCAGCAGTCCGTGGACGAGGTGCGCGACGCCGCCCTGGTCGGCGGCCTGCTGGCGATCCTGGTGCTGATGCTGTTCCTGCGCGACCTGCGCAGCACGCTGATCATCGCCACCTCGATCCCGATCTCGGTGGTGGCGACCTTCGTCGCGATGTACAAGCTCGACATCACCATGAACGTCATGTCGCTGGGCGGCCTGACCCTGGGCATCGGCATGCTCGTGGACAACTCCATCGTGGTGCTCGAGTCGATCTACCGGCGGCGGCGCGAGGGGGCCTCCCTCTACCGCGCGGCCGTGGACGGCACCGCGGAGGTCGCCGCCGCGGTGACCGCCTCGACCCTGACCTCGGTCGCGGTCTTCGTGCCGATCGTGTTCGTCGAGGGCATCGCCGGGCAGCTCTTCCGCGACCAGGCCCTGACGGTGACCTTCAGCCTGCTGGCCTCGCTGGTGGTCGCCATCACGCTGATCCCCATGCTGAGCGCAGCGGGGTCCAGGCTGCCGGGAGACGCCGCGCGGCGGCGGGAGACCGCCGCCGCCATCGCGGTCGACGACGAATTCGCAACCCTCCCTGAAGCGACGATGACCCTCGGCCGCTTCTCCAACGCCTTCGACGCCCTGCTGCAGTCCTCCCTGCGCCGCCGCCGGCTGACGCTAGGGATCGGCTTCGCCCTGTTCGCCCTGTCCATGGCCGCCGTGCCGCTGTTGCAGACCGAGCTGATCCCCCAGCTCAGCGAGGGCGAGTTCTTCTTCGAGGCCACCCTGCCCGAGGGCGCCTCGCTCGCGGCGACGGATCGCGCCCTGCAGGTCATGGAGCGGGCCGCCGCCGCCGAGCCCGGGGTGGACGTGCAGTACGCGACCGTCGGCAGCCGGCTGGTCTCGGGCGGCCTGTCGGTGAACACGCGGGCCGAGAACCTGGGTCAGCTCAACGTGGTGATGAAGGACCGCGGCGACGGCGCCGCCGAGGCGGCCGTCGCCGACCGCATGCGCGCCGCCTTCACCGACCTGCCCGACCTCGAGGCGCGCTTCGGCCGCCCGTCCTACTTCACCCTCAAGACGCCCGTCGAGGTGATCGTCTTCGGCGACGACCTCGAGGACCTGCGGGCCTACTCCCTGGAGATCGCCGCGGACCTGGCCGGCGTGCCGGGGCTGGTCGACGTGCGCTCGTCGCTCGAGGCGGGCAACCCCGAGCTGCAGGTGGTGTTCGACCGCGAGCGGCTGGCCGCGCTGGGGCTCGACATGGGCGTGCTGTCCGAGACGCTCAAGAACCGCGTCCTGGGCGTGGTGCCGACGCGCTTCAAGGAGGAGGACCGGCAGATCGACATCCGCCTGCGCAACCGCGAGAGCGACCGCCACACGGTCGAGGACGTGCGCAACCTGGCGCTGCCCGGCCCCGACGGCTCCACCCTGCGCCTGACCTCCGTGGCCGACGTGTCCGAGGACCGCGGCCCGGCCGAGATCCACCGCCTGCAGCAGCAGCGCGCCGCCGTAGTCTCGGCGAACGTCGAGGGGCGCAGCCTGGGCGCGACCGTCGTCGACGTGCGCGCCGCGCTGGCCGGCCTGCCGCCGCCCCCGGGCCTGACCGTCGAGCTGGGCGGCCAGAACCGCGAGATGCAGGTCAGCTTCGACAGCCTGCGCTTCGCGATCATGCTGGCCGTCTTCCTGGTCTACCTGGTCATGGCGGCGACCTTCGAGTCGTTCCTGCACCCGCTGCTGGTGCTGTTCACGATCCCCATGGCCCTGATCGGCGTGGTGCCGGCGCTGCTGCTGACCGGGACGCCGGTCACCGTCATCGTCCTGATCGGGGTGGTGATCCTGGTGGGCATCGTGGTCAACAACGCCATCGTGCTCGTCGACGCGATCAACCGGCTGCGCCGCGCGGGCCTGCCGAAGTCGGAGGCGATCGTCCGCGCCGCGCACCTGCGGCTGCGGCCGATCCTGATGACGACCCTGACCACGGTGCTGGGCCTGCTGCCCATGGCCCTGGCCTGGGGCGAGGGCGCCGAGTTGCGCGCGCCGCTGGCGATCACCGTGGCGAGCGGCCTGCTGCTGAGCACCCTGCTGACGCTGATCGTGATCCCGGCCGCCTACCTCGTCGTGCCGTCGCGCATCGGCGACGAGCGCTAGACACGAGAAAGGGACCGTCCGCATGACACTGCCGGAAATCGCCATCAAGCGGCCCGTCTCGATGCTGATGCTGCTGGCGAGCATCGTGCTGCTGGGCGCGGTCGCCCTGACGCGCCTGCCGCTGGCGTTCATGCCCGACATCCAGGAACCTGAGCTGTTCGTGCAGCTCCCCTACGAGAACGCCTCGCCCGAGCAGGTCGAGCGCATGGTGGTGCGGCCGGTCGAGGACGCGCTGGGCTCGGTCAAGGGGCTGCAGAGCCTGTGGTCGAGCTGCGACGGCGAGGGCGGGCGCATCCGGCTGGGCTTCGACTGGGGCGCCGACCTGCACCTGGCCCGCACCGAGGTCTGGGAGCGCATCGACCGCATCCGCGGCGACCTGCCCGAGGACCTCGGCGACATCCAGGTCAGCACGAGCTGGGACTCGCGCGATTCGGAGTCGCCGATCCTGGAGGGCCGTCTCAGCTCGCCGCGCGACCTCAGCGAGAGCTACGACCTGCTCGAGCGCAAGATCATCCGGCCGCTGGAACGCGTGCCCGGCGTGGCCCAGGTGCGGCTCGACGGGGTCAACCCGCGCGAGGTGCGCATCAACCTGCGGCTGGCCGACCTGGAGCTGCACGGCATGGACGTGCGCGACGTGTCGCGCCGGCTGCGCACGGGCAACTTCGACCAGTCCCTGGGCCGGATCGTCGAAGGCGACGCCCGCTGGACCCTGCGCACCGTCGGCACCCTGTCCACCGTGGAGCAGATCCGCGCCCTGCCGCTGCGGGCCGACGGGCTGCGGCTGTCCGACGTCGCCGACGTCGTCTACCAGGAGCCGCCCCTGGAGTACGGCCGGCACCTCGACGGCGACTTCGCGATCGGCGTGAGCGTGTCGCAGGAATCGCGCGCCAACACGGTCGAGGTCTGCGACGCGCTGGCGGCCGCCATCGAGCGCATGGGGGACGACCCCGAGCTGCAGGACGTCAACTTCCTGGTCTGGTTCAGCCAGGGCGCGGAGATCCGCAAGACCCTGGGCGACCTGTCGTTCACCGGGGTCTTCGGGGCGGTCCTGGCCGCGGCGGTCCTCTTCCTGTTCCTGCGCCGCGTCTCCTCCACCGTGGTCGCGGTGCTGTGCATCCCGTTCTCGCTGATCGTGACCTGCGGCATCGTCTGGGCCCAGGGCAAGTCGCTCAACACGCTGACGCTGCTGGGCCTGATCGTGGGCGTCGGCATGCTGGTGGACAACGCCGTCGTGGTGATGGAGAACATCTTCCGGCACCGTGAGGAGGGCGCCGACCCCGTGACGGCGTCGTGCGAGGGCGCGCGCGAGGTCGCCAACGCCGTGACCGCCGCCACGCTCACCTCGGTCATCGTCTTCATCCCGCTGATCTTCAACAAGCCCAGCGAGATGAACGTCTACCTCAAGGAGCTGGCGATCACGGTCTGCCTGGCCCTGCTGGCCTCGCTGTTCATCAGCCAGACCCTGATCCCGCTGGCGACCGCCTGGTACGTCCGCTCCGCGCCGCGCCCCCGCGGCCGCTGGATGACCGGCCTGGAACGGGGCTACGAGTCGCTGCTGCGGCTGAACCTGCGGCGCCGCTGGCTGGCGCCGCTGATCGGCCTGGCCGTGATCGCCTCGGCGGTCTACCCCTTCACGCACCTCGAGATGAACTTCGAGGCCTCGAACACCGAGCTGTACGTCCAGGTCAACTACGACTACAGCGAGGAGCTGAGCCTCGAGCGCAAGGAGGCCCTCATCACGCAGGTGGAGCAGGGCCTCGAGCCGCACCGCGCCGAGCTGATGGCGCGTTCGATCTACAGCTTCTGGACCGACAACTGGAGCATGACCCGCGTCTACCTGGAGGAGGGCAAGGCGGACGCCGCGAACATCGCCCGCGTGCGCAACACGCTGCGCGGCCTGCTGCCCGAGATCCCGGGCGTGCGCCTGAACGTGCAGGAGGAGAGCCAGGGCTGGCGCCACGGCGGCGGGCGGCGGGTCGCCTTCCAGCTCGTGGGCGAGGACACCGAGGTGCTCATGCAGCTGGCCGAGGAAGCCACCCAGCGCGTGGCCGCGATCCCCGGCCTGCTGGACGTGGGCGCACGCCAGCAGGAGGCCCAGCAGGAGCTGCACATCGAGCCGGACCGCGAGCTGATCGCCAGGTACGCGGTCTCGCCGGACCAGGTGGCCGACGTGGTGGGCCTCACCTACCGCGGCCGGCGGCTGCCGCGCTTCCGCACCGAGGACGGCGAGCGCGAGATGCGCCTGACGCTCGAGGAGCAGAAGACCGAGAGCCTGTCGCAGCTGTCGAACCTGCCGCTGGTGACCGCCGGCGGGGACCTGGTGCCCCTGGCCGCCGTCGCTGACTTCGTGCCGAAGCCCGGCCGCGAGCGCATCGAGCGCGACAACCGGCGCACCAGCGTCTGGGTGGGCGCCCGCTTCGAGGAGGGCACCAGCGACCGCTTCACGCCGCTGATCGCCGCCGCGATGGAGGGCATGACCTTCCCCTACGGCTACTCCTGGACCTTTGGCGCCTGGCAGGAGCGCCGCCAGGAGCAGTCGCAGGAGTTCCTGACGAACCTGCTGCTGGCGCTGCTGCTGGTCTACGCGGTGATGGCGGGGCTCTTCGAGTCGGCGCGCCAGGCCCTGGCGCTGATGGTCTCGCTGCCCTTCGCCGTGGCCGGCGCCGCCTGGACGCTGCACCTGACCGGCACGGACTTCGACCAGCCGGCGGCGATCGGGCTGCTGCTGCTGATCGGCATCGTGGTCAACAACGGCATCGTCATGCTCGAGCACATCAACCAGTACCGCCGCCGCGGCATGGACCGCACCGAGGCGATGGTCCGCGGCGGCCGCGAGCGGCTGCGCCCGATCCTGATGACCGCCCTGACCACGCTGCTCGGCCTGCTGCCGATGGCGATCCAGAAGCCGTCGCTGGGCGGCGTCTACTACTACTCGATGGCCCTGGTGATCATGGGCGGGCTGTTCGTCAGCACCTTCCTGACGTCGGTGCTCCTGCCCACCACCGCGACCCTGTCCGAGGACATGTTCTCGATCCTGGGCGGGCTATGCCGCCGGAGGCGGCCGGACGCCGTCCCCGTCAACCACGAAGCCGATGACTGACCCGCCGATCCCAACCCGAAGGAGCTCCGCATGAGATCGCCGTCGCTCGTGCTCCTCTGCTGCGCGCTCGCCGCCGCGCCCGCAGTCGCCGAGGATTCCCGCCTGCTGCGCATGCCCGACGTCTCGGCCGAACTGGTCGCCTTCGTCCACGCCGGCGACGTCTGGATCGCCGGTCGCGACGGCGGCGAGGCCCGCCGCCTGACCTCCTTCGACGGCTTCGAGGCCGCGCCGAAGTTCTCGCCCGACGGCCGGCAGGTCGCGTTCTCCGGGAACTACGACGGCAACCTCGACGTCTACGTGGTCGGCGTCGAGGGCGGCGAACCGCGCCGCCTGACCTGGCACCCGGGCTTCGACCTCGTGCGAGGCTGGACCCCCGACGGCGCCCGCGTGGTGTTCGCCTCGGGACGCGAGACGGTGCCGCGGGCGCAGCCGAAGCTGTGGACCATCGGCCTGCAGGGCGGCCTGCCCGAGGCGCTGCCCCTGCCGCGCGCCGCCGCCGGCGCGCTCTCGCCCGACGGCAAGCGCCTGGCCTACCAGCTGGTCGAGCCCTGGGAAGCGGAGTGGCGCAACTATCGCGGCGGCCAGGCCCAGCCGATCCGTGTCGTCGACCTCGCGACGCTCGCGGTGACGGAGCTGCCCTGGGACGGCAGCAACGACCTCGGCCCGGTCTGGCTCGGCGGCACGATCTTCTTCCTGAGCGACCGCGACCTGGCCATGAACGTCTGGGCCTACGACGTCGCCACCGGCGCGCTGACCCAGCGGACGCGCTTCAAGGAGTTCGACTGCAAGAACCTCGGCGGCGGCGCCGGCCGCCTCGTCTTCGAGAACGGCGGCCGCCTCCACGCGCTGGACGCCGCGGGCGGCGAACCCCGCCCCGTGTCCGTGACCCTGAACGGCGATTTCCCCCTGGCCCGGCCGCACTGGGAGGACGTCGCCAAGCTGATCAACGGCATGGCCCTCTCGCCGGCGGGCAAGCGCGTGGCCTTCGAGGCCCGCGGCGAGATCTTCACCGTGCCGGCCGAGAAGGGCGACATCCGCAACCTCACCAACAGCCCGGGCGCCGCCGACCGCGCCCCGGCCTGGTCGCCCGACGGCCGCTCGCTGTCCTGGTTCTCCGACGAGAGCGGCGAGTACCAGCTGGTGATCGCCGACCAGTTCGGCGGGAACCGCCGCACGGTGCCGCTGCCGGACCCCACCTTCTACTACACGCCCTGCTGGTCCCCGGACTCGAAGCACCTGGCCTTCGGCGACGCCGACCGCGTGCTGTGGGTCGTGGACGCGGCCTCCGGCAAGCCGACCCGGATCGACGACGAGGGGTTCGCCCACCCCGAGCGCCTCATCGCTCCGGTCTGGTCGCCCGACTCGCGCTGGATCGCCTACAGCAAGCGCCTGACGAGCCAGTTCAACGCCGTGTGCGTGTACTCGCTCGACACCGGCAAGTCGACCCGCGTCACCGACGGCCTGGCGGACGCCGTGTCGCCGGCCTGGGACGCCTCGGGCAAGTACCTGGCGTTCCTGGCCAGCACGGACTACGGCCTGAACGTCGGCTGGCTGGACATGAGCTCCTACAATCAGCCGCTGAACCGCTCGCTCTACCTGGCGGTGCTCGGCAAGGACGAGCCGTCGCCCCTGAAGCCGCAGAGCGACGACGAAGAGCCGAAGGCCGCTGAGGACGGCAAGAAGGACGAGGGCAAGAAAGACGACGAGAAGAAGGACGAGGTCGTCGTCCGCATCGACTTCGCCGGCCTCGACCAGCGGATCGTCGCCCTGGACGTGCCGCCCCGCAACTACGAGCGGCTGGTCGCCGGCGCCGCCGGCACGTTCTTCTACGCCGAGAACGTCCCCAACCAGCCGGGCCTGACCCTGCACGCCTACGACCTGGAGAAGCGCGAGACCAAGAAGCTGTGCGACGGGATCCTCGCCTACCGCGTGTCGGCCGACGGCCAGAAGCTCCTGCAGGCCAAGCCGGGCGACAAGTTCCTCCTGACCGGCCCCGACGGCAAGGCCGAGGAGGGCAAGGGCGACCTCGACCTGTCCGCATTGCGCATGAAGGTCGACCCCGCCGCGGAGTGGCGGCAGATCTTCCGCGAGGCCTGGCGCTTCCAGCGCGACTTCTTCTACGTCGAGAACGTCCACGGCCTGGACCTGGACTGGGCCTACCGCGCCTACACGCCCTGGGTCGAGCACGTGCGCCACCGCGCCGACCTGACCTACGTGCTGGACATCCTGGGCGGCGAGACCTGCATCGGCCACTCGTTCACCGGCGGCGGCGACGAGCCCGAGGTCGAGGTCGTGCCGGTCGGGCTGCTGGGCTGCGACTTCGAGGTCGCGGACGGCCGCTACCGCCTGCACCGGATCTACACGGGCGAGAACTGGAACCCGGAGCTGCGGGCGCCGCTGAGCGGCCCCGGCATCGACGCGCGCACCGGCGACTACCTGCTCGCAGTCGACGGCGTCGAGCTCACCGCCGGCATGAGCCCCTACAGCCTGTTCGACCGCAAGGCCGATCGCCAGACGGTCCTGACGCTCAACGACAAGCCCGACCCGAAGGGCGCGCGCGAGGTGACCGTCGTGCCCGTCGCCGACGAGGAGCCGCTGCGTCAGCGGGCCTGGATCGAGGACAACCGCCGCCGCGTCGATGAGCTGTCGGGCGGCAAGCTGGCCTACGTCTGGATCCCGGATACCGGCGCCGGCGGCTACGCCGCGTTCCTGCGCGGCTACTTCGCCCAGCAGGACAAGCAGGGCGCCGTGATCGACGAGCGCTACAACCACGGCGGCTCGATCGCCGACCTGATGGTCGACGTCATGAACCGCAAGCTGCTGGGCTTCTTCAACAACCCGGTGGGCGACCGCCAGCCGTTCACCGCGCCCAACGGCGCGATCTGGGGCCCGAAGGTGCTGGTCATCAACGAGATGTCCGGCTCTGGCGGCGACATGCTGCCCTACATGTTCCGCAAGCTGGGGATCGGCCCGCTGGTGGGCACGCGCACCTGGGGCGGGCTGGTCGGCATCTGGGACGTGCCCGGGCTCGTCGACGGCGGCTTCATCACCGCCCCGCGCGGCGGCTTCTACGACACCGACGGGAAGTGGGCGGTCGAGGGCGAGGGCGTCGCCCCCGACATCGAGATCGAGGAGACGCCCGCCGCGGCGCGCGAGGGCCGCGACCTGCAGCTCGAGGCGGCGGTGCGCGCGGCGCTCGACCTGCTGCCGGGCGCGGCCGTGGAGATCCTGCCGCAGCCGGCCGACCCGGTGCGGTCGCGGCGGCCGCGCTAGTTTCCCCAGCACGCAGACGAAGGGCCCCGTCTCCGGCGGAGACGGGGCCCTCTTCCGTGGCGACGACGATCTACAGTTCGATGCCCAGCAGCTTCGCGAGCTCCGTCACGCCGCGGTCGAACTTGTCCAGCGCCGCCTCGATGGCGTCGGGGCGCGTCAGATCCACGCCGGCCTTCTTCAGCAGGTCCAGCGGCGGCTCGCTGCAGCCGCCTTGGAGCATCGACAGGTAGCCGTCGACCGCGGGCTGCCCGTTCGCCTTGACGTTCTCGGCGATGGCGATGCCGCAGCTCAGGCCCGTCGCGTAGCTGTAGACGTAGTACTTGTAGTAGAGGTGCGGGATGTAGGCCCACTCCAGGCCGTCGTCCGCGCCGAGCGTGTAGCCGGGGCCGTAGTAGCGCCGCACGAGGTCGCGGTAGGTTTCGTCCAGCAGCGACGCCGTGACGGGCGTGCCGGACTCGACGAAGCCGTGCACCTTGCGCTCGAACTCCGAGAACAGGGTCTGCCGGTAGATGGTGGTGCGGATGCCCTCGAGCTCCTCGACCAGCAACCCTGCCCGCTCCTGCGGGTCGGCGGCGCGCGCGGCCAGGTAGTCCGTCAGCAGCGCCTCGTTGCAGGTCGAGGCGATCTCCGCCAGGAACGGCACGTAGCGGGAGCTGTGGTAGGGCTGGTGCGCCATGGCCAGGCTGCTGTGCAGCGCGTGCCCGTACTCGTGCGCCAGGGTCGACAGGTCGTCCAGGCCGTCCTGGTAGTTCATCTTCACGTACGGATGACGCCCGTAGACGTTGGCCGAGAAGGCCCCGCTCTCCTTGTCGTCGCTGGGGTAGAGGTCGATCCAGCCGTGGCGGGGATCCAGCCCCTCCCTCAGCATCGCCACGTACTGCGGGCCCAGCGGCGCCAGGGCGGCCGGCAGGATCGCCAGGGCGTCGTTGAAGGGGACCTCCTTCTGCGCGGCCGCGGCCATCGGCACGTACAGGTCGTGCAGGCGCAGGTCCGCGAGGCCGAGCGCCTTGCGGCGCAGCTCCATGTAGCGGTGCAGCGGCGCGAGATTGGCGTTCACCGCCGCGATCAGGTTGTCGTGGACGGCGACCGGCAGGCCGTCCTTGTCCAGGTACGCCTCCAGCGCGGAGTCGTAGCCGCGGGCGCGCGCGTACATGACGTCCAGCTCGCACTGCCCGCCCAGCGTGGCGGCGAAGACGTGCTGGAACCGCCGCAGCGTGGCCAGGAACGCCCCGACGGCCTCGGCGCGCACCGCGCGGTCGGGCGAGAGCCGGAAGCGGGAATAGTTCGACAGCGTCAGCTGCACCTCCTTGCCCTCGGCGTCGTGGACGACGGGCCAGGCGATGTCCGACAGCAGCGCCTGGAAGGACTCCTCCACGCTGCTGGTGATCTCGTTGAGATCGATCTCGGCCCACAGGTTGTCGCCCGCGAGCTGCAGGACGCGCTCGGCCTGCGGGTCCAGCACCCGGTCGCGCCGCCGTCCCAGGTTGTCCAGGTAGCTGCGGTACGCGGCCGGCCCGTCCTTGGCTGCGTAGGCCTTCTCCAGGGCCGCCGCGTCCAGGGCCAGGGCCTCGGCCCGGATGAAGCCGGAGGCCGCGGTCAGCTCGTCCAGCAGGGCCAGGCCGCGCTGCGAGCGGGCCTGGGCCGTCTCGTCGGTCAGGGCGGTGTCCAGGGCCAGGTTGGCGTACTGCTGCACGTGGCTGACGCGGTCGTGGAGCGAGAAGTACAGCGCCAGGCAGTCGCGCAGGGCCTTCGGATCGGACAGGCGTCCCCGGAAGGCCGCCAGGCCGCCGATCTCCTGCTGCAAGCCGGCGCGCGCCGTCTCCCAGGCCGCCGCCGTCGGGAACAGCGGCGTCAGGTCCCATTTGTAGACGTTGGGCACCTGCGCGCGCGTCGCGTTGGCGTCCTGGGCGTAGATCGGCAGATCGGCGGCCGGCGCCGCCGCGGCGAGCAGACCGCAAGCGACCAGCACGGCCGCGAAACGAACACGGATCATCGACAGCATGAGCGCCTCCTGGAGCGGACACCGGCGGAAATCGCCGATTGCGTCCTGAACGGGACAACCTATCATAGCCCCTGACCGCGGGCCTGTCCCGTTCAGTTCGCGCCCGCGGGCCGGAAGTTGCAGCCATTCCCACAAGGACCGCCGTCCGCACATGAAATTCCGTCTGCAGCCGCCCGCCGACCTCGGCACGACGTACACACGCACACTGATGATCGTGCTGCTGAACCTGCCCCTGGTCTGGGGCTGCCTGCTGTGGGACCTGCGCGGCGTCGACGCCGCGGCGCTGACGGCGGCCTACGGGGCCGCGGTGCTGGCGGGATGGTACGTGCTGCCGCTGCTGGTCGTGCTCGGCGCGGTGTTCCTGCTGCTGCTGCCGGTGCGGCGGGCCGCGGCGACGACGACCGCGCTGGTCATGGCGGTCTACGCCTACTACCTGCTGCTGGACGCCGTGGCCTACGGGATCATCCGCATCCACATCGACTTCTTCTGGCTGGAATACCTGGTCCGGGACTTCGCGGGTCTCGGGCTGCCCACCTCGTCGGTGGTCACCGCGGGCGTCGCGCTGGTCCTGGTGCTGCTGGTGGAGTTCGGCATCCTGCGGCTGTCGGGCCGCCTGCGCCCGCCGCGCCGGCTGGCGCCCCTGATCTGGGCCGCGGCGGTGCTGGCGATGACCGCCAGCCAGGTCCTGCACATCGTGGCCTACCAGAAGAACGACGGCCGTGTCACCGTGCTGACGCCGCACCTGCCCTTCTACGTGCCGTTCACCTCGCACCGCAACGCCGACCGGTACAGCGACCTGCTCCCCTTCGCGATGGACGAGGACGCCGCGGTGCTGGCGGAGTCGACCGCGTCGCTCACCTACCCGCTGGCCCCGCCGGCCTTCGACCCGGCCGCGGCCCCGAGCCCGCCGAACCTCGTGGTGATCCTGCTGGAAAGCTGGCGCTTCGACGCGATGGACGCGGACGTGACGCCGAACATCCACCGCCTGTCGCTGGAATCGTCGGTCTTCACGCAGAACCTCAGCACCGGCAACCAGACCACCGCCGGCATCTTCGGCATCTTCTACAGCCTGCACCCGACCTACTGGGCGGCGGTCAAGGCCAACAGCGCGCGCCTCGACAACCCCGTGCTGGTCGACGCGCTGACCGGACGCGGCTACGCCTGCGCCCTCTACGCCCGCTCCAAGTTCGGGCGCCACAAGATCCAGGACACGATGTTCCGCGGCCTCGAGCTGCACGAGGACTTCGCGGGCAAGAACGTCCCGGAGATGGACGTCGACCTGACCGAGGGCTTCCTCGGCTTCCTGCGGGAGCAGGCGGCCCGCGGCGGCCCCTTCTTCGGCCTCGCCTTCTACAAGTCCTCCCACTACGACTACTGCTACCCGCCCGAGTACGAGATCGACCGGCCGGCCAAGGACATCAACATGGCGTTCATGAACGCCGGCACCGACCCGACCCCTTACCTGAACGACTACCGCAACGCGGTGCGCTACACCGACACGATGGTCGGCCGGGTGATCGACGAGCTGCGGGCGCTCGACCTGCTCGACAAGACCATCGTCATCGTGACGACCGACCACGGCGAGGCCTTCAACGACGACCGGGCCAACTTCTGGGGGCACGGCACCAACTACACGAAGTTCGAGGTGCAGGTGCCGCTGATCATCCGCTTCCCCGACCGCGGGCCCGGCGTCTACACACACCGCACCTCGCTCGTCGACATCGCGCCGACGCTGCTGACCCGCTACTTCGGCTGCACGTCGGACCCCCGCACCTACTCGAACGGGCGCGACCTGTTCGACGCGTCGGCGGCGCCGCGCGCCCACGTGGCCGCGAGCTACGTCAACCACGCCTTCATCTTCGGCCAGGACGTGCACGAGATCCTGCCCCTGTCGACCCGCAAGTACCGGTTCGACGACGCCAAGGCCGCCGGCGGCGACCCGCCTTCGGAGCTGCTCCGGTCCGTCATGGAGGAGATCAACCGGTTCTACAAATGATGCCGTTCCGTGTTATTTCGTTCACACTACGATTGGCCTCGCTCCTGCTCCCCCACCCCTGCTAGACTCATGGATGGCCGGTGACGCCGCCATTTGCACGGTCGACGCCCTGGAGTCCGGCCCCCTCGCACGCTCCTCATCCACAACCGACAGGAGTGACGATGCTGCGGAAAGCTCTCGCCACCACACTCGCCCTGTTCGCCCTGACCCTCCTGCTCGCTTCGCCCGGCTTCGCCGCCGACACGCGCGCCTTCGTGCCCGCGCAGGACGGCTACGCCACGCAGGCTCCCGAGGTCGCGACCTACGCCGC
Source organism: Fibrobacter sp. (assembly GCA_020718045.1). Lineage (GTDB taxonomy): Bacteria > Krumholzibacteriota > Krumholzibacteriia > LZORAL124-64-63 > LZORAL124-64-63 > PNOJ01. Next base: position 8,677 of record DYDD01000010.1, on the reverse strand, counting down.
GGACCGCGTGCTCGTCCAGCTGACGCGCGACGGTCTGGCCGCCTCGCGGCTGCCCCAGCTGCTGGACAAGGGCGCCCGCGCCCCCGGCGCCGCGACCGGCCTGGCGTCACTCGACGCGCTGGCCGCCGCCGCCGGCGTGCGCGCCGTCGAGCGCCCCTACGACCTGCCCGGCGACGCCGCCAAGGCGTCGGAGCTGGGCGTCGACCGCTGGTTCATGTTCCGCTTCGAGACGAAGCAGGACATGGCCGACGTGGCCAAGACGCTCGGGCGCGACCCGGCCGTCGCGGCCGTGTCCCTGGACTGGGTGGCCTTCCCGGCCGCCGTCCCCGCCGACCCCCTTTACGCGGACCACTGGGGCCACAACAACACCGCCCAGCTGCCCGGCCTGGACTGGGGCGGCACCTACGACCACACCCTGACCACCACCGTCGGCACCGTCGGCTTCGACGTCAACGCCCAGGCCGCCTGGGACGGCAGCCAGGGCTACGGCAGCAGCAGCGTCGTGGTGGCCATCATCGACAGCGGCGTGGACATCGACCACCCCGACCTGCGCCTGGTCACCGGCTACGACTACGGCAGCAACGACAGCAACCCCGACGACAACAGCAGCGCGGCCGGCCACGGCACCTGTTGCGCCGGCGTGGTCGCCTCGATGAACAACTCGATCGGCTGCGCGGGCGTCGCCGCCGGTGTCAGCATCATGCCGCTGAAGGTCGCCGACAACGCGGGCAACATGTACTTCTCGTCGATCCAGAGCGCCCTCTACTACGCGGCCGACCACGGCGCCGACATCGTCAGCATGAGCCTCGGCGCCGCGATCAGCAGCGACGCGGCCACCGACACGGCCATCTTGTACGCCTACAACGCGGGCTGCACGATCCTGGCCGCGACCGGCAACGAGAACATGAGCACCATCAGCTACCCCGCCATCAACGCCAACGTCATCGGCGTGGGCGCGGCCTCGCCCTGCGGCGAGCGCAAGCGCAGCTCGAGCAGCAGCTCCGAGGTCAACCCGGGCGTCTCGACCGACCCGCGCGGCTACACCTGCGACGGCGAGCGCTGGTGGGGCTCGAGCTACGGCACGACGACGATGAACGCGGCCGGCGCCGTGGACATCATCGCCCCGACCATCCTGCCCACCACCGACATCGGCGGCAGCGGCGGCTACCGCACAGGCGACTACGAGCCCTTCTTCAACGGCACCAGCTGCGCCACACCGTACGCGGCGGGCGTCTGCGCCCTGATCGTCTCGAAGAACCCGACCTGGACCCCGGCCCAGGTCCGCGCCCAGCTCACCAGCACCGCCCAGGACGTGGTCTCGGCCGAGTCCGTCGCCGGCTGGGACCGCTACGCCGGCTTCGGCATGGTCGACGCGGCCGCGGCCGTGGGCGGCGGCACGATCCCCGTCGCGCCGGTCGCCAACTTCTCGGCGACGCCGCTCACCGGGACCGCGCCCTTGGCGGTCGTGTTCACCGACCTATCCACCAACACGCCCACGAGCTGGAGCTGGAACTTCGGCGACGCCGGCACCTCGACGTCGCATAGTCCCAGCCACACCTACGCCGCGGCCGGCACCTACACCGTCACGCTGACCGCGACCAACAGCGCCGGCTCCGACGGCGAGACCAAGACCGGCTACATCGTCGTCACGACGTCGTCGGGCACCTGGACCACCATCTCGTCGGACAACTTCGAGACCGGCATGGGGACCTACACCGACGGCGGCGGCGACATGTCCCGGTACACCGCCACGACCCACGCTCATCAGGGCGCCGCCGCGGCCAACATCCAGGACAACAGCGGCACGGCGTCGTCGTTCTACCACACGGCCAACAAGAACGTGTCGACCTACTCGAACCTCGAGGTCAGCTTCTGGTTCAAGGCCGTGAGCATGGAGACCGGCGAGGACTTCTGGCTGCAGTACTACAACGGGACGGCCTGGGTCACGGTAGCCACCTACCGGGCCGGGACCGAGTTCGTCAACAACACGTTCTACAGCAAGACCGTGACGATCCCGCGCGCGACCTACGCATACCCGACCAACGCCAAGCTGCGCTTCATGTGCGACGCCAGCGACAACAACGACGACGTCTACATCGACGAGATCGTGTTCCGCGGCTACACCGCGGCGCTGGCGGCCGCCCCGGCCGACGAGGCGGCGGCCGACAAGGCCCTGCCGGTCCCGTTCGCGCTGGGCCAGAACCGGCCGAACCCGTTCAACCCGTCCACGACGTTCGAGTTCAGCCTGCCGGCCGCCGCGCGCGTGCTGGTCAGGGTGTTCGACCTGAAGGGCCGGGCCGTCGCCACGCTGGCCGTCGGGCAGTACGGCGCCGGCTCCCACAGCGTCCGCTGGGACGCGACGGAGTTCGCGTCGGGCACGTACTTCTACCGGATCGACGCGGGCGAGCGCACGGGCGTCCGCAAGATGACGTTGCTGAAGTAGCGTCCGAACGCCCACTGCGACAAAACGAACCCGGCCGGACCGCGAGGTCCGGCCGGGTTTTCGTTCCAGCGCCGCGGCGGCGACGCCGCTACTTCAGGTAGGTGTAGTCGTCGAAGGCCTGCTCGTACTTGCGCAGCACGTCTGCCGACTCGCGCGGGGTGAGCCGGCCCAGGCTGACGGCGCGCTCCAGCGCCGTGCGCCAGCGCTCGACCAGGGCGCCCTTATCGTACTGCACAAAGTTCAGCACGCGCCGTACCGAGTCGCCGCGCACCACGGTCGTGAACTCGACGTGGCCGTTGACCTCGACGTGGATGGCGTTGGTGTCGCCGAACAGGTTGTGCAGGTCGCCCAAGATCTCCTGGTAGGCGCCGACGAGGAAGGCCGCGAAGGTGTAGCGCTCGCCGTCGCGCAGCGTGTGGGCTGGCAGGTAGCGCTTGACCTCGCGCAGGTCGGGGAAGCGGTCGATCTTGCCGTCAGAGTCGCAGGTGATGTCCGCCAGCACGACGCGGCGGGTCGGCCGCTCGTTCAGACGGTTGACCGGCGTGATCGGGAAGATCTGGTCTACCGCCCAGCTGTCGGGCAGCGACTGGAAGATCGACAGGTTGCAGAAGTAGGTGTCGGTCAGCAGGGCCGGCAGGCGCTGCAGGTCTTCGGGGATGTAGTGCATCTGGTCGGTCATGCCGCTGATGGTGTTCAGCAGGGCCCAGTAGGCCTGGTCGCCGAAGGCGCGGTCCTCGATAGACAGCAGGCCGAGGCTGAACTCCTGCAGGATGTCCTGCCGCAGCTCCACGGCGTCGTGCAGCGTCTCCATCGCGTTCTTGGGCGACAGCTCCTGCAGCAGCTGCGCCATGTTGACGATGGCCGGGGCCTTGGTCGCGGCCAGCACGACCTCGGGGTCGCAGGGGGTCGAGAAGGTGTTGGCGATGCCCAGCACCTCGAAGACCAGCACCGAGTGGTGGGCCACCGTGGCGCGCCCGAACTCGGTGGCGATGGTCGGGTGCGGCGCGCCGGTCTGGTCGCAGGTCTCCTTGATGATCCAGACGACGTCGCGCGCGTATTCCTCGACCGTGTAGTTCATCGACGACTCCGAGGCCGTCTTGGAGCCGTCGTAGTCCACGGCCAGGCCGCCGCCCACGTCCATGTGGGTGAGCGCGGGGCAGTGCTTGCGCAGCTGGACGTAGACCTGGGCCGCCTCGCGCAGGCCGACCTTGAGCGAGGAGATGGCCGTCAGCTGGCTGCCGTTGTGGAAGTGCAGCAGCCGCACGCAGTCCAGCTTGCCGCGCTCGCGCAGGAAGCCCACCGCGGCCACGATCTCCGAGACGGTCAGCCCGAACTTGGCGCGCTCGCCGCCGCTGTGCTCCCAGCGGCCAGCGCCCTTGCCGGCCAGGCGCAGGCGGAAGCCGATCTCGGGCTCGACGCCCAGCTCCTCGGCCACGTCGAGCACCAGCGCGATCTCCGACGGCTTCTCGATGACGATGACCGGGCGGCGCCCGACCCGCTTGGCCATCAGCGCCAGCTCGATGTAGCGGCGGTCCTTGTAGCCGTTGCAGACCAGCAGCGCTTCGGGGTTGTCCTGGATCGCGAGCACGGCCATCAGCTCGGGCTTGCTGCCGACCTCCAGGCCCATGTCGTAGGGCAGGCCGGCCTCGTTGATCACGTCCACGACGTGGCGCACCTGGTTGACCTTGATCGGGAAGATGGGGCAGTACTTGCCCTGGAAGTCGTACTCGGCGATGGCGGCCTGGAAGGCGGCGCTGATCGCGCGCACGCGGTGGCGCAGGATGCCGTTGAACCGGAACAGCACCGGCAGCTCGATGTTGCGCTGGCGCGCCGACTCGACCAGGTCGGCGAGGTCGACGGAGGGGCCCTGCGGCCCGTCGGGCGTGACCGTGACGTGGCCGCGCTCGTTGATGTGGAAGTAGCCGGCGCCCCAGTGGGGGAAGCCGTACAGCTCTTCGCTCTTCGCCGTCGTCCAGGGCACCATTCCGGTCATGGGCGTGCTGTTCTCCTGCGTTCGGGATCGGGTCGCCGCGCGAGCGCGACAATGTAACACACAAAAGGGCTCAACGGGCCATCCGGATCAGGAACGGGTACTCCAGGTCCTCGGGGTTGGCCCGGCAGGCCTCCTGCAGGGCCTGCAGGCCGCCGCGGGGGTCGCCGCCGGTCTGGCGCACCAGGCTCTCGGTCAGCAACCGGTTGCCCTCGACGAAGCGGGCCATGAGGGCCGGGTCCGGGATCCCGTCGAAGACCGCCTCGACCCCGACGCGGCGCTCCTGCAGGTAGCGCAGGTTCGCCGACAGGTTGGCCTCGTCCAGGCAGCCCGGGGCGAAGAACTCCGTGGTGGAGCGGTCGTCGGTGTTGAGCCGGGCGCCCGCGGTCAGCCGGCCGATGGTCGGGCCGTCCAGGGCCAGCGTCGCCGCCAGGTGGTAGGGGTCGTTGTAGAAGTGGGGGTCCTCCCCCAGCGCGGCGGCGCGGGCGGCCCACTCCCCGAAATCGAGGCGCAGCGGCGCAGTCGAGCCCAGCAGCACGGCGTGGTAGTGGCCCAGCCAGACGGCGCCGTCGGGGAACACGTCGTGGAAGGTGGCGATCAGCCCCATCAGCTCCGCGGTGCGCAGCTTGTGCAGCGGCAGGTACTGCGAGACCAGGCCGCCGGGGTTCAGGCGCGACCGGCACAGCTCGAAGTACTCGCGCGTGTACAGGTTGCCCGAGCCGAGCACCGGGTGGGTCGGGTCGCAGGAAATCAGGTCGTACTTCCGCGCGGACGCCTGCAGGCGCCGCCGCCCGTCGCCCCGCACGATGGTCAGGCGCGGGTCGGACGCCACGTCGCGGTTGAGGTCGCGGTAGTAGGTCGCGGCCTCGGCCAGGCCCGGCACCAGCTCGACGCAGGTGATCGACCGCACCTCGGGATGCGAGGCGATGGCCGAGGTGGTCACCCCGATGCCGAAGCCGATCACCAGCACGTCGCGCAGGTCGGGCCGCACCAGGAACGGGAAGTGCCCGACCATCTTGACGACCTTGACCGCGTCGTAGGACGAGCCGATCACCGCGCTGTTGTTGACGTAGGTGTAGAGGGCCTGCGAGCGGGTGTCGCGGTCCCGCCCCACGGTGACGGTTCCCTCGACGGTCTCGTCGTAGAACAGCACCTCGCGGTCGAAGCGGCCGAACGAGGGCGGCAGGATGCGGACCTGCGGCCGCCAGGCCGCGACCGCGAGCAGCAGGGCGAGCGCCACGAGCAGGGCGCGCGCCGTTCGGGCCGGCGCACCGCTGCGGCGAGCGACGAACCAGGCCGCGGCGACCGGCACGGCAATGATGGCCACGATCGCGACGGCCGCGCCCAGCGCCGGGATCAGCACGAACGCCGCCACGACCGGTCCGAGCACGCAGCCGGCGGTGTTGACCGCCAGCACCATGCCGACATCCCGACCCACGCCGACGTCACGACCCGCGCCACGACCAGAGGCCGCCAGGCTGCAGGCCAGCGGGAAGGCGTAGCCGGAGCACACCGCGGGCGGCACCACGATCAGCAGGGACGCCACCAGCGGCAGCAGCAGGATCCGCACGAAGGTGTTCCCGGACGCCTCCTGGAAGGGGAACATCAGCAACTCGGGCAGGCGCGCCAGCAGCAGCAACCCCAGCAGCGCGGTCGCCGCCAGCAGCAGCAGGGCGCGCAGTAGGGAGCGCCCGGGCGTGGCGAGGCGATCGGCGCGCCGGCGGAACAGGGCGCTGCCCAGGTACAGGCCCAGGATCGCCAGCGAGGCGATCAGCGCGAAGGTGTAGCTGGTGTTCGTCAGGTAGATGCGGAACATCCGCATCCAGACGACCTGCAGGGCGAGGATGGCGAAGCCGCAGGCGAAGGCGGCGACGGGAGCGACAGATGCCGACGAACACGCGGACGCGGACGAGGGTGCAGGAGCGACGGTGCCCGTCGGCGTCTCGACCGACCCTCGGGTCGCGAGCAGCCAGGCCCCGAGCGCCAGATCGACGGCCACGGCCACCGCGAGGGTCAGGTCCTGCCCCAGGGCGCCCAGCAGGACGAACCCGGCCGCGAGACCGCCCAGGGCGCTGCCCAACGTCTCCAGCGCGTAGAGCCGGCCCAGGGCCGACGCCAGCGGACCACGGCCGGCGGCGGCGAGCCGGGCGGCGAGCGGGAACAGCCCCCCCATCAGGAACGACGGCACGCCCAGCAGCAGTGTGGCGCCCACGTGCGCGGCCACCGAGCCCAGCCGCGGCAGCAGCGCGCCCGCCACGGCGTAGGCCAGGGCGCCCAGGACGCCGAGGCCCAGCAGCAGGCCCGCCAGCAGGGCCCAGGGACGGCGCGTGCGGTCGGCGACGCGGCCCCACACGGCCGCCCCGATCCCGAAGCCGGCCATGAAGGCGGCCAGGACCAGCGTGGCGGCGGTGACGGTGGCGCCCAGGACCAGGGACAGCAGGCGGTTCCAGACCACCTCGTGGATCAGGAAGGCGAAGCCGGCCAGGAACACGACCAGGTCGAGGACGGCGAGGTTGAGATCGCGGCGCGGGATCCGGGTCATCGGTGCTCCGGAGGTGGTTCGTGGGTCGGGTGACGCCGCGCCAATCTAACACGCGGGTGGTGGCCGGTCAGGGAGAATGCTCCCCCCCATCCACGGCGCCGCGCTCCGGCCCTTGACCTGCCGGCGCGATCGGGGCTTACTGGCCGGGACTCGCCCATCACCGACCGATCCCCACAGGGAGCACCCCATGATCAGGCGTCTGACGCACGTCCTCGTCCTGCTCGCCGTCCTGTCCGCCGCCGCGTGCGCCGTCGCCGCGGACCTCGCGGCGCCACTGCCGCTCGACCCGGCGGTGATCGCCGGCGAGCTGCCCAACGGCCTGCGCTACTACGTGCGCGAGAACGCCAAGCCCGAGCAGCGCGCCGCGCTGTGGCTGGTGGTCGGCGCCGGCAGCGTGGACGAGGACGACGACCAGCTCGGCCTCGCGCACCTGGTCGAGCACATGGCCTTCAACGGCACGGAGAACTTCCCGCGCCAGGCCCTGATCGACTACCTCGAATCGGTCGGCATGCAGTTCGGACCCGAGGTCAACGCCTACACGAACCAGAACGAGACGGTCTACATGCTGCAGGTGCCCACCGACCGGCCGGAGCTGCTGGCGACGGGGCTGCAGGTCCTGGAGGAGTGGGCGCACCGGGTGAGCTTCGAGGACGAGGAGATCGACAAGGAGCGGGGCGTCGTCATCGAGGAGTGGCGCAGCGGCCGCGGCGCCGACGAGCGCATGTTCGATGCGCTGCTGCCGATCGTCTTCCACGGCTCGCGCTACGCCGAGCGCAACACGATCGGTGACCCGGAGATCATCCGCACCGCCCCCCACGACACCCTGCGCCGCTTCTACCGCGACTGGTACCGGCCCGACCTGATGGCCATCGTGGCCGTCGGCGACTTCGACGGCGCCGCCATGGCGGCGTCGATCCGCGAGCGCTTCGCCGCCATCTCGCGGCCGGCCGCGCCGCGGCCGCTGCTGCAGCCGGAGGTGCCCGACCACGACCGCGTCCTGTACGGCGTGGCAACCGATGCCGAGGCTTCGAACACCATGATCTCGCTGCTGTTCAAGCACGCGCCCTACCAGGAGGCGACGGTCGCCGACTTCCGCCACGGCGCGCTCGGCCAGCTCGCCGTCGGGATGCTACGCAGCCGGTTGGCGGAGCTGTCGCGCCTGGCCGATCCTCCCTTCGCCAACGCCTTCGCCATGGACCGGCGCCAGGGGCGGACCATCAGCTTCTTCACCCTGGCGGCCTACGTGAAGGAGGACGGGGTCGCCCGCGGCCTCGAGGCGCTGACGACCGAGCTCGAGCGCGTCCACCGCCACGGCTTCACGGACGGCGAGCTGGAGCGGATCAAGGTCGAACTCCTGCGCCAGACCGAGCAGGCGGCCGCCGAGGCGGACAAGACCGAGTCCCAGCGCTTCGCCCGCGCCCTGATGACGCACTTCCTGCGCGGCTCGCCCTACCCCGACGCCGCGCAGCGACTCGCGCTAGCCAGGGATCTGCTCCCGGGGATCACACGCTGGCCGAGGTGGACGCGCGGCTGCGCGAGCTGGTCGCCCCGTCCGGCCGGGTCGTGACGGTCGAGGCACCGCGGCGCGACGGCCTCGCGGTGCCGGGCGAGGTCGAGCTGGCGGCGATCATCGACGGTGCGGCCGGCCGCGACGCGCCGCCCTACATCGACGTGACGGTCGACGCCCCGCTGGTGCCCGCCC
>DYDD01000197.1 GCA_020718045.1 Fibrobacter sp. | reverse complement strand
CCGCGCCGCGCGACGAGGTGGTCGCCGCCCTGCGCGCCGCCCCCGGGCTGGTCGTGGCCGAGTCGCCGCACGGCTACGCCACGCCGCTGGAGGCCGACGGCGCCGACCCGGTCTTCGTCGGGCGCGTGCGCGGGGAGGAGGGCCGCCCCGAGGTGGTCCTGCTGTGGGTCGTGGCCGACAACGTGCGCAAGGGCGCGGCCCTGAACGCCGTGCAGATCGCCGACCTGCTGGCCGCGCGTTCTCGGAGCGTTTGAGTTGGACCGCACCGCGCGCATCGACCTGGCCTACGACGGCACGGACTTCCACGGCTGGCAGTGGCAGCTCGACCTGCGCACCGTCCAGGGCGTGCTGGCCCTCATGCTGGAGCGGCTGCTCGGGCGGCCCTGCCTGCCGCCGGGCGCCGGCCGTACCGACGCCGGGGTCCACGCCCTGCGGCAGACCTCCCACGCCCGGGGCCTGAACGCCGACGAGGTGGCGCGCCTGGTGCGGGTCCTGCCCCGCTTCGCGCCGCGCGACGTGCAGGTGCTGGACGTGCGCGAGGTGAGCCCCGCGTTCCACGCGCGCTTCTCGGCGCGCTGGCGCCGCTACGAGTACCGCCTCGACCTGGGTGGCGACCTGTTCCGCCGCCGCTTCGCCTGGTGCCCCGGCGAGCCGCTGGACCGCGACGCCATGGACGCCGCCTGCCTCCTGTTCCGCGGCCGTCGCGACTGCAGCAGCCTGTGCAAGACGGCGTCGCTCAACCCGACCAACGACTGCGACGTGACCGATTGCCGCTTGGAGTGGGCCGAGGGCTCGGCTATCCTGCACGTCCGGGCCGACCGCTTCCTGCATCACATGGTGCGCACGATGACCGGCGTGCTGGTGGACGTGGGCGCGGGCAGGTGCCGCCCCGAGGACGTCACGGCGATCCTGGAGGCCCGCGACCGGCGCGTCGCCGGCGGGATGGCCCCGGCCTGCGGCCTGTACTTGGCCGGCGTCGGCTACCCGCCCGAGCTCGATGACCCCGACCACCCTGGAGATCCTGCCGAAACCGCGACCCCGGAGGCGACCCCATGAAGTTCTTCATCGACACCGCCGACCTCGACGAGATCCGCGACGCCCTGTCGATGGGCGTGCTGGACGGCGTCACGACCAACCCCAGCCTGATGGCCCGCGCCGGCCGCAAGGACACCGACAAGCTGCTGAAGGAGATCTGCGACCTGGTCGAGGGGCCGGTCTCGGGCGAGGTCGTCGCGCTCGACGCCGCGGGCATGATCAAGGAGGGCAAGCGCCTCGCCGCCCTCAGCGAGCACCTCGTGGTGAAGATCCCGTTGACCATCGACGGTCTGAAGGCGACCCGCGCCCTGTCCGACGAGGGCATCCCCGTCAACCTGACGCTGTGCTTCTCGGTCAGCCAGGCGCTGCTGGCCGCCAAGGCGGGCGCCGCCTACGTGTCGCCCTTCGTCGGCCGACTGGACGACATCAGCCAGGACGGCATGGGCCTGATCGAGGACATCGTCGAGGTCTACGAGAAGTACGAGATCGGCACCGAGATCATCGTGGCCAGCGTGCGCCACCCCGATCACGTGGTGCGGGCCGCCCTGCTGGGCGCCGACGTCGCCACGATCCCCCACAAGGTCATCAAGCAGCTCGTCCAGCACCCGCTGACCGACCAGGGGATCGCCGCCTTCATGAAGGATTGGAACAAGCTGCAGGGCTGACGCGTTGGAACGGGAGAGCGCGCCGCCGCGCGTCCCGGAGGTGAACCGTGCGCAAGGCGCCCGTCTGGACCGGCATCGTCATCGGCCTCTTGTTCGGCCTGCTGCTGGGCTCGGCCTTCCTGCTGGGCCGCAAGACCGTCGCGCCCGCGACGACCGTGGACAGCCGCGACACGGTCGTGGTGCGCGAGGTCCCGGTCGGCTCGCCGGCCGCGATCGAACAGGGGCGGCGCAACGCCATCGTCACGGCCACCGAGCGAGTGGCGCCCACGGTGGTCAGCATCAACGCCATCCAGCACCGGACGGTCACGCGCACGCTCGCCCCGCGCGGCTGGGAGTACTTCGAGCGTTTCTATCCCGGCATGTTCCCGCAACGCGCCTTCCGCCAGGACGTCTCGAACCTGGGTTCGGGCGTCATCGTCTCGAAGCAGGGCCACATCCTGACCAACGTCCACGTGGTCGAGAACGCGGACGAGCTGCTCGTCTCGCTCCACGACGGCCGGCAGTTCACGGCCCAGGTCCTGGAGATGGTCCCGACCTGGGACCTGGCGCTGCTGCAGATCGCCGGCGAGGTGCCGTCCGACCTGCCGACGGCGGTCATGGCCGCCGAGGACACGCGGCTCTTCATCGGGGAGTGGGCCATCGCCATCGGCTCGCCCTTCGGCTACCTGCTGGCCGACACGCAGCCGACGGTGACCGTCGGGGTGGTCAGCGCCGTCAACCGCGACATCAAGCGCACCGGCTCGGACCAGCAGATCTTCCTGGGCATGATCCAGACCGACGCCGCGATCAACCCCGGCAACAGCGGCGGCCCGCTGGTCAACAGCAGCGGCGAGGTCGTCGGCATCAACACCTTCATCTTCACCGAGAGCGGCGGCAGCATCGGCCTGGGCTTCGCCGTGCCCATCGACCGCGCCCGCTGGATCCTGCGCGAGGTGGACCAGTACGGCTACTTCCGCCGCGCCTACGTCGGCTTCGGCATCCTGCCCGTCAACGACGCCATCGCCAAGGCGCTGGGCATGGACGAGGCCCGCGGCTTCGTCGTGCGCGACGTGACGACGGGCTCGCCGGCGGCCAAGGCGGGTCTGGTCCCGTACGACGTGCTGCTGACGATCAACGGCATCGAGCTGGCCGACGTCGACACCTTCAACCGCCTGGTCTACGAGGCCAAGGTCGGCACCCGGCTGGAGTTCACGGCCATCCGCGAGGGGCGGCGGTTCTCCGGAACGATCGTCCTGGAGGAGGACCCGCAACGGCGGCGGGCCGAAGCCGCCGGCCAGTCCTGAAACACGCTTTATTTCCCCGAATCGATCGGTTATGTTGCGCGGGTCCGGACCCGACTGCCCGTTCGTCCCCCGTCGACGTCACGACGGAGAGGGCTGCAAGATGTTGATTTTGAGTAAGTTGCATTCTCTCGAACCCCGGGATCGAGGTGCGGCGTGATTCCCCGTTACGAAACCCCGGCCATGCGCGCCATCTGGTCGAACCGCCGCAAGCTGGAGATCTGGCAGGAGGTCGAAGTCGTCGTCTGCGAGGTCCGCGCCGACCGCGGCGAGATCCCCCCCGAGGCGGCCCGGCTCATCCGCGAGCGGGCCGCTTTCGACGAGGCGCGGGTCCTTGAAATCGAGGAGACCGTCCAGCACGACGTCATCGCCTTCCTGACGGACCTCGGCGAGCACATCGGGCCCGAGGCGCGCCACGTCCACGAGGGGATGACCAGCTCGGACCTCACCGATACGGCCTTCGCCGTGCAGCTCCACGAGTCGGGCCTGGTGCTGCGGGCGGCCCTGGTCGCGCTGATGGCGACGGTCAAGGCCCGCGCCCTGGAGCACCAGGACACCGTCATGGTCGGGCGCAGCCACGGCATCCACGCCGAGCCCACCACCTTCGGCCTGAAGCTGCTGGTCTACTGGTCGGCCCTGCGGCGCGCGCTGCGCCGCCTGGACGCGGCCGTCGAGGAGGTCACCGTCGGGCAGATCTCCGGCGCGGTGGGGACCATGGCTCACCTCGACCCCGAGGTCGAGGCCGAGACCATGAAGCGCCTGGGCCTGGCGGTCGCCCCGGTGGCGACGCAGGTGCTGCAGCGCGACCGCCACGCGGCCTTCCTGAACGCGCTGGCCCTGGCCGGCGCGACGCTGGAGCAGATGGCCGTCGAGATCCGCAACCTGCAGCGCACCGACGTCCACGAGGTCGAGGAGCCGTTCGCCGCGGGCCAGAAGGGCTCCTCGGCGATGCCCCACAAGAAGAACCCCATCGTCAGCGAGCGGATCACCGGCCTGGCCCGCCTGCTGCGCGGCTACGCCCACACCGCGCTGGAGAACGTCGCGCTCTGGCACGAGCGCGACATCAGCCACAGCAGCGTCGAGCGGATCATCTTCCCCGACGCCTGCCACGTCCTGCACTACATGCTGCAGAAGATGACCTGGCTGGTCGCGGGGCTGGTCGTGTTCCCGGAGCGCATGCTCGAGAACATGGACCGCGCCCGGGGCATGGTCTACAGCCAGACCGTGCTGCTGGCGCTGGTGCGCGCCGGCGCCCCACGCGAGGACGCCTACGCCGCGGTGCAGCGCTGCGCGATGCGCGTCTGGGACGAGGGGGCCGACTTCCGCGAGTCCCTGCGGCGCGATCCGGCCGTGTCGGACCGGCTGTCGGGAGCCGACCTGGACCGCTGCTTCGACCCGGCTTGGCACCGCCGCCACGTCGGGCAGCTCTTCGCGAGGACCCTGGCGCAGGAATAGGGACGACAGGAGCAGGCATGACCCGCGACCCCTCCTTCGACATCGTCGATGTCGCCGCCCTCGACGACGCGGCGCTGGTGCGGGCGCTGCGCGTCCACGCCCTGACCCTCGACGCCGCCGAGGCACGCCGCGTCCGGGAACTGCTCGGCCGGGACCCCACGCTCACCGAGCTGACCCTGTTCGACACCATGTGGAGCGAGCACTGCTCCTACAAGAGCAGCCGGCCCACGCTCAAGGAGTTCCTGCCGACCACCGGCAGCAACGTCATCGTGGGGCCGGTCGAGGACGCGGGCATCGTGGACTTCGGCACCGTCGACGGCGTGCGCTGGGGCGTCATCATCGCCCATGAGAGCCACAACCACCCCAGCCAGGTCATGCCCGTCGAGGGGGCGGCCACCGGCATCGGCGGCATCGTGCGCGACGTCTACTGCATGGGCGGCGAGGTCATCGGCGTGCTGGACCCGCTGCGCTTCGGCTGGCCGCTGGGGGAGGGCGGGGCGCACCGGCTGGACATCGCGCGCGAGGTGGTCACCGGCATCTGGGAGTACGGCAACGCCCTGGGCGTGCCGAACCTGGGCGGCGACGTCTACTTCCACTCCTCCTTCGACGACAACTGCCTGGTGAACGTGGTGGCCCTGGGCCTGGTGCCGGCCGACCACATCACGCACTCCGCGGTGCCCGAGCAGGCCCGCGGGGAGCCCTACGACCTGATCCTGGTCGGCAAGCCCACCGACTGGAGCGGCATGGGCGGCGCCGCCTTCGCCTCGGCGACCCTGGACGCCGGCGCGGCGATGGAGAACAAGGGCTCGGTGCAGGTGCCCGACCCGTTCCTGAAGCGCGTGCTGACCGTCGCCAACCGCGAAGTGCTGCGGCTGGCGCGCGAGCGCGGGATCGTCGTCGGCTTCAAGGACCTCGGCGCGGGCGGCGTCAGCTGCGTCACCAGCGAGCTGGCCGACGCCGGCGGCTTCGGCTGCGACGTCGACCTGGCCCTGGTGCACGTCGCCGGTGACGACGTGCCCGCGCGCGTGATCGCCTGCTCCGAGACGCAGGAGCGCTACGGCCTGGCGGTGCCGGCCCGCTTCACGGCCGAGGTGCTGAAGGTCTACAACGAGGACTTCGCCCTGCCCGACCTCTACGAAGGGGCGTGCGCCCGGCGCATCGGCAGGGCCACCGACGACGGGATCTACCGGCTGCGCCTCGGCGACCGCGTGCTCTGCGAGGCGCCGATCGCGACGGTCACCTGCGGCATCGCCTACGCCCGCGCCGAGGCCCCGCC
>DYDD01000429.1:763-1021 GCA_020718045.1 Fibrobacter sp. | reverse complement strand
CCCGCCGTCGCGCCCGGCCACCGCCGGCTCGGCGTGATGCTCGCCTACACGCCCCTGCACCTGCTGCTGCTGGCGGAGGTCCGGGCCCTCGGCGCCGGCGCGCTGGTGATGACCTCGGGCAACGCCGGCGACGAGCCCATCTGCCTCGGCGACGATGAGGCCCGCGTGCGCCTCGGGGACATCGCCGACGCCTGGCTGCTGCACGACCGCGGCATCCTGCGCCGCGCGGACGATTCGGTGGTCCAGGTCGTCGCGGGC
>DYDD01000429.1:0-750 GCA_020718045.1 Fibrobacter sp. | reverse complement strand
ACCGGCGCAGCCGCGGCTACGCGCCCCTGCCGGTGCTGCTCGGCGGGAGCGGTGCGCCGGTCCTCGCGGTCGGACCCGAGCTGAAGAACACCGTCTGCCTGCTGAAGGAGAACCGCGCCTTCCTGTCGCCCCACGTCGGCGACCTGCAGAACCTGGCAGCCTACGGGTTCTTCAAGGAATCGATCCGCACGCTGCAGGAACTGCTGGAGTGCGAGCCGGAGACGATCGCCCACGACCTGCACCCCGGCTACCTGAGCACGCGATGGGCGCGGGAACAGGCCCGCGATGCGGGCAAGCGCCTGGTCCCCGTCCAACACCACCACGCCCACCTGGCCGCCGTCCTGGTCGAGCACGGCCACCGCGAGCCGGCCCTGGGCCTGATCCTCGACGGCACCGGCTACGGTCCCGACGGCACGATCTGGGGCGGCGAGATCCTCGCCGGCGACGCGGCCGCCTTCAGGCGCGTGGGGCACCTGTCGCGCGTGCCGCTGCCCGGCGGCGACGCCGCGATCCGCCACCCCTGGCGCATCGCGCTGAGCCACCTGCGCGCCGCGTTCGGCGACGAGCTGCCCGATCTGCCCTTCCTCGCGGACCGGGATGCGGCGGACGTGCTGCGGATGGTGGACGGCGGTCTCCACTCCCCGCTCACCAGCAGCTGCGGTCGGCTGTTCGACGCCGTGGCGGCGCTGACCGGCGGCTGGCGCGAGGTCCGCTACGAGGCCCAGGCGGCGATCGAGCTGACGGCCCTGA
>DYDD01000196.1 GCA_020718045.1 Fibrobacter sp. | reverse complement strand
CGCGGGCCCGCGCGGCGCCGACGGCGTCGCCCGGCGAGACGACGGCGGCCACGGCCAGGTCGGGATCGCGGGCCAGCAGGGCGCCCAGCAGGCCTTCGCCGACGACGGCATCGGCGGACAGGTCCACGACCGCGAGGCGGGGCGCCAGCGCGGCCTGTAGATCGAGCGCCTCGGTGGCGTTGCCCGCCTCGACGATGATGGCGATCCCGGCCTCGCGGGCCAGGTCGCCCAGCACGAAGCGCATGAAGTCCGCGTCGTCGACGATCAGCAGGGTGAGACGCAAGACGCCCTCCGGCGGACGGGGAATCGCCGCGGGGTCGGAACCGCGACCGCGGCACGGGGTTCAGGCGACGCCGTCGCGCGCGGCGGCACCGTGTCGACGCAGCATCGGCCGGACGATGGGGCACTTGAGCGCCGGAAACGGAACGTCAAGGGAGGATGCGATGAAGAGGACATGCCTGGGGTTCAGCTGTCTCCGGATCGCCGCGACCGTCTTCGTCCTGGCGGCGGCCCTGCCCGTCGTCGCGGCGGAGGTCCCGGTCGTGCTCAGCGGCGCGGCCGACCGCGCCGAGCTCATGCTCACGATCTACAACGAGAACCTCGCCCTGGTGCGCGAGGTGCGGCGGCTCGAGCTGCCGGGCGGCGATGCGCGCCTGGAGTTCCAGGACGTGCCGTCGCAGATCGAGCCGCGCTCGCTGCTGGTCGAGACGGCGGCGGGCAAGGGGCTGCGTCTGCTGGAGCAGAACTACGAATTCGACCTGATGTCGCGGGAGAAGATCCTCGAGAAGTACGTCGGGCGCGAGGTGTCCTGGCTGCAGGAGGACGGTTCGCGCCGCACCGGCACGCTGCTGGGGATGGCGCAGGGACCGGTCTATCGCGTCGACGAGCAGGTCGTCTTCGAGGTGCCGGGACGCCTGGCCCTGCCCGAGCTGCCCGGCGACCTGCGCGCGTTGCCGACGCTGGTCTGGCAGGTCCGCGCCGAAGGCGCCGGCCGCCGCGACCTGGACGTTTCGTACCTGACGCGCGGCGTGTCGTGGTCGGCCGACTACGTCCTGCAGCTGGCCGAGAGCGGCACGTCCGGCGACCTGCAGGCGTGGGTGTCGGTGGACAACCGCAGCGGCGCCACCTACCGCGACGCGCAGCTGATGTTCCTGGCCGGCGACGTGCACCAGGCGCCGCCCCCGTCGCGCCCGGTCATGTACAAGCTCGCGGAGGTGGACATGGCGATGGACGCCGGCATGGTCGAGGAGACCGTCTCGGACTACCACCTCTACACCTACGGCGAGCGCACCACACTCAAGGAGCAGAGCGTCAAGCAGCTCTCGCTGTTCACGGCGTCCGACGTCAAGGTGAGCCGCCACTACCGCCTCGGCGGCGCGCCAGGGCTGCGCCATGGCGGCGCGGCGCGGTCCGACCGCGTGGCGGTCTGGCATGTCCTGGAGAACCGCGAGCGTGACGGGCTCGGCCTGCCCCTGCCGGCCGGCGTCGTGCGCGTCTACGGCCGCTCGGCTTCCGGCGCCCGTCAGCTGCTGGGCGAGGACCGCATCGGGCACACGCCGAAGGACGAGACGGTCGAGCTGCTGACCGGCTACGCCTTCGACATCGGCGCCGAGCGGACGCAGACCGACGAGCGGGCGCGCGGCGACCGCTCCCGCGAGTACGCCTACCGGATCGTGCTGAAGAACCACACGCCCGCGCCGGTGACCGTCGAGGTCACCGAGTCCGCGGGCGGCGAGTGGTCGATCCTCGAGGAGAGCCACGCCCACGCGAAGGTCGACGCCGACACGTTCCGCTTCGACGTGCCGGTGCCCGCCGACGGCGAAACGGCGTTGACCTACCGTGTCCTCGTGACGTGGTGAGGCGCCTCGCCTGGGGCCGGTGAAGGGTGGCGGACGGGGGGTGTGGCCCCCCGTCCCGCTGACAGCCTGTCCCTCGTAAACAGCCGTTCACTGACAGATTGTCGAAAGTCACGGTTCGGCAGGTTCGCCGTCCCGGGCCCCGCGGGACCACCCGTCTCGTATCTCCTAGCGGTTCATAGCGCTTAGGGAACAGGAGAGAATCGGTTGTTCACCGCCCGCACATGGTACGGGACTTGTATTGTCAAACACAAAATGCAGCCCCACGGATACGGAGCAAGGACGTCAGTCATGGCAGTGAAGACCGGCAAGACCCCCCGGGACCGCCGACCCGCCGCGCGCGTGAAACGCGAGAGCGCCCGGTTGATGAGCAACCTGGACCTCTATTTCCAGGAAGTGAAGGCCTTCCCGCTGCTGAGCCGGGAGGAGGAGTGCGAGCTGGCGCGCGGCATCCGCGGCAACGACGGCGTCGCCCTGCACAAGCTGGTCAACTCGAACCTGCGCTTCGTGGTGTCGATCGCCAAGGAGTACGCCCACTACGGCGTGCCCCTGGAAGACCTGATCAACGAGGGCAACCTGGGCCTGCTCAAGGCCGCCCAGCGCTTCGACGAGACGCGCGGCTACAAGTTCATCTCCTACGCCGTGTGGTGGATCCGCCAGTCGATCCTGGCCGCGCTGGCCAACCACTCGAAGATCGTGCGCATGCCGCTGAACCGCGCCCGCGTGCTCAACCAGATCAAGCGCGTCAGCAGCGAGCTGCAGCAGAACCTGCGCCGCAAGCCGCTGCCCGAGGAGATCGCGGCCCGCCTCGGCCTGTCCCTCGACGAGGTCAAGGACACCCTGCCGCTGATGCAGGACAACTTCTTCCTCGACGACTACGTGGGCAACGACGAGGACTCGACCTACCTCGACTTCCTCGAGGACACCCGCAGCAAGACGCCCGACTCGCGGGTCCTTGAGGAGGACCTCATGGAGTCCATCGAGCGCATGCTGTGCGACCTCAAGCCGCGCGAAGCCCGCGTGCTGCGCATGTACTACGGCCTGGGCGCCGACAAGGAGATGACGCTCGAGGAGATCGGCCAGATCATGGGCCTGACCCGCGAGCGCATCCGCCAGATCAAGGAGGAGGCCTTCGAGAAGATCCGCAATTCGAAGACCTTCCGGTACATGCACGACTACCAGGACATGCGTGACATGACGGCTTGACGGGTCAGGCGAGCGAGACGAGTGGAGGCGGGCCCCTTCTTCGGAAGAGGCCCGCTTCGCGTCCGGGAACGGGGGAGGGCGGTCGCGCGGGTCAGGGATCTTCTGCGGGCGCGACGTGGACCCGCCCCTGACCGAGCGTCGCGAGTTCGCGTGCGAACTCCTCGCCGCGCGACGCTGGCACCCAGACGGTCCAGGCCACGCCGGCGCCGAACACGGCGTTGTCGCGGCGGCCGCCGCAGCTCCCGAGCAGGTGCTCGATCCTGCCGACCAGGTCGTAGGGGAAATCCAGGCGCAGGCGCAGGCCCAACGGCACCACCAGCCGCGGCGCGGCGGCGAGGGCCGCCTCCGCCGCCTCCCGGTAGGCGCGGCCGAGGCCGCCGGTGCCCAGCTTCACGCCGCCGAACCAGCGCACGACCACGATCGCGGCGTCGGTGATCCCGGCGTGGCGCAGCACGCCGAGGATGGGCTCGCCGGCGGTGCCCGCCGGTTCCCCGGCATCGCTGCGCAGCTGCTCCGGCTGCTCGCCGTGGCCCAGGCGGCAGGCCCAGCAGACGTGGTGGGCGTCGTGGTGCGTGCGGGCGATCCCGGCCACGAGTTCCTTCGTGGCCGCCGCGTCCGGGACGGGCCGGGCCGTCGCCAGGAAGCGCGAGCGCTCGACCCGGATCTCGGCCTCGCCGTCGCCGGCGAGCGTGGTGTAGGCCATGGCGGGCGTGTCGGGGGCCATGCGTCCTCCGGTGGCCAGTGGGCGATCACGGCGGTCGCGATGCGGCCGTCGCCGCCGGGATCATAATGCGCATCCCCATTCCCGGCAACATGTTGGATGATTCGAGGCCTGGCACCGTCCTTGCTTTGATGGCGGCGTCGAGCGCAGAGCATGGCGGCGCCAACGGAGGTGCGATGAAGTCGAGACGGCTGAAACGGCGGCTGCCGGGCCTCGCCGCGTCCTGCCTGATGGCGACCGGCGTGTTGCTGGCCTGCGCGGTGTCCGTGCGCGCCGGCGGCGTCCTGCGTTCGTCCCTCGACCGTCCCGACGCGGCGCCGCCGCCCTTCCTCACGCTCGGCCCGAGCCTGGGGGACACGCGCGGCGAGGGCGGCTTGCGCCCCGGCGTTTCCGGCGGGCTGGTGCTGAGTCCGGCGGCCGGCGCCGAGATCTTCCCGCCCCTCTACGACTTCAACCTCGGGCTGGTCCTGCACGGCGAGTACCGCAGCGTGGCGAGAGGGCGCGACCTCGTCGCCGCCGGGCTCGTCGCGCGCCGCTACCTCGGTGACCTGCGGGGGGAGGCCCCCGCGCGGGTCGCCTTCGTCGGCCTGGGCCTCGACATCGCCCAGATCAGCTACCCGGGTGCGGCCGCGGCCGACTCCGCCGCGACGGCGATCCCCGCCGGCGAGCTGCGCAACTACTCGGGCGTGCTGGAAGCCGGCTGGGAACTGCGGCCGTCGCCGCGCACGCTCGTCGTGGCGCTGGTGCGCTGGCGCCGCTTCGTCGACACGGGCTTCGACTACTCCGGCTGGTCCTGCCACCTGCAGGCCGGCTTCCCCGTTCCCTGGTGACCGGCGGCTGCGGCCGCGCCGCGTCCCGCCGACGGCCGGCCGATCCGGCGGTGGACGCCGCGCCGGGCAACGGTTATCTTGAGCGCCGGATATCGCCACCCCCTGAATGCGTCAACCGGCGCCCTGCCGGACCCGGTCGCTGCGCGCGCCACCGCCGTCGGCGGCCGGCATCATCAGGAGATCTGCGAGGCCGCTCATGATGACCGCTTCCAAGTTCGCGCGCGGCGTGGCCGCGATCCGGCCAGCCGTGCTGGCGCGCAGGGCCCTGTTCCTCGCCGTCCTGTCCCTCGCCGGCGCGGCCGCAGCCCAGCAGGAGTTCGGCCTGCTCGCCAGCGGCCCTCGGTCCCTCGGCTACCAGGATTACGTGCGGGCCATGCGCGCCGCCGAGCGCCTGGACCACGTCGCCACGATCGAGTCCCTCGAGGACGCCGACGGGCCGGTGCTGGCCATCGGCGACCGCTTCGGCCTGGTCCGGCTCGTCCATGTCACGGGCGAGGGCGCCCGGGCGCTGTGGACCAGCAAGCAGCTGACCGGCACCGTGCAGGAGGTGCTCGCGGCCGACCTCGACGGCGACGGCTCGGACGAGGTGATCGCCTGGACGAGCGCGGCCATCCTCTACGTCTGGTCCGCGGACGACGGCCGCCTGCGCTACGAGACCCTCCAGAACGACTTCCAGGTGCTGCACGGCCTCTGCGTGGGCGACGTCGACGACGACCCCGCGCTCGAGCTGGTCGTCAACGCGAACCGGCACCTCTACTACATCGACGGCGTCAACTTCAACCGCGAGTGGACCAGCCTGAACGAGTACGAGGCGAACCGCGTGGCGGTGGGCGATGTCGACGGGGACAAACTGCCGGAGATCGTGTTGAACACCGGCCAGGTCCTGAATTCGCGCAGCGGCGACCTGAAGTGGGGCGACGAGGTGTTCGGCTCGCGGATGGAACTGCTCGACATCGACGGCGACGGCATCCTCGAAGTGCTGACCGAGAGCGACGGCGCCGTCATGAGGATCTACGACGTGGACGTCCGCAGGGAGAAGCACCTTCAGTGAACACCAGCGAACCGAAGGGGCGGCCGGCCGCCGCCGCGACGCGGGCGTGGCTGGTCCTGGCGTGCGCGTG
>DYDD01000195.1 GCA_020718045.1 Fibrobacter sp. | reverse complement strand
TCTTTCCTTGTTCGCCGTATCGGCGGCTGCTACCTTCGACCCCGCAGGATGCCCCGCCCCGCCGCGCGTGGCAAGGCCTTCCGCCGTCTCCCCGGTCGAGGAGGACCCATGGAATTGCCGTTCGTTCCCTACCGCATCAAGGTCGTCGAGCCGGTCCGCCGCGTGAGCCGCGAGGAACGCGCCGCGGCGCTGGCCAAGGCCGGCTACAACGTCTTCGGCCTGCCGAGCTCGTCGATCTACGTCGACCTGCTGACCGACAGCGGCACCTCGGCGATGAGCGACGCCCAGTGGGGCGCGCTGGTGCAGGGGGACGAGGCCTACGCGGGCAGCCGCAACTACTACGACTTCGAGGACACCATCCGCGACATCTTCGGCTACCGCCATGTCATCCCCACGCACCAGGGGCGCGTGGCGGAGAACCTGCTGTTCACGACGCGCCTGGACCGGCGCTCGGTGGTGCCCAACAACATCCACTTCGACACCACGCGCGCCAACGTCGAGCACCAGGGCGCGCTGGCGATCGACTGCGTCATCGACGAGGGGCTCGACCCCGCGGGCGACCACCCGTTCAAGGGGAACATGTCGCTGGCGAAGCTGGCCGAGGCCTTCGACCGTTACGGCGACCGCATCCCCTTCGTCATGATCACCATCACCAACAACAGCGGCGGCGGCCAGCCCGTCGCGCTGGCGAACATCCGCGAGGTCTCCGCGTTCTGCCACGGCCAGGGCGTGCCCCTGATCTTCGACGCCTGCCGCTTCGCGGAGAACGCGTGGTTCATCAAGCGGCGCGAGCCGGGCTGCCGCGACCTCAGCATCAAGGAGATCGCGCGGGAGATCTTCGCCCTCGGCGACGGCTGCACGATGAGCGCCAAGAAGGACGCCCTGGTGAACATGGGCGGCTTCCTCTGCCTGAACGACGACGACTGGGCCCGCGACATCACCAACCTGCTGATCCTCATCGAGGGTTTCCGCACCTACGGCGGCCTGGCCGGGCGCGACCTGGCCGCGGTCGCGCAGGGTCTGCGCGAGGTGCTCGACGACGACTACCTGACCTACCGCATCGGCCAGGTCGGGCGGATGGGCGAGCAGATGCAGGAGCGCGGCGTGCCGATCCTGACGCCCGTCGGCGGCCACGCCGTCTACATCGACGCGCGGCGGATGCTGCCGCACCTCCCGCAGGGCGCCTTCCCGGCGCAGGCGCTCACCTGCGCCCTGTACCTCGAAGGCGGGGTGCGCGGCGTGGAGATCGGCAGCCTGATGTTCGCCCACGCCGATCCCGAGACGGGCCGGACCGTGCACCCGGCGATGGAACTCGTGCGGCTGGCCGTGCCGCGGCGCGTGTACACCGAGACGCACCTGGCCTACGTGGCGGAGGTCTGCGGACGGTTGCGCGAGTGCGGCGAGCGACTGCGCGGCTTGGAGATCGTCGAGGAGGCGCCGGTGCTGCGCCACTTCACCGCCCGCCTGCGGCCGCTCGGCGGCGGCTCACTGATCGCCGGCTAGGAGGGAGGCGGCCGTGCTGCTGCGCGTGGAACCCGCCGACTGGGAGCACGCCGCCGCCGTCGCGGCGCTGGCGACGGAGGCGGCCCGCCGCCACGGCCTGCCCGACCGCCTGCGCGAGCTGGCGCTGGTCCTGGACGACCTCGCGCCCGACGAGCGTCCCTGGTGGCGCCTCGCGGCCCCCGGCGCGCTGGAGATCTACGGCCACCCCGGCCACTTCCTCGCCGAACGCGGCGCGGAGCTCGCCGGCGCCTTGCCGTCCCTGCCCTGGGACCTGCGCGAACCATCGTCGCCGCCTGACCCGCCGCCGTTCTCGCCCGCGCAGGGGGAGCGCTTCCTGCACCACCATTTCCTGGCCGTGGCCGACGTGCTGGCGGGCCGGATCGTGCCGTCCGCGGTGCCGCCGGCGCTGGCCGAGGCGTTCCAGGAAGCCTGGGACGTGACGATCGATGGCCGCCTGCGGCGCGGGTTCCTGCCCGGCCTGCCGGTCGCCGAGCGCCGCCGCCGGTTCGCGCGGCTCTTCGGCGCGGCGGGCGTCCTGCTGCCGCTCCACTGGGAGCTGTTCCACGAACTATGGGATTGGGACGACCCGGACCAGGAAGGGCTCGTCGGGCGGGCCGGGCGGCTGCCGCCCCTGGACCGCCGGGGCGCCTGAAGCGGCTCGAAACCGGGGATTGCATTTGCTTTTTCAGCCCCGGTTCGCCAATTTCATGACACCGTCGGCGCGAGCCGCGGTGTTGACGGCGACGGGCGGCGGCGGGTAATCTGCTGCCGTGCTCCGACGGCGGGAACGCCAGTCCAGTTCGATACGCCGGCCGCGGACGGTCGGCACGATCCGATACCCCCAAGGGAGGTTGTCCATGTTTGCTGCCACGTCCGTGCTGCGACGGGCTCCGCTTCTCCTCGCGGCGATGCTGATCATCGCGATCCTGGCCGGGCTCGCCGGCTGCAGCAAGGAGAAGGTGGTCGATCCATACCTGTCCGCCTCCCTGGGCGCCGTGATGGCGGGCGCCGATTCGGTCCGCAGCGCGGACTTCCTGTTCGAGGTCGACGGTCCCCCGCTCTACTTCGCGCGCGGCGACGTGGCGATCGTCAAGCACGGCAACCAGATGCATTTCCTGGTCGGCCCCGCCCTCCAGTCCGAGTACGCCGGCAAGTACCAGGGCCAGCGCCTCGGCGTGCAGAAGCGGTTCACCGACCGCGCCACCGGCAACACGACCACGCACCTGTTCCTGATGGGCGTGCGCCAGGGCGGCGCGATCGCGCGCGTCGACTCGGTGGCCAACTACACGCTGCCGTCGATCATCAAGCTGACCAAGCTGCAGATCGAGACTCCGGGCACGAACCTCAACGAGATGAACGCCCGCCTGGAAAGCACCTTCCAGCCCCTGCTGCCGGCGACCGCCGGCGACCGCGCGCCCGAAGTGCAGTCGATGGTGGACAACTTCGTCTACGTGCCCCGCCACGACCTGAGCGAGATGCAGCGCGCGAACCCCGGCCCCAACGACTACGGCTGGTACATCGTGCTGGACAACGCCACGCTGCGGGTGGTCGACCTCGATGCCGGCGCGGGCTACATGCTGCACCTGCTGAAGGAGAAGAACCTGCCCCTGGTCGGTTCGTTCTCGCTGACCGGCGTGTCCGATTCGCGCATCGAGCGCACCAGGTCCTACGGCACGCTGCGCAACGTCTGCGGCACGATCCGGATCAACTGGTTCAAGGTCGCCAACACGGCGATCCGCGGCAGCTGACGCTCCTGCGAGCCGCCCGTCGCGAAAGCGCCCCCGCCGGCCGGCGGGGGCGCTTTCCTTCGTGCGGGCCGGCGGCGGGCGGCGTCAGGTCAGCAGCCGCAGCATCTGCTCGTAGGCCAGCACCTGCTTGCGGGCGACGTCGCTGCGCGTAGCCAGCGGGCCGGCCTTGAGGCGGCCGGAGACCATCCCGACCATCTTGCCCCGCTCGCCGCCGAGCAGCAGCCGCGTGGCCTCCACGCCGAAGCGGGTGGCCAGGATGCGGTCCGCGGCCGAGGGGGAGCCGCCGCGCTGCACGTGGCCGAGCACGACCATGCGGATGGAGCGCTTCAGCCGGCTCTTGAGTTCGTACTCGATGTAGGGCGCCTTGGCCGCGCCCTCGGCGACCAGGATCACCGCGTGCTGCTTGCCGCGGTCGTAGCCGCCCTCGATGCGCCGGCAGATCGCGTCCAGGTCGAAGGGGATCTCCGGCACGATGACCTCCTCGGCC
The DNA here is from genome assembly GCA_020718045.1 of Fibrobacter sp. Taxonomy (GTDB): domain Bacteria; phylum Krumholzibacteriota; class Krumholzibacteriia; order LZORAL124-64-63; family LZORAL124-64-63; genus PNOJ01. The sequence goes on along the minus strand of DYDD01000195.1, from coordinate 1,849 downwards.
CCGGTGCTCAGGCCGGCCTGCATGGCCAGCAGCCCGCAGGAGCGGCCCATGACCTCGATCACGAAGATGCGCCCGTGGCTCGAGGCCGTGTCGCGGATCTTGTCCACGGCGTCCACGGCGATGTTCAGCGCCGAGTCGAAGCCGATGGAGAAATCGGTGCCCGGGATGTCGTTGTCGATCGTCGCGGGCACGCCCATCACCGGCAGGTCGAAGGTCTTGTCCAGCACGGCGCCGCCGCGGAAGCTGCCGTCGCCGCCGATGATCACCAGCCCGTCCAGCTTCAGCTTCTTCAGCGCGCGGCCGACCTTCTCCTGGCCGGTCTCGAGCTTGAAGTCGGGGTAGCGGAAGGTGCGCAGGATCGTGCCGCCGGCGTGCAGGATGCCCGCGACGTCGCGCGAGGTCAGCGGCCGGGCGTCGGCCTCGCTCAGGCCGAGCCAGCCCCGCTGGATGCCGACCACTTCGGCCCCCTCGCTCAGCGCCGTCCTCACGACGGCCCTCAGGGCCGCGTTCATGCCGGCGGAATCGCCGCCACCCGTCAAGACACCGATGCGCTTCATGCGTCCTCGTCTTTCGTCGGTTGTGCGGCGCCGTCGCGGCGCTGCTGCTTCCAGTCCCGGATCTTCGCCAGCCTCTCGCCGAGGCGCGCTTCGAACCCCCGCGCCGACGGCGCGTAGAAGCGCCGCTCGCGCAGCGCGTCCGGCAGGCAGTCCATGGCGGCGACGCCCTCGGGCGCGTCGTGGGCGTGGGCGTAGCCCTCGCCGTAGCCCACCGACGCCATCAGCCGCGTCGGCGCGTTGCGCAGGTGCAGGGGCACCGGCGGGTTCGTGCCGCGGTGGACCTCGGCCGCGGCGGCCCCGTAGGCGGTGTAGGCCGCGTCGCTCTTGGGCGCGAGCGCCAGGTACACGCAGGCCTGGGCCAGGGCCAGCGCCGCCTCGGGCATGCCCAGGAACTGCGCGGCGTCGCGCGCCGCGAGCGCCTGCGGCAGCGCCTGCGGGTCGGCGAGGCCCACGTCCTCGCTGGCGCAACGGGTCAGGCGGCGGGCGACGTACAGCGGGTCGGCGCCGCCCTCGAGCATCCGGGCCAGGTAGTACAGCGCGGCGTCGGGGTCGCTGTTGCGCAGCGACTTGTGCAGCGCGCTGATCAGGTTGTAGAACTCCTCGCCGGCCTTGTCGAAGCGGATGGCGCGGTCGCGGATCATGCGCGCGATCGCCGCGGCGTCGACGACCTCGCCCGGCTCCGCCGCCGCGGCCGCCATCTCCAGCAGGTTCAGCGCCACGCGCCCGTCGCCGTCGGCCGCCATGGCCAGGGAGCGCAGGGCGTCCTCGGCGAAGCCCGTCGCCGCGCCCTGGTCGCCACGGAGGCCGCCGCCGAGGCCGCGGGGGTCCGCCAGCGCGCGGCGCAGCAGGTCCACCAGGGCTGCCTCGTCCAGCAGCTTCATCACGAACAGGCGCGTGCGCGACAGCAGCGCGGCGTTGATCTCGAAGGAGGGGTTCTCGGTCGTGGCGCCGATCAGCGTCACGTCGCCCTTCTCCACCCAGGGCAGCAGCGCGTCCTGCTGGGCCTTGTTGAAGCGGTGGATCTCGTCCAGGAAGATGATGGTGCGTCGCTGCAGCGACCGCCGCAGCTTGGCCGCCTCGGCCATGACCTGTTTGAGCTCGCGGCTGCCGACCTGCACGGCGCTGTACTCGAGGAAGTTGGCGGCCGTGACGCTGGCGATGACGCGGGCCAGCGAGGTCTTGCCGCAGCCGGGCGGCCCCCACAGCAGCAGCGACGGCAGCACGTCGCCGTCGATGAGCCGGCGCAGCGGCCGGCCCGGGCCGAGCAGTTCGTCCTGGCCGACGAGGTCCTC
>DYDD01000194.1 GCA_020718045.1 Fibrobacter sp. | reverse complement strand
CTCGTGGAGTCGGCCTGCCAGGAGATCGTCGAGCAGACGCAGACGCGGCGGTCGGTGCTCGTGTTCACCACCGGGATCAAGCACGCGCAGCACGTCGCTGGTGTGCTGGGCAGGATGGCGAGCGAGCCCGTGGCCACGGTGTTCGGAGAGACGGCGAGCGAGGAACGGGACCGCGTCCTGGCGGAATTCAAGGTTGGCCGGATCAAGTACCTGGTCAACGTGAATGTGCTGACCACGGGGTTCGATGCGCCCAACATCGACTGCGTTGCCATGATGCGGCCGACTCTCTCGCCTGGGCTCTACTATCAGATGGTTGGGAGAGGCTTCCGCCTGAACGCGGGCAAGGAGAACTGCCTGGTCTTGGACTTCGGCGGCAACGTGCTGCGGCACGGGCCGGTCGACGCCATCCGCGTCCAGGCGGTCCAGCCTCGCGGTGCCGGCGAGGCTCCGGCGAAGCAGTGCCCCCAGTGCCAGAGCCTGATCGCCACCGGCTATGCCGTCTGCCCGGACTGCGGGTACGAGTTCCCCCCGCCCGATCGCCAACAGCACGAGGCGACGGCATCCACCGAAGGCATCCTCTCGGGCGAGGTGACGACGACGGTCCACGAAGTCCGCGATGTCTTCTATGGCGTCCACGCGAAGAAGGGCGCGCCCGAAGATGCGCCCAAGACCCTGCGGGTCGAGTACCGGATCGGCTTTCACCAGCACCAGTCCGAGTGGATCTGCTTCGAACATACCGGCTGGGCCCGCCAGAAGGCCGAATCGTGGTGGCGACGCAGGTCGACCGCTCCTGTGCCGCGGACCGCGGACGAGGCGGCGTTGATGGCCAACGACGGCGCGCTCTGCCGGACCCGCACGATCACCGTGCGCGCCGTGGTGGGTGACCAGTTCCCGCGGATCATCGGCTACGAGTTGGATGACAGGCCCGCCTGGCGCGAGCCGGGAATGGACGACGACCTCGAGCCGGCCGGAGTCCTGGCCGGTGGTTCCGCGGGTGGCTACGACCCGCTGGATGACGGCGATTTACCCTTCTGACCATGAAGTAGGTGTGTTGTGAGTGAATCCAAGACGACACTGTTGCAGGCAGCGCTGAGGTATGTGGAACTCGGGTACCCGGTCTTCCCGTGCGTACCGGGAGGGAAGGCCCCCGCGACGGCGCATGGGTTCCTGGACGCCACGACGGACGCCAGCCAGATCGAGGCGTGGTGGACGGCACGGCCGGACGCGAACATCGGCATGCCGACCGCCGGCCTGCTGGTCGTGGACGTCGACGGGGCCGACAACCCCTGGCCCGGCGATGACCTCGAGGCGCTCGGAGAATGCCCGGTCTCGCTGACCCCTCGCGGCGGTCGGCACTACATCTTCCGACAGCCGGCAGGCAAGAGATGGAGCAGCAGCGCGGGTCGGCTCGCCCCGAAGGTCGACACCAGGGCCAACGGCGGATACATCGTCTTGCCGCCTTCGGTGGTGGGTGGCAAGCCGTACCAGTGGATCAAGGCTATCGAGGCTGGGCCGGCCGATCAGCCCGAAGCCCCCGGTTGGCTCGGGGCGCGGGTCGAGGGCGGAGCGGATCTCTTCGCCCAGGTTGCCGACCGACCCGCTGAGGACGGCCAGGTGGCGGCCCAAGGCGCGCCCCTGGCGCCCCAGGGCGCGCCGGCGGCCACCGGTGGCAACCTGATACCAGCCGGCCAAAGGAACGCCACGTTGGCGCGCCTGGGCGGGGCCATGCGGCGGGTGGGGATGAGCCAGACCGAAATCCAAGCCGCCCTGGCCAGGGCCAACCAGGACCGCTGCCGGCCGCCGCTCTCGGAGCGTGAGGTGGAGCGGACCGCCGCCAGCATTGCTCGCTATGAGCCGGACCAGGTTGCCGTCGCGGTGGCGGAGAACCATTGGGGGCAGGATACCGCCGAAGCCGGTGCGATCGACGAAGGCCCGATTGATGTCCGGGACCCCGGCCCGATGCCGGATGACCTGTTCCGGATCCCGGGCTTTGTGTCTGAGGTCATGGATCACTGCCTGGCCACGGCTCCGTACCCAAACCTGGTGATGAGCTTCGCTGGCGCCCTGGCGCTGCTGGCGACATTGGCCGGCCGTAAGGTCCGCGACCCGGGGGACAACCGAACGAACCTCTACCTGCTTGGCTTGGCGCATTCGGCGGCCGGCAAGGACCGACCGCGGAAGCTCAACACCGAGATCCTGCACGCGGTTGGGCTGTCGCATCAACTCGGTGGGCGGTTCGCTTCGGGAGAGGGCATCCAGGACGCTCTCTACATCGAGCCGACCATGCTGTTCCAGACCGACGAGATCGACGGCATGCTGCAGTCGATCAACAAGTCTCGCGATGCTCGCCACGAGAACATCATGGGGACGATGCTGACGATCTATTCGTCGGCCGACTCGGTGTTCCCCATGAGGCGGAAGGCGGGAAAAGACGCACCCGGAGCTATCGATCAGCCGTGTCTGGTGATGTTCGGAACTGCGTGCCCGGGCCACTACTACGAAGCGCTCTCTGAGCGGATGCTGACCAACGGGTTCTTCGCGCGCATGATCATCCTCGACTGCGGCGGACGATCGCCGGGGCAGGAACCGAAATTGAAGCCGTTGCCGGAGCGGATTCTGGAGACCGCCCGCTGGTGGGCGAATTTTCAGCCCGGAACGGGCAACCTCGAGAACTGCCATCCGGACCCCCTGATAGTCCCACAGACGGAAGAAGCCAGGCAGATCCTGGTCGAGATGCGTCTTGAGGCGGAGGCCGAGTATGCGCGGGCCGAGGCGGCCGAGAACGAAGCCGGAACGACGGTCTGGGGTCGTGTGAGCGAGCACGCCCGCAAGCTAGCGCTGCTCTATGCCATCAGCGAGAACCACGTCGAGCCGCAGATCGGCCGCGCGGCGGCCGAGTGGGCGCGACGGTTCGTCACGCATCAGGCCCGGCGCATGCTGTTCATGGCCCAGTCGCACGTCGCGGAGAATCCATTCCAGGCGGAGTGCTTGAAGTTCCTCAAGAAGCTCGGCGCAGCTCCCGGTGGCGAGCTCTCGCACAGCGTTCTCTTGAAGCGGATGAAGGTCGACGCCAAGACCTTCCACGTGCTCGTGACGACGCTGGAGCAGCGCGGGGACATCATCACCCGGACCGCATGTGCTCGCGGCTCGACGGCGCGATTCTACAGGTTGGTGAGCCTCGGTTCTGGGCAGTGAATGCCCCAAAGGTGAAACGGGCCGAGGCCCAATCGCCGCAATCCAAAGGCATTCAAATCGATGCGGGATTTTTCACCTTTTCACCCCATCTCGAAGGAGTGAAGTACAGTGAAGCGGAGAGGTTGTAAGTCATTATATATAAACACACTCTCTCTCTCATTCCCTATTCACCCATGCCCGCGTGTATTTCTATCTTCCTTTGCGTGCGTGTATGAGACCCCGGTGGTGAATGGTGAAAAGGTGAATCGGCAGGCCCCCATGCCGGGATTTCGGCAACCACACCAGGCCGACGCTCCAGGAGGCGCTGTGAGCGTTCCAAATGACTCGGGTGGCACCTCGGTACCTGGAACGGAAACGAACGGAATGCAGGGGCCTCTGATTCCGTTCTGCGGCCAATGCGGGCGGGAGCTCGAACCCCAGAAAGTGCGGCGTGGAGTACCGAGGCAATTCTGCTCGGCCGCTTGTCGTGTGTTGGCGTGGCGGCGGCGCGATGCAGAACGGAATACACAGAATACACAGAATTCAGGACCACCATCAGTCGCGGGGAATTCTGTGTATTCTGTGCATCACTTGGACGGGTCGGGCCCGCGGCTACAATCCCCCATCGGCCCCAACACGGCAGTCTCAGCAGGGGCCGTCAATGACGCCGAAGACCCCTCGGCCAGCCGAGAGGTCGTCGGTGCTGGGCTAGAGCCAGCGAGCTAGGCTACGGCCGCGATCTCCTTCATGATCGCCCGAACCGCGGCATCATCCTTCGTGGCGGCGGCCACCAGCAGGTTGCGCGCAAACTTCGAGGCCTTTGCCGGCCCAGCCGCCTTGTGGATGGCGTCCCGCTCGGCCTCGGTCAGCCGAAAGGCGAACACGCAGAGCTCTTCGCGCGCGGCCTTGGCCTCGGTGGTCTTGGTGCTCGCCTTCACGGCGGCAGGCTTGCGGGCCCGCGTGGTCTTCTTGGTGGTCTTGCTCATCGCTTGGTCCTTTCGCTCGGGTTCAGACGCGCGATCCGGCTGGGCTCTTTGCCGCAGCCCTCGCACGCCACGCGCCCGCCCTGGCGGTCGATCTCCACCATGTCAGCGGGCGTGATCTCTTCCCACCGCTCCCAGATCCAGGTGTCGGACCCGGGGTAGGGGATATGGCAGCAGGCGCAGACGATGCTGCCCCGCTCGTTCCAGAACACCTGGTGGGCCTTCATGCCGAATCGCGGCGCCGCGTTCTTTGCCATGTCAGTCCACCTCCTGCGGGATGTCCGCCGCGAACACCAGCGTCCCGTCAGCGCCGTAGATCTCGACGCGGTCGATCCGGGTGTCGGGGTTCTCGCGGCCGGCGCGCAGGATGGCCTGGCTGGCCCGCATCGCAGTCAGTCGCCCGTAGGCTTCGATCCGCGCCTCTTGCCGGTCGGTGAACAGGGTCGGGTTCTCTTCGATCTGCAGCCCGCCCTTGAACTGCAGCTCGAGGTCGCGCAGCGAGGCCTCGAACACGAGATCGTCGAGCGTGGCGTGGGTCTTCGGGTCAACCACGACCCAGAACTTGTCGTCAGGTCCGTAGCGCATCGTCGCTGCCTCCTTCGTCCTTCATCTGGGCCACCACGCGGTCGCCTTCTTCGCGATCGGCGACGGGGATGAGCATGCCCCGGCCGACGACGTACCAGCCGTCGCGGCGCTGGACGACCCGCAGGTCGCCGCTGAGGTCGAACTCCATCCCGTCGCTGAAGCGCAGTCGCGAGGGCCGGTCGTGATTCGTTGCCATGGGATCAGCCTCCTCACTGCGCCGCGGCGAAGGCCCAGGCGGGCGCGTAGGGGGAGTCGCCATCGGGATGGCCGCCTTCGACGACGTAGACCACCGAGGCGGCGTCGTCCGGCTCTTCGTCGGGTTCGCCTTGGTCGCGGGACTCGTCGTCCGGCGTGGCGATCCCGGCGACGGTGAACTGCAGCGGCCAGCTGGGCTGGAAGGCGAGGCGCACCTCGCACTCGCCGAATCCGCCTTCGGCGGCCTCTTGCAGGCGTTCGATCATCTCGTTGACCGTCATGATGCTCTCCTTTCGAGGCGCCGGGCCCCGTGCCCGCCGCACTTACAGTGACGAGCTTTCCGGGCCGAATGGGAAGGCAAAACAGCATATAAATGCCTTGTTTGCAGCACCTTACAATTCGCGTGAGGAATGGCAGTTTGGGGCCAGATCCTGGCGGATGAGAGGATCGGCATGGCCCCTATCGTGGGTGGCGCCGGATTGGCGGCCGTGAGACCGCGCCCCCGGCGCGCTCGATGCAACCCGCAGAGCTTTTCGATAGTTGAACTTTCGGCATGCGCCGGATATGATCTCTCATCGTTGGGACACGCCGGGGCGCTCCTTGCAGCGCGTCTCGCCCAGCTCGGCGTGGTCCCCACTTCTCGCCAACCCATGGGCTATCCCCTCCATCCATCAATCCACCCCCGGCGCCGCGGCATTGGCACGGACGCCTCCGGTTCGGTCACCGCCGGCGTTTCGCGCCGGTGGGCCAGGGCCGCCGCACGTTCGGGCAGGGACTTCACG
>DYDD01000193.1 GCA_020718045.1 Fibrobacter sp. | reverse complement strand
CGTGGCGCCGGGGCGAAGAGACGTGCGGGCCGGCCGCCGGTCCGGACAACCCCGCGCTGCTGGCGGCGCGGGCCGCGCTGGGGCGTCTGCTGGTGGTCTACACCTGCTCGCCGGAGGCGCACGCCCCGGGGCTGCGCCTGAAGGCCCAGGTCAACGAGAACGGCAAGAGTCCGGCGCTGGTCGTCGCCCTGCCCGAGGCCGCCCACAACGACATCGTGGGCTGGGAGGTGCTGCGCCCGCGACGGCGGGACTTCCTGCTGCTGATGCTGCATTCCGGCGACGAGACGCCGGAGGCCCGTCTGCGCGCGCGCACGGTCGCCGATCTGATGGACGGGGAGTTCCAGGCCCGGATCGAGCACGAGGCCGCGGGGGATTTTCCGCTGGCGAGGATCCTGTCCCTGGTGCAGTTTGGCGACTACCTGTCCTGCTACCTGGCCGCCGCGGCCGGGGTCGATCCCGTGCCCGTGGCGCGCATCGACGCGCTCAAGGACCGGCTGCGGAAGGACGGCGGAACGTGAAAGCCCTGATCCCTGCCGCCGGCACCGGCACGCGCCTGCGGCCGCACACGCACAACAAGCCCAAGGCCCTGCTGCCGGTCGCCGGCAAGCCCATCCTCGGCCACATCATCGACGACCTGCTGCGGGCCGGCGTCGACGAGGTCGTGCTGATCGTGGGCTACTGCGGCGACGCCGTGCGGACCTGGGCCGCCGGCGCCTACCCCGGCCTGCCGGTGACCTGCGTCGAGCAGAGCGAGCGGCTGGGCCTGGGGCACGCCGTCTGGATCGCCCGCGACGCGATCGGCGACGCGCCCTTCTTCTGCATCCTGGGCGACACCATCGTCAAGACGGACTACCGGCGCCTGCTCGCCGACCCCGACAACTGCATCGCCGTGCGCGAGGTGGCGGACCCCCGGCGCTTCGGCGTGGTGGAGATGCGCGACGGCGAGGTGCTGCGCTTCGTGGAGAAGCCGGAGGTGCCGCCGAGCAACCTCGCCATCGTGGGCGCCTACCTGCTGCGCGACGCGCCGAGCCTCTGGGCGGCGATGGACCGCATCGTGGCCGAGGACCGCCGCACCCGCGGCGAGTACCAGCTGACCGACGGCCTGCAGGCCATGCTCGCCGACGGCTGCCGCTTCTCCGTGCAGACGGTCGGCGAGTGGTACGACTGCGGGAAGCGCGAGACCTGGCTGGAGACCAATCGCGCCCTGCTGGACGCGGATCCGGCGGCGACGGGCGCGTCGTCCGGCGTCGCGCCGCCCTGCCTGGTCGCCCCCGGCGCGCGGGTGGTCCGCTCGCGCCTGGGTCCGCACGTCGTGGTCGGGGCGGGAGCCCTGATCGAGGACTGTGACCTGACCGATACCATCGTGGGCGACGGCGCCGTGGTGCGCCGCTGCCGGCTGGCCGGCAGCCTGATCGGTGAGCGTGCGCTCGTCGCGGGCGTCGACGGCTGCGTCAACGTCGGCGACGACTGCGAGGTCGCGGCCGACCGTCCCGTTTCCTGAACCCTTTCCATCCGGAGGCCGCCACCCATGTCCCAGCGTCACCTGTTCACCAGCGAGTCGGTCACCGAGGGTCACCCCGACAAGGTCGCCGACCAGATCAGCGACAGCGTCCTGGACGCGATCCTCGCGGTCGACCCCGACGGGCGCGTGGCCTGCGAGACGCTCGTCACCACCGGCCTCGCGATGATCGCGGGCGAGATCACGACCCGGACCTGGGTCGACATCCCGCGCATCGTGCGCCGGACCATCCGCGACATCGGCTACACGTCCGCCGCCTACGGCTTCGATTTCGAGACCTGCGCGGTGGTCACCTCCATCGACGAGCAGTCGCCGGACATCGCCCAGGGCGTCGACCCGGGCGGCGCCGGCGACCAGGGGCTGATGTTCGGCTACGCCTGCCGCGAGACCGACGTGCTGATGCCCCTGCCCATCACCCTGGCCCACCGGCTGACCCGCCGCCTGGCCGCGGTGCGCAAGAACGGCACGCTGCCCTGGGTGCGCCCCGACGGCAAGAGCCAGGTCACCGTGGAGTACGAGGGCGACCGACCCGTGAAGGTCCACACGGTCGTCGTCTCCACCCAGCACGACCCCGGCGTCCCCGACCTGCGCGAGCGGATCATCGCGGAGGTGATCGCGCCGGAGCTGGCGGCGCTGGACCTCGACACCGACGGCGTCATCCACCACGTCAATCCGACCGGCAGCTTCGTGGTCGGCGGCCCCCAGGGCGACTGCGGCCTGACCGGCCGCAAGATCATCGTCGACACCTACGGCGGCAGCGCGCCCCACGGCGGCGGCGCCTTCTCGGGCAAGGACCCGACCAAGGTCGACCGCTCGGCCTGCTACGCCGCGCGCTGGGCCGCCAAGAACGTGGTGGCGGCCGGGTTGGCCGAGCGCTGTCAGATCCAGGTCGCCTACGCGATCGGCGTGGCCGAGCCCGTCTCGGTGATGGTCACCACCTTCGGCACCGGACGCGTGCCCGACGCCCGGCTGGCCGAAGCCGTGCGCATGGTCTTCGACCTCACGCCGCGGGGCATCATCGAGGCGCTGGACCTGCGGCGGCCGATCTACCGGCCGACCGCGGCCTACGGGCACTTCGGTCGGGACGAGGCGGGCTTCACCTGGGAGCGCGCGGACCGGATCGCGGAGCTGCAGCGCGCGGTCGGATGAACAGGCGGATGAGCCGTCGGTCGGCCACACGACGAAGGCGGAGTCCCCATGGGCTCCGCCTTCCTCTTTTCGCACTTGGCCGGGTCCGGGAACGGCGCGTCAGGGAGTCCCGGGCGCCAGCACCTCGACCGTGACGGTGTCGTGGCGCGTCACGCTCATGTAGGTGTCGAAGACCGAGACCACCACCTCGCGCAGCCCCGCGTCCTGGACCGTGAACATGTGGGAGGACTCCCGCTCCCCGTAGGTCGATTCCAGGATGCTGCCGGACCGCCACAGGAAGTCGAACCGGTCGAACTGACCGAGGTCCGGGTCGAAGCCGCAGACCTCGGCGGTCGCGGAGAAGAACGCCCTGCCGTCGGTGCAGGCGTCGGGGAAGTGGCCGAACGAGATGTTGGCGGCGGAATTGCGGATCGGCTTCACGTCGACGAGGCGGCGGCTGGCGTCGTAGAGGTAGACGTCGGCGACGAAGTCGGCGGGGGCGCCCGTCCAGCCCAGCAGCAGGTTGAAGTTGGCCTGCGTGGTGCCGGTGCTCTGCCCGCGGCCGTTCAGCCAGACCCGGTAGTAGCCGTGGGCCGGGATCGACACGGTCGAGGCGAAGAGGAACTTGTCCCGGTCGTAGGGGTCGTTGGACAGGGACCAGCTGCCGATGTTCACCGCGGCGCCGGTGGGGTTGTGCAGCTCCAACACCGGGTCCAGGCGGTTCTGGTTCTCCGGGTTCGGCAGCACCGTGTTGAAGGCGAGGATCTCGTTGATGATCGGCTGGCTGCGGAAGTTCCCGCCGCCGGAGCCGCCGTTGGTGGCGCCGATGGAGTGCGTCGGGAAGTAGGCCAGGCTCGCGGTGACCGTCGTGTCGGGAGAGGACCGGACGAGCAGCGAGTCGGCGCGGATCTCGACCGAGACGAAGGACGACTTGCTGTCCCCGTCGTCGTCGGTGACCGTCACGGCGACCTCGTAGGTTCCGGGCTCCGCGAACACGTGGTGGGTGGTCGAGCCGTGCCCGGTCGCGCCGTCCTGGAAGTTCCAGAGGATGTCGAGATTGGTGTTGGCGCCGGTGGGGTCGGGTCCGGGATCGCCGCCGGAGACGAAGGCGACGAACTGGACGTCCGCGGGCGCGATGCCGCAGTCGACGTTGGCCTGCACGCGGGTGATGACCGGGGCGAGGTCGTCCTTCTCGCCGCAGCCGGTCAGCATCGCGAGCGCGGCGGTGGCGATCATCGCGGCCAGCAAGAAGCGGCGGTCGGGCAAGCAGTAGCAATTGCGCATGAGGCTGGCTCCGTCGTCACGGTGGGGCGCCGCGCACCCCCGCCCGGCACGGCGGGGCGGGGGCGCAGAACGTCATCGACGTATGAAGTTAGGCCCGGGCGGGCAAGGAGTCCAGCGAAAAGCCCCCGGAACGCCCGATCGCCGGCGCCCGGTCACCTGCGCACCCGCAGCCACGCCCCGATCGCGACCCCGGCGTAGGCCAGGTTGCCGGCCCAGGCCGCCAGGAAGGGGGGGAGCGTGCCGTTGTGGCCCAACGACCGGCCGAAGTTGATGGCCAGGTAGTACCCGAAGCTGATGGCGATCGTCCAGCCGAACCCCGAAGCGACCGTCGTCTTGCGGGGGCTCGAGGCCAGCAGGATCCCCAGCACCACCACGATCAGGTGCACCACCGGGAAGGACAGCTTGAACTGCAGATCGACGCTGTGCGCCGTGGCGTCGCCGCCGCTGCGCCGGATCATGTCGATGTAGCGCCGCAGCTGCCGGGCGTTCATCGCCTCGGGCTTCAGCCGGTCGTCGAGGAAGGTGCGCGGCGTGATGCCGTCCAGGCCCGAGGCGTACTCGGCGAAGCGGATGAGGCTGTCGCCGCGGGCGGTGAAGACGCGGCGGGTCCCGTCCGCGAGCACCCACTGGCTGCCGTCCCAGTCGGCGCTGGCGGCGTCGATCCGCTCCAGGACGCGGGCCCCCGCGACCTGGTGGACGCGGAACTCGCGGATCTGCTGCCGCTCGGGGGAGAAGCTGCGGGCGTAGTAGAGGCGTCCGTCCGCGCCGTTGAAGGCGGCGTCGTTGGTCGGGCGCACGCGGTCGGGGTTGCCGTGGATCTCGACTTCCCAGATGCGCGCGACCCTGGCGTTGGTGCGGGGCAGGACGAACTCGCCCCAGACCAGCGAGAGCAGGCAGGCGAGCAGGGCCAGGACCAGCAGGGGGCGGGTCGTCTGCAGCAGCGAGCGGCCGGCGGCGAACATGGCGCTCAGCTCGTTGTAGCGGGCCATGCCCCCGACGGTGAACAGCGTGGCCATGAGCATGCCGATGGGCAGGACGGTGTCGAGGATCCAGGGGATCTTGTTCAGGTAATAGCGGACCAGCATCGACGCCGAGGCGTGGTTGTCGACGAAGTTGTCGAGGTGATCGAAGAGGTCGACCAGGGAGAACAGGACGATCGCGCCGACCAGGGTGAAGCCCAGGATGCGCAGGAAGCCGGCGACGACGCTGCGGTGGACGAGCTGCATCACGGTCTCCGCGTCCGTCGGCCCCAGGCGTTCTCGTGCGCGGCGCGCACGAGCAGGGGGATCCCGACCGCCGTCAGCACCCCGTCGGCTGCCCACATCGCCAGGGCCGGGTCGAGTCGCCCGCGGTCGGCCATCTTCTCGCCGCCGATCAGGAACAGGTAGTAGACGAGGTAGAACGCCAGCGCCAGGGTCAGCGAGACGCCCCGCCCGGAGCGCGACGCCGTGACGGCCATGGGCAGCCCGATCAGCACGAAGACCACGCAGGCGGCGGGGATGGCCAGCTTCTTGTGGAACTCGACGAGGAAGGTGTTCTCGCGGGCCTGCTTGGAGCGCAGCACGCTCAGCTGGAATTCCGAGGCGCGCCGCACGCGCTGCACCTCCTGGCGGGTGGCCCGCAGCATCTCGAGCCGCCGGCCGCGGGTGTCGGCCGGGCCGCCGGCAGGG
>DYDD01000192.1 GCA_020718045.1 Fibrobacter sp. | reverse complement strand
AGGGCGGCCGCACGGTGGGCGCCGGGGTCGTCGCCAAGATCCTGAAGTGAACGGCCTGAAGTGAACGGCCTGAAGTGAACGAATCTGCAGCAAGCCGTGAGGTGCGATCATGCCCAGGGACTTGGTGATCCTCTCCTGCAACACGTGCAAGATGAGGAACTACACCACGAAGAAGAACAAGCGCCTGCATCCCGATCGGGTGGAGTACAAGAAATACTGCCCGCGGTGCGACAAGCACACGCCGCACAAGGAAACGCGCTAAACGCGAGAACGGTCCAGGCAGGGGTGTAGCTCAGCTGGTAGAGCATCGGTCTCCAAAACCGAGGGTCGCGGGTTCGAATCCTGCCGCCCCTGCCAGCCTGACCGTCGAGGGGAAAACGGGATGTTCAACAGGCTGACGATTTACATGCGGGAGACCAGCCAGGAGATGAAGCGCGTCTCCTGGCCCACGTGGCGCGAGCTGCGCGAGTCCACCCTGGTCGTGCTGGCCACGGTCGCGGTGGTGACGGTCTTCATCTTCATCGTCGATCAGGTGCTGAGCTTCGTCCAGAAGCAGCTCATCCTGTTGACGTAGCCGGCGCTCCCGGCCCGTTCGGAGAGCGAAGGGCGCCGCGGTCGGATCGCGAGGTCGACGGGACGGCCCGCCGGTAGGTGTTACCGGTCCGGGTGTTTCTTTGTCTTTCATCCCTGCAGGACGAGTCCGCTCGCCGCGGACGGAGGAACGATCGTGTCAGACGACGCCAAGGACCTGCGCGAGGAGCCCCTGATCCAGGGTCTCGACGGCGCCCACCCTGCCGCAGCGGAGACGCCGCTGCTCGGCGGCGACCTGTTCGCCTTCGGGGACGAGGCGGAAGCGCCTGCCGTCGCGCCCGCGGAAGCGCCTGCCGTCGCGCCCGCGGAAGCGCCCGCGGAGGCGACGGCCGACGCCGCGCCCGCCGCCGGCCGCCTCCCCGAGGAGGAGAAGCGCCGGCGCGGCATGCGCTGGTACGTGATCCATGCGAACACCGGCCACGAGAACAAGGTCAAGCGCAACATCGAGACGGCGATCAAGGCCAACGCCTTCGAGGACCTGTTCGGCGAGGTCCTCGTCGCGACGCAGGACGTCACCGAGATGAAGAACGGCAAGCGCTCGACCACCAAGCGCAAGTTCTTCCCGAGCTACGTCCTGGTCGAGATGATCATGACCAAGGAGACGCAGCACTTCATCAACTCCATCCCCGGCGTGACCCGCTTCATCGGGGGCACGCAGCTGCGGCCGCAGCCGATCGACTCCGACGAGGTCGACCGCATCCTCGGCCGCATGACCAAGTCGGAGGAGGCGGGCACGCTGCTGGAGATCCCCTACCAGGTGGGGGACAGCGTCCAGGTGATCGACGGCCCGTTCACCGACTGGATCGGCGTCGTCAACGAGATCAATCACGACAAGGGCAAGCTCAAGGTGATGATCTCGATCTTCGGATCGGAGACCCCGGTCGAGCTGGACTTCCTTCAGGTGAAGGACGTCTGACCCGGCCGGTCTCGATGGGTTCCGCACCCGCGAGTCTGGCGCGTTCGGAACCGGTCCCGCAGGGGTTTCTCTCACCCCGCAGGGGCGCATACAGCGAGTGGAGGCCCGGCGGCGCCGATGGTGCGCCTGTGGACGGCGCGATCGCGTCGTGGCGGCGGCGGACCTCCCGAGATGCAGTCCGAGACACGCAGTAGGAGCAGCGAATGGCTAAGAAAGTCCTCGCACAGGTCAAGTTGCAGATCCAGGCCGGCAAGGCCAATCCCGCCCCCCCGGTGGGACCGGCGCTCGGCCAGCATGGTGTCAGCATCATGGAGTTCTGCAAGGCGTTCAACGAGAGGACGAAGGAACAGATGGGCCTGGTGATCCCCGCGGTCATCACCGTCTATCAGGACCGGAGCTTCTCGTTCATCACCAAGACTCCTCCTGCTTCCGTCCTGCTCAAGAAGGCCGCCGGCATCGAGTCCGGCAGCAAGGAGCCGAGCAAGACGACCTGCGGACGGGTCACCCCCCAGCAGATCCGCGAGATCGCGGAGATGAAGATGGTGGACCTGAACGCGGCGTCGATCGAGGCGGCGATGAAGACCATCGCCGGCACCGCTCGCAGCATGGGGCTGGAGGTCCGCTAGGATCTTCCGTCCCGTGACTGGGAAGACACGGCGCCGGGGCCCTGGGCCGCCGGCACCGGAGAAGCAGGAGGCGCAAGCCCCTTCGACCCATCACAGTCACCGGGAGTCATCGGCATGAAACACGGCAAGAACTGGCGCAACGCCAAGGAGCAGGTCGACCGGACCAGGAGCTACAGCCTGGCCGAGGCCTTCGCCCTCCTGGACCGGATGCCCAAGTCGAAGTTCGACGAGTCGGTCGACGTGGCCGTCAGGCTCAACGTCAACCCGCGCCACGCGGACCAGATGGTCCGCGGCACCGTCGTGCTTCCCCGGGGGACCGGCAAGGACGTGCGCGTGCTCGTGATCACTCGCGGCCCGAAAGAGGCCGAGGCCAAGGCCGCCGGCGCCGACATGGTCGGTTCCGACGACTATCTCGCCATGATCGACAAGGGGTGGACGGATACCGACGTCATCATCGCCACCCCCGACATGATGGGCGAGCTCGGCAAGCGCGGGCGGATGCTCGGTCCCCGCGGTCTGATGCCCAACCCCAAGGTGGGCACCGTGACCATGGACATCGGCAAGGCGGTGCGCGAGGCCAAGGCCGGCCGCGTGGAGTACCGCGTCGACAAGGCGGGCATCATCCACTGCGGCATCGGCAAGCGGTCCTTCGCGACGGAGGCCCTGGTCGAGAACGCCACGGCGCTGTTCACGGAGCTGGTGCGCGCCAAGCCCGCGTCGCTGAAGGGTCCGTACGTCGGCTCGGTCTTCGTTTCGGGGACCCAGACGCCGAGCATCCGCATCGAGCACGCGGCGATGAGCCATTAGCAGATGAGCCATTAGCAATCGAGCAGATCGCTCCGCCCCGGGCTGAGCGTCACCGAAGGAGGGTGCCTCGATGGCACGTCCCGAGAAGACAGCCGAGGTCCAGGCGATCACGGCGCATCTCCAGTCGGCCAAGAGCGTCGTGCTCGCCGACTACCAGGGGATGACCGTGGCCCAGATGACCGACTTCCGCGTCAAGTGCCGCGAGAAGAACGTCGTCTGTCGCGTGGTGAAGAACCGCCTCGCGAAGATCGCCTCCGACCAGGCGAACGTAACGGTGCTCAAGGAGCACCTCACCGGCCCCATGGCCCTGATCATCAGCGCCGACAGCCAGGTGGATCCAGCCAAGATCGTCGTCGATTTCGCCAAGGACGTCGACAAGCTGAAGATCCGCGGCGGCTACGTGGACGGCGGTTTCCTGACCGCCCGACAGGTCGAGGCGCTGAGCAGGGTCCCGAGCCGGGACGAACTGTATGCGCAGATGATGGGCAGCATCAACGCTCCGCTGACCGGGATCGCCGGCACCCTCAACGGCGTCATGAGCGCCGTGGTGCGGGCCGTCGACGCGGTCGCCAAGCAGAAGGCGGCCTGACGCCGCTGCCCTGACCGGTTTCAACCAGACACGACGGCGCCCCCGGCGCCGCGGAACAAGGAGAGAGAGATGTCGGAGATCAATCTGAGCGCGAACGGCCAGAAGGTCCTGGAGATGATCGAGTCCATGACGGTCCTCGAGGCCGCCGACCTGGTGAAGGCGATGGAGGAGAAGTTCGGCGTCAGCGCCGCCGCCCCCATGGCCATGATGGCCGCCCCGGCCGCCGCGGCCGTCGTCGAGGAGAAGGACGAGTTCACCGTCATGCTCACCGGCGCGGGCGACAAGAAGATCCAGGTCATCAAGGAAGTCCGGGCCATCACCGGCCTGGGCCTCAAGGAGGCCAAGGACCTCGTCGAGGGCGCCCCTTCGGCCGTGAAGGAAGGCGTTTCCAAGGCCGAGGCCGAGCAGATCAAGGCCAAGCTGGAAGAGGTCGGCGCGATCATCGACCTGAAGTAAGCCGCGCGTCCCGCACGTCCCCCCGCCCGGTAGCGCCGGGCGGGGGGAGATCGTCCGGTGCGCCGCCCCGCGGCGCCCGGAAGGAACGGTACCCCCCCTGGCGAGGTGACGACCCGTGGCAAGCAATACCTCCGTCGACAAGTTCACCGGCCGCGTCAACTACTCCAAGCTGAGCCACGACGACGAGATGCCGAATCTCCTCGCCGTCCAGCTGGAGTCGTACAACGACTTCCTGCAGACGGGCCTGGCGGTGGACAAGCGCAAGAGCAGCGGCCTCGAGGCCGTGTTCCAGTCCATCTTCCCCATCGAGTCCACGCGGGGACACCTGACCGTGGAGTACCGCAGCTACGCCCTGGGCGAGCCCAAGTACGGCATCGAGGAGTGCCAGGAGCGCGGTCTGACCTTCGCCGCGCCGCTGAAGGTCAAGATGCAGCTGGTGGTGAAGGACGAGGACGAGAACAGCCAGAACGAGGAGCTGCAGATCCGCGACATCCAGGAGTCCGAGGTCTACCTGGGCGAGCTGCCGCTGATCACCGACAAGGGGACCTTCATCATCAACGGCGCCGAGCGCGTGATCGTCAGCCAGCTGCACCGCTCGCCGGGCGTGTTCTTCAGCGACGAGTACCACCCGAACGGCCGCAAGCTGTTCAAGTCGCGCATCATCCCGTACCGCGGCTCGTGGGTCGAGTTCAGCACCGACATCAACGATATGCTGTTCGTGCACATCGACCGCAAGCGCAAGCAGCCGGTGACGATGCTCCTGCGGGCGCTGGGCTTCAGCACCAACGAGGACATCATCCCGCTGTTCCACGAGATCGAGACCTTCAACGTGCCGCGCAAGGGCACCAAGCGCGCCGACTCGCTCGAGGGCCGCATCCTCGCCAAGGACGTCTACAGCGGGGAGACGGGCGAGCGCCTGGCCCAGGCCGGCCAGGTCGTCGACCCCCTGCTGCTCGAGACCATCCTCGCCCAGGCCTCCGGCGAGATGGCCGTCATCTCCGAGGGCCAGGTCACGCTCAACGAGCCGAGCCTGATCCTGAACACCCTGCGCAAGGACCCGACGACGAACCAGGACGAGGCCCTGCGCCGCTTCTACCAGCTGCTCCGCCCCGGCGATCCCCCGAACGAGGAGGTCGCGCGGGTGCTGTTCGAGCGCCTGTTCTTCCACGAGAAGCGCTACGACCTGGCCGAGGTGGGCCGCTACAAGCTGAACCACCGGCTGAAGCTGACGGTGCCGCCGTCCACCACCACGCTGACCCCGGCGGACTTCCTGGCCATCATCCACGAGATGGTGGGCCTGTTCCTGGGCCGCAGCGACGTGGACGACATCGACCACTTCGGCAACCGCCGCGTGCGTTCGGTCGGCGAGCTGCTGGCCAACCAGTTCTCGGTGGGCCTGTCGCGCATGGCGCGCATCATCAAGGAGCGGATGAACCTCTCCGACAAGGAGAAGACCATCACGCCCGTGGACCTGGTCAACGCCCGCACCGTGTCGGCCGTGATCCAGTCCTTCTTCGGCAGCAGCCAGCTCAGCCAGTTCATGGACCAGACCAACCCGCTGAGCGAGCTGACCCACAAGCGGCGCCTCAGCGCCCTCGGCCCCGGCGGTCTGCACCGCGACCGCGCCGGCTTCGAGGTGCGCGACGTGCACTACACGCACTACGGGCGCATGTGCCCGGTCGAGACGCCGGAAGGCCCGAACATCGGCCTCATCGCCAGCCTGGCGACCTACGCGCGCATCAACCGTTTCGGCTTCATCGAGTCGCCGTATCGGCTGGTG
>DYDD01000191.1 GCA_020718045.1 Fibrobacter sp. | reverse complement strand
GCGGCGTCCAGGAGCGCACGCTGCACCGCGGCGCCGAGCCAAAAGGCCTGGTCGAGCTGGTCTTCATCGGTGAGCAGCCCTGGACCTTGCAGGCGCGCTACGAGATGGAGGCTCTGAGCGACGTGCTGCGCATCCGCCTGCGCGAGACGATCCGCGAGGACATGAGCGGCACCTACGGCGTGCGGGTCAACGGTTGGCTCACCAGGCTGCCCGCGCAGCGGCATCAGCTGTCGGTGGGCTGGGGCTGCGACCCCGACCGCGTGCCGGAGCTGACCGACGCGGTGTGGGCCCAGCTGCGCGACATGGCCGAGAACGGCCCCGACGAGGCGACGCTGGCGAAGGTCCGGGCGACGCAGCTGCGCGAGGACGAGACGAACCTGCGCACGAACGGCCACTGGGCGGAGCAGCTCGTGAGCCACCAGATCCTGGAGACCGACCCGCACCTGATCCTGGAGCGGCCCGCGCTGGTGAACGCGCTGACGGCGCAGATGGTGCGCGACGCGGCGCGGCGGGTCATCGACCCGACGAACGTGGTCAAGGTGGTGCTGCTGCCGCAGGAGGGGTGACGCGGGCGTTCAGCACAGCAGCGACCGCCCCGAATCCTGCACGCGGGCGACTCGCAGCAGCAGCAGCACCGCGCCCAGGCACGACGGTGCAGGCCTCGACCTGGGCAACACGCCGGCGGCCGGCAGGCAGGCGAGCAAGCCGAGCCCGCGAGCGCCCAGCACGCTCTCGAGCGGCGCCTCAAAGTTCAGGTCAGGATCTCCCGGATCCACCACGTGGATCAGCCCGGAACCACCAGGATGGCGCCGGACGACGCCAGCAGCTGGATCGGGCTATCCGATGCGATCGGGACCACGATCGAAATCGTCTGCGACCCCGTCGATATCGAGATCGTCCAGCAGGACAGCGCCGGGAAGACCGCGCCCGTCCGGTCCGCGAACCGGCCCCGCTCTGGCGGAGTGCGTTGCCGACACCACTACTCCAGGAGCACGAGCTTCACGGTCTGCACGACCTGCCCGGCTACGATGCGTGCGAAGTAGAGACCGCTAGCGACGGGCCGGTCGAAACCATCCCGGCCGTCCCAGGACACGTGATGCTCGCCCGCCGCCATGGGCTGATCGGCCAGCAGCGTGCGCAGCCGTCGACCCAGGACGTCGTGGACCGTGAGGGTCGCCCTGTCCGCCGTCTGTAGTGAAAAGCGCAACGACGTCCGCGGATTGAAAGGGTTGGGAGTCGCCGCCAAGCGGGCCGGCGGCGGCGGTGCGGTCACATCGGGCGCGGATACCGGCGGCGACCCAGTGAAGGCCTCGCCCCACACCCCGGCCGCCATCCCGGTCCAGGACGAGACGAACGCCAGCGACAGCAGGTGCGACCCCGGGGACTCCAGGTCGCGCACCCACGGATACGGCGACACGCTATGTGGTTCGAAGAGCTGGGTCGCATCGACCAAGCCCGTGGTCTGCCACGAGTCGCCCAGACGCGCGCCGCAGACCGCCAACCCCCAGTCCCCGATCAGCGCCAGGTCGAGCCACGCCACGCCCGGCTCCGCCTGATGGATCGGCGACCAGGTGTCGCCGCCGTCGAACGTGGCGAAGACGGTGCCGGCGTCGGTCCCGCAGTACCCGACCTCGGCCGAGGAAAAGAGCAGCGCGTAGGGCACGTCGCCTGTCGGCAGGACGAGGTGATCCCAGGTCAGGCCGCCGTCGCAGCTCCGCTTCACCACGCTGCTGCCCGGCTCCCACCCGCCGACCCAGACGTGCTGCAGGTCGAGCGCCGTCAGAGAGGTCCAGGCCGAGAAACCGACACCGCCCGGCTGTTCCGTCCAGGAGACGCCGCCGTCGGTCGTGTGCCAGACGTGGCCTTGGCCGATCCCTCCGGTCAGCGTGATGCACCAGCCGTGGTCCGCGTCGACGAAGTCCACCTCGTTGATCTGGCCCTCGATGGGAGTCCCGGGCTGCCAACTCGCGCCCCCGTCCTCGCTGCGCCAGACACTGCCGCCGCCCGCACCGGCGGTCCAGGCGAAAGCCGGGGCGATCGCGTCGACCGACCTGAGTTCCAAGATCTCGCCCTGGCCCAGCCAGCCCTCGTGCCAGGAATCGCCGGCGTCGTCGGTGCGCAGGAGGCGACCGGCGCCACCGACCATCAGCACTCGCTGGTCGTCCCAGGCGGCGACCGAGAAGATGGTGTTGGACAGTTCGACGATGCGGTTCCAGCCGGGGCTCGATTCCACGTGGGTCAGCACGGCGCCGCCGAGCCCGGCCGCGAGGGCGAATCCCGGACGGGCGCACACGGTGAGCAGGGTGTTGTTCATGCCGCTGTCATCCGCCTGCCAGGTGAGTCCCGCATCGTCGGTCCGCAGGAGCAGGCCGTCGATTCCCACCGCCCACCCGTGGCCGTCCGGTGCCAGGGAGACGTCCTTCGCTCCCTTCCAGGCCGTGCCCGGGGCATAGGGCAGCCAGTTCAGCCCGCCGTCGTCGGTGTGGTAACAGGTGAACATGCCGTCGTAGGCGCCCACGGCGCAACCGTGCAGGGGGTCGGACATGGCGATCCCCTGGAAGCCGGCACTGGCGCCGACGAACTGCTGGTCCCAGGTCGCGCCACCGTCGACGGTGTGCCAGATCTTCCCGAACCCGGCCGTCCACCCTTCCAGGGCGCTGAGAAAGACGACGTTGGTCGGAACCCCGTAGATCATGTCGTAGTCGGTCGACCAGGTCTGTCCGCCGTCTTCGGTGCGGGCGATCGCGTACTCGCCGACCCCCCAGCCGTGCAGCGTGTCGAAGAAGAACAGATCCTCCATCCAGATGCCGGTTCCGGCCAGTTCTGTCCAGCCGAGCCCGCCGTCCGTGGAGTGGAAAACCCGGCCGCTGTAGCCGGCGGCCACCCAGCCTTCGTCCGCGTCCAGGAAGTGGACGACCATCAGCCCGTCGGCCTGGCCCAACGTGATTTCGGCGCTCTCCCAGGACTGGCCACCGTCCAGGCTGCGCTCGACGACGCCGCCGTGGACGCCCCAGACGTGCTGCCCGTCACGGAGCGCGAAGATGTCGTAGAAGTCCCCGTGGAAAGTACCGGACAGGATCGGCTGGAAGTCGCTCCCCCGAGCGACCGCCGCGGCGAGCAGGCATGCGACGATACAGGTGATCAGCACAAACCCGTTTCTAATCATGGCCCCCCCCCATCCGTCCAGCGCATCCATGCGCGTGACGCCGCGCCGATCCATGACCTACCCTCACACCTCCGATCAGCGCGGCCCTCGTACCGACTGGGGATTCTACCAGTATTCGGCCGCCGCGTGGGGAACAGAGCAGACGATGTCCTTGTCGACCTCCAACAGGACCCGCCGGCAGGGGCAGGCGTCTATTCATGTCTCGCAATCACAACTCGTCCCAACGTTTGACCCGATAAATATCATAACACTTTATACAACAACGCACTACAGCTGATCCCGACCTGCATCGACTTCAAGTCTAGTGTAGAGCCTGTCCCAATATAGCGATTTCTGGCGAGGCGGCCGGTCGCCGAGCGCGATGCCGCCGAGCGCTACAACCGGATTTTCGCGATGGCTGTGAATACGGGCGGCATTCGCCAAATAGAAGTAATATTAACTCCGTTCGAGACAAGCCCGTACAACGGCTTTTCACGTTGACGGTATTACGACAATATCACTCAGGCTGCTGAGCGTCTTCGCTCGCGATTCTCAACCGCCACGGGCAGACGCGCGATGACCCAAAGATTGTGGGCCAAGACCGACCAAGTAATATTAAGCTCGCGATGGATAATTCCTTTGCTCCGACAAGGCCGGCCCAGGAAGCAGTTCTTGAAGATGCCGATCCGACCCTCCGTCTGAGCACGCCGACGTTGCAACTCCACGAACCGCTCTTCCTGCATCCGCTCGTGAAGGCCAGCAACACTCTTCGGGCAGATCGCATTGTAAATATTAGCCTGCGATAAGTGTTCCCGGTTCACCGCGCCATCGAGGCCGCGATCCCCGACGATCGCCTCTGGTTGCCGGCCTCCGAACACCCGACCATAACGCGCCAGGCTCTCGCTCAAGAACTTGCTGTCCGCCGGCGCTTGGTCGCGCACGAACTTCCAATCCACGATCACCCCGTCGGGCTGCTCGGCGAGCAGAAGGGTGTTGCCGAACTCCACCTCCGCGCCGGCCTTGCCGCGGACGATCACGTGCACGTCCGACTCGTACAAGCTCAGCACCTTGTCCACATTCGCCACCTGGCGGCCGCCGATGATCCGCTCGTGTGCCTGCTTGATTGCCGCAGGCAATTGCTGCCGAACGTTGTCCAGGCGAGCCAAGATCTGCCGGACCCCACCTTCGCGCAAGTCCGTTTCCTGCCAGCACTCAGCCAGCAACTCGCGATGACGCTGGGCGTGACCGTCGATCGTCTTGAGCAGCTTCTTGAGCAGGCGCAAGATCCGCTTGCGCTGTTTGCGCCCGTCGGCTCGCCGGCGACAATGGGTCATCTCGCTGCACAGACGATTGACCTGCCGCAGGAACACTGCCGGCTCGCCCATCCGGTGCCGCAGTCCAGGCCGACGAATCACGATGACGCTCTTGATCAGCGTCCGCGTCGCGTCCCGCAGCAGGACCCAGTCGACAGGGAAGTGGATGTTGGCCGGCACGCACGTCGTGTCCAGAAGGAGCGACTCCAGCGACAGCGACTGATCGAGACCCAGGCGCTGTCCGTTTGGGCCAGGAGCCTCGGCCGCGGTCCGGTTCAAATGATCGACCACCTCACGCACGATCTGTTCCGGCACGAGCCGACCATAACGATCCAACGTGCTCTTGCTCACCTCCGCCGCCACGGCCGGCACCTGCCCGGCGTGCGCGAACACGCCGCCCAGGATAGCCGCGGCGTGCGTCAGCAGGAACACCATGAACACCGGCACGCGGCGCGGCGGGGCATCGACCCGGCGAATGTGGTCAAGGTGGTGCTGCTGCCGCAGGAGGGGTGACGCGGCAAGACCCGGACCCGGTTCAGTCCCGCACGCACCGGATCGCGAAGCTCCAGTCGCCGTCGCCGGTCGAGACGTTGACGGCGTCGCGCATGAAGCCGAAGTCGACCTGGTAGTAGCCGCCCGGGATCTCGGGGGCGGGCGTCGCGGTCCAGAACATGGCGTACTTGCCGAGGTTGCTGAACGAGGGTTTGCGGTCGCGGCTGCCGCCGGACAGCACGGTCAGGCCGCAGGTGTTGAGGCGCGCGACCTCGCTGCGACGCCAGTGCGCCGGCCCCGCTTCCTTGCAGGCCGGGCCGGCGACGATGTCGATTTCCGAGCGGCTGTTCCGCTGGAACCTCTCAACTTAATCCACTCTATTCCCGATTCAGTTCGCTATTTGGGAAATTCAATTTTAAGTCTCTTCATCTTTGCATATAGCGCCTTTCTAGATATTCCGAGATGATCCGCTGCAATTGTCCGACTCCCCCCAGATGAGATTAATGATTGCAATATTCGCTCCTTTTCCGCTTTATCCATATATACGTCAAGTTTTAATACTCCCCCTGTAGCTAACTTCTTCTTCGCATACTGTTGCATGTATTTTGGCAACATCCCAACAGATGCTCGCTTATTATATTATGCATACAGTGCCATTCGCTTTGTAATCGACTCAAGTTCTCGTACATTACCTGGCCATGGATACTTGTAATATAAGTTAAATAGCTCCTCATCAAATATATCATGAGGAGAATAATGGTCTCCCAGTATCTTACTGGACAGTGCCAAGTTCTTCAGCCGCCCGTCATGCGGCCTCTTCGTAGACC
>DYDD01000428.1 GCA_020718045.1 Fibrobacter sp. | reverse complement strand
GCCGCTGCGCGAGCCGTCGCTGCTGATCTCCTGCGGGTAGGCCACGAGCGCCGTCGCGTCCGCCCCCCGCAGCTTGACCGTCTCGCGCCAGACCGTGGCCGGGGTCTCCGGCACCACCGCCTCGCGGCAGTCCGGGCAGACGATCCGTCCGATGCGCGCGAAGAGCACCCGCAGGTAGTCGTTGATCTCGGTGACGGTGCCGACGGTGCTGCGGCCGCTGCGGGCCGAGTTGCGCTGCTCGATGGCGATGGCGGGGCTGATGCCGTCGATCCAGTCCACGTCGGGTTTGGGCATGCGTTCCAGGAACTGGCGCGCGTAGGTCGACAGGGACTCGACGTAGGTGCGCTGCCCCTCGGCGTAGAGCGTGTCGAAGACCAGCGACGACTTGCCCGAACCGGACACGCCGGAGACGGCCGTCAGGCGGCCGCGCGGGATGTCGACGTCGCAGCCCTTGAGGTTGTGCTGGCGGGCGCCGCGGATGCGGATGGTCTCGATCAACGTGCCTCCCGGTCCCCGGCGGCGTGCGGCCGGCGGGACCGTCCATGGTATCCGTTCTTTCGCAACCCGCACAAGGGATTTACACTGGGTGGCGTCCCGGACCGCCGCGTGGTCCGGCCCCTCACCCACGCCGAGGATGCGCCATGCCCCTGCCGAACACCGAGCGGCTGCTGTCCACCATCCACGTCCTGCGCGCCCCGGACGGCTGTCCCTGGGACCGTAAGCAGACCCTGGCCACCGCAGCGCACCATCTGCACGACGAGTCGGCCGAACTGCTGGAGGCCGCCCTCGGCGGGGACCTCGACCATGTCCGGGAGGAGCTCGGCGACCTGTTGTTCATGGTCTGCTTCGTCGCGGAGATCCTCGGCGAGACGACCCGCGACGGCTTCGACGACGTCGCCGCCCTGGCCGACGCGAAGCTCGTGCGGCGGCACCCCCACGTCTTC
>DYDD01000190.1:5245-5857 GCA_020718045.1 Fibrobacter sp. | reverse complement strand
GCCGTCCCGCCCGCACGGCGGCCGCGGCCTCCTCCCACAATCCTGTGCGGCGCTGCGGCCCGCCCGGACCGCCCTTCGGCAGGTCGAACAGCACGAATTCCGCGGCGGCGGCGGCGGCGGCGACCGCGGGATCCGCCAGCTCGCCGGGACGCACGGCCTTGATGACCGGCACGCCGCAGCGCTCGCGCACCGCCAGCACCGTCGCGGCGTCCTCGCTTCCGTGCAGCTGCACGAGGTCGAAGCCGGCGTGGTCGGCGGCGAGCACGATGGTCGCCAGCGGCGCGTCCACGAAGACGCCCACCAGCAGCGCCTCGGGCGCGGCGTCGCGCAGCAGCTTCACGTCGTCGGGCGCGACGCGGCGCGGGCTCGGCGCCAGGATCACGCCGAGGTAGCGGGCGCCCGCGGCGTGGCAGAGCCGCACGTCGTCGGGGGTGGTCAGGCCGCAGATCTTGACGTGGACGCGGTTCACGGCGCCTCCCCCCTGAGGCTGCGCAGCGTCGCCGACGGGTCGGGCGACTGCAGCAGGGCGCCGCCCACCAGGAAGGCGCTCGCGCCGCAGGCGGCCAGGTCCAGGACGTCGGCGCGCGCGCGGATCCCGCTCTCGGCCACCGC
>DYDD01000190.1:4908-5236 GCA_020718045.1 Fibrobacter sp. | reverse complement strand
CGACGCCGCCGACGGCAGCAGCCGCCGCGGCGCGTCGGCATCCACGGCCAGGGTCTCGAGGTCGCGGCTGTTGACGCCCACCAGGACGGCGCCGGCCGCGCGCGCCGCCGCCACGTCCCGTTCGTCGTGGCACTCGACCAGGGCCTCGGCGCCCAGCTCGCGCACGCGCCCCAGCAGGTCGGCCAATTCATCGCCGCCCAGGACGCGCGCGATCAGCAGCACGGCATCGGCGCCGGCGGCGCGCGCCGCCAGCACCTGCAGCGGATCGACGATGAAATCCTTGACCAGCAGCGGCAGGCCGGCGGTGCGCCGCGCGGCGGCGGCGTCC
>DYDD01000190.1:0-4873 GCA_020718045.1 Fibrobacter sp. | reverse complement strand
CACCGACAGCGCGGCCGCGCCGGCGCCGGCGTAGATACGGGCCAGCGCCGCGGGGTCGCCGCCATGCCGGAAGACAGCCACGCTGGGGGATCGCCGCTTGAACTCGGCGATCACGGCGTTGCCGCCGCGCAGGGCGCCGGCGAAGTCGCGGGCCGGAGCGCGCGCCGCCGCCGCCCGCAGCAATCCCAGATCCGCCGATCCCCGCAACGCATCGGTCTCGGCGCGCCGCTCGGCGACGACCCGGCTCAGGAAACCGCTCACGACGCCTCCCTCGCCGGCTTGCACGAGGCCGCGGCCAGTCGCTCGAGCACGCCCAGCGCGTCGCCCGAGGCGACGGCGCGACGGGCCAGGGCCACGCCCTGCGCCGGGTCCGCGGCCAGGTCGGCCAGGACCGCGCAGAAGCCCGCGTTCAGCAGCACGGCGTCGAGCCGCGGGCCGGGCTCGCCGGCCAGGACCCCGCGCACCAGTTCCGCGTTGAGCTGCGCGTCGCCGCCAGCAAGCTCATCGGCCCGGCAACGCGGGAGCCCCGCCTTCTCCGGCACGAACACCGACCGGCGGATCGCGCCACCGCTCAGCTCGGCGATCGCGGTGGGGCCGGTCAGCGAGACCTCGTCGGAGCCGTCGTCGCCGTGCACCACGAAGGCGCGCTCGGTCCCCAACCGACGCAGCACGCGGGCCAGCTTCGGCACCAGGCCCGGGGCGTAGACGCCCAACAACTGGCGGCGGACGCCGGCCGGATTCGCCAGCGGCCCCAGCAGGTTGAAGACGGTGCGCACGCCCAGCTCGCGGCGCACGGCCGCGGCCTGCCGCAGGGCGGGATGGTGCAGGGGCGCGAACAGGAAGCCGATGCCGACGCTCCCGACCAGGAGCGCGGCGCGCTCCGGCGGCAGGTCCACCGCCACGCCCAGCGCTTCCAGGACGTCGGCGCTGCCGCAGCGGGACGAGACGGCCCGGTTGCCGTGCTTGGCGACCGGGATCCCCATCGCCGCGGCCACCAGCGCGGTGGCGGTCGAGATGTTGAAGGTGCCGGCGCCGTCGCCCCCGGTGCCGCAGGTGTCGATCGCCCCGGCCGGCGCCGGGCCGACGCGCACCGCGCGCCGGCGCAGCGCCCGGGCGAAGCCGGTGATCTCGTCCTCGGTCTCGCCCTTGGCGCGCAGGGCCACCAGCAGGGCCGCCAGGCGCACCTCGCCCAGGCCGCCCTCCATGACCGCGTCCAGGAGCGCTTCGGCCTGGTCGGCGTCCAGGTCGCATCCGTCGAGCAGCCGATCGAGAAGACGGGGGTCCACGGCTCCTCCTCTCAGCGCGCGGCGGCCGCGGCGGCCAGGCGCAGGAAGTTCGCGAACAGGGCCAGCCCCTCGCGCGTCAGGATCGATTCGGGGTGGAACTGCACGCCCTCGATCGGGTGCTCGCGGTGGCGCACGCCCATGATCTCCCCCTCGGACGTGAAGGCGCTGACTTCCAGCGCGGCGGGCAGCGACTCCTCGCGGGCGATCAGCGAATGGTAGCGCGTGGCCTCGAAGGGGTTCGAGACCCCCTCGAACAGGGTGCGGCCGTCGTTGTAGATGCGCGAGGTCTTGCCGTGCATGACCCGTTCCGCCCGCACGACCTCGCCGCCGAAGGCCTCGACGATGCACTGGTGCCCGAGGCAGACGCCCAGGATCGGGACCCGCCCGGCGAGCTCGCGGATCGCGGCGAGCGAGACGCCCGCGTCGGCGGGTCGGCCGGGACCGGGCGAGATGATCAGCGAGGCCGGGCGCCGCGCCGCGATCTCCGCCACGCTCAGCGCGTCGTTGCGCACCACCTCCACCTCGGCGCCGAGGGACGCGAGCGCCTGGACCACGTTGAAGGTGAACGAGTCGTAGTTGTCGATCATCAGGTGCATCGGAATCCCTCCTGGGCGATCTCCACCGCGCGGATCAGCGCGCCGATCTTGTCGAGCGTCTCCTGGTATTCGCGCCCGGGATCGGAGTCGGCCACGATGCCGGCGCCCGCCTGCGCGTAGAACCGTCCGTCCCTGACGTGCAGGGTGCGGATGGCGATGCTCATGTCCATGTCGCCGCGCGGGCCGAAGTAGCCCACGGCCCCGGCGTAGGCCCCCCGGCGCAGCCCCTCCAGCTCGGAGATCACTTCCATGGCGCGGATCTTCGGGGCGCCCGACACCGTGCCGGCCGGGAACGCCGCCCGCAGCAGGTCGAACTGGTCGTGGTCGGGCCGCAGCGTCCCGGTGATCCGCGAGACGATGTGCATGACGTGCGAGTAGCGCTCGATCGTCATGAAGGCCTCGGTGCGCACGCTGTCGGTCGCGCAGACCCGTCCCAGGTCGTTGCGGCCCAGGTCCACGAGCATCACGTGCTCGGCGCGCTCCTTCGGGTCGGCCAGCAGGTCCCGCTCCAGGGCGAGGTCCGCGGCCACGTCCTCGTCCCGCGGGCGGGTGCCGGCGATCGGGCACAGCGTGACGCGCCCGCGCTCAAGCTTCACCAGCACTTCGGGCGAGGAGCCGATCACCTGCGTGTCGTCGTGGTCGAGGTAGAAGAGGTAGGGCGAGGGGTTCAGGATGCGCAGCGCCCGGTAGATCTGGAAGGGGTGGGCCGTGGTCTCCCCGCGCAGGGCCTGCGACAGCACCACCTGGAAGCAGTCGCCGGCCAGGATGTGCTCCTTGGCGAGTAGGACCGACGCCTCGAACTGCTCGCGGGTGACCGAGAACTCGGGCGCCGCGATCCCGCTAGCCGGTGTCGCCGCCGGCGCCGGCAGCGCCGGCAGGGGCGCGGCCAGGGCGGCCAGCAGCCGGTCGAGCTGCGCGTCGGCCGCCTGCAGGTTCGCCTCCCCCTCGGCCGGCGCCAGGGTCCACAGCTCGATCTCGCTCTTGACGTGGTCGAAGACCGCCAGGGTCGTCGGGATGACGAAGTGGTAGTCGGGCGCGTCGAGCCAGCCGCGCTCGGGCAGCGGCACCCGCTCGAAGTGGCGCACGCAATCGTAGGCGATGACGCCCACCGCGCCGCCGAACGGAGCCGGCAGTTCCAGGTCCGGCGGCAGGTCCAGGGACGCGAGCTCGTGGCGGACCGGGGCGAAGACGTCGCCCGGATCGACCGGTTCGCGATGCTCGCCGCCGTCGCGCGACACCGTGGCGACGCCGTCGCGCAGGGTGATCGTGGTGCAGGGGCCGATGCCGACGAAGGAGTGGCGGCCCAGCTGGATCCCCCGCTCCACGCTCTCGAGCAGGAAGCACGCTCCCAGCGGCGCCAGCTTCAGGTACGCCGACACCGGCGTGTCCAGGTCGGCGGGGATGCGGCGTCGCCGGGGCGTGCGGAGCTGAGATGTTCGGAGCCGAGTCGGGCCGGGCTGTGTCGTCGTGTCCATCGTTCCTCCGTCGTCACGAAATGAAAAACCCACCATCGGCGGATGGTGGGCCTGGGTGGATCGGGTTGGGTCCGGGGTTACCGGTCCATTCCTCCGCACAGCCGACCTTCCGCGCCCGTCGCGCCACGCCACGACCGCCATCGGCGGCTGGGGGCGGGGACGTTCCGTGCGGTGAGGCTGCGCATCTGTGCTGGACTCCCGATCCTGAGCTGTGGATTCCGTTGATCTGCGGCCGGCATGACCGTGATCATCTGATGATCTAACTCCCATTTCCGACCGACGTCAAGCATTCATTTCGACATATTAGGTACCCACCGGAGCCCCCACCTTCAGGTGGGGGCCCCGACCGATCATCATTTAACTAGCACTATTCGACCCGATGTGATGCAATCGTTTGTCTTAAGCCTCCAGAAGTACATGCCGCTCGCCATCTTTTCTCCTTGAACGTTCCTGCCGTCCCACTGAACCGACCTGACGTACTCACTGGCCTTCTGAAGTTCATCAACGAGGGTTTTCACCAAACGTCCGGCCACATCGTAGATGAGAATCTGCACCCGCGAGGGATGGGCGACATAATACTCAATCGTGATCGCGGGATTGAAGGGGTTGGGGTACGCCCTCCACACCGACGTTGCATTATGCAGGGGTTCAATGCCGGAAACCGTGGCGTCGTATTGCAGAATATCGCCCAAGTCAGTGAGCGCGGCACTGGAGATCTCGGCGAAGAGTTCTGTGGGCAATATCTCCATGCCTACGTTCAACGTTAAGTCAACCACCTCAATGTTCTTGCCAGATGATTGATCCAAATCGGTGACGAGCACCAGCAGTATCTTGTTTTCGCCGTCCCCCCGCTCGGCGCAGATAACACTCTTCGCCGACATGATGCGCTGCCAACCCGAGACGAGCTTTTCCGCCCCAATGGGAATCTCGAACGCTATCGTCTTAATCTCAAGCGGCGTCAACAACGACAGCCGACATTGCGACATGTCCAGATCATGCTGATCGAGCTGCACCATGTCGAGTATTGCCATATCACGGGAATGGGGAGACTTCTGGGATGAACAGCCGTGATTATAGTGCTGCGTGAACCGCGCGAAATCGTTTAGATCGATCGTTCCGCTTGGCTGTAGATCGGCGCACGCAGTGTACCCCAGGTCTCCGAGCATCGTGTTGAACGCGGAACTAAAGATAACTACGTCGTCCAGACTCACCGCACCGTCGCCATCCATGTCCGGACTTCTTACCGTCAGCCCCGGGACGATGCCGTACTGCTGCCCGTTTCGCGATACCTGCAGCATCGGCGCTTCCGATTGTTCTTCGTCGCACGTTGCACCGTCACAACCAGAACATCCGTAGATAGAATTTCGTCTAAGCGTCACGGTGCACCCGTTCTCCTGTGTTCCACTCGTATCATTGTACGGCAATCCGCAGAGCCCGACGCCATCGCCATCGATTGTCAGACCAATGTTGATTCCTCCGTACAAACCCCTCATTTCAGCCACGCCCAGCCCTGACG
>DYDD01000189.1 GCA_020718045.1 Fibrobacter sp. | reverse complement strand
CTTCAGCGGCGGCGGCGGCGCGAGCGGAGGTTGGTGACATGGCGAATCGCAGCAGCGTGCCCCGCAGGTTCTTCAGCCGCGACGAGCAGCAGCGGATCGTGGCGGCCATCCACGCGGCCGAGCAGCGCACCAGCGGTGAGATCCGCTTCCACGTCGAGCGGGACGTGCCCAAGGGCGAGCCGTCCGGCGGCGACCCCTACCTGCGGGCGCGGGAACTGTTCGGCAGGATGGGGATGCACGCCACCGGGGAGCGCAACGGCGTGCTGGTCTACCTGGCGGTGCGGGCGCGGCGCTTCGCGATCGTCGGGGACGAGGAACTGCACCGGCAGGTCGGCGACGGTTTCTGGCAAGACGTGGCGGCGCTGATGGCCGCGCGGTTCGCGGCCGACGACTTCGCCGGCGGCATCGAGGCGGGGATCGCGCGGATCGGCGAGAAGCTGCGGAAGCACTTCCCCTACCGGGATGACGACGCGAACGAGCTCAGCGACGACATCTCGTTCGGGAAGGACTAGCCCTACACGGCAACAAGGTGCAGGGTCGTACCCGCCCCCCTACTCCCACTGGTGCTATAGCCGTGCAAGGAGGACCCATCAAAGGGTCGGCGTGGTCTGCGACCGGTACGCCGACTGCGCCGGCGGCAAGCGCCTGCGCGCGATGCGGAACCGGGAAGTGCCTTCAGCCGCTGCCGTGACGAGGAAATCGATCTGGTCGATTTTACGTCGTGCGCCGGCTACCCGTCGTGCCCCTGGCTGGACGCGTTCCGCGAGTCCATCCCGGCCGAGTTCGGCCTGGAAAGCGACAGCCGGACCGGGCTAGTAGTAGATCCGCTTGACCCGGCCCCAGGTATCGAGGTCATCGCCGATCGGGTCGAAACAGCAGGTGCTCGCAGCCAGGATCGGCAACCCGCCCCCGAAGCCCGCCCCGATCAGGTCCTCCCAGCCCGTCCCCGGATTCCGGTAGGAGGTGCAAGGGTCGCCAGGCACTTGCTTGTCCGGCACACCGGTGGTTCCACCGGTGAAAGGCAACTCCACACCACCGCTCGCCTCCTGGATCGTCACCGACAGGAAGTAACTGTCCGCCATCAAGGCGCACTGGAAGTCGCAGGGGATGGCGATCTCGTACAGGCCATGAGCCGTGATGCCGTCGACGAGTCGTTCGTCGGAAGTCGCCAGCACCTGGCCGGGAACGTCGCAGTCCGCGACATCGTTGACCTTGAGCAACTGGGCGATCAGACGCACGGTCGCTCCAGTGTCCAGCACCAGGGAGATGCGGACTTCGTCGACGGCGAAGCCATGATCGCAGGCACAGGCCGTGACAGGATCGGTCAACTGCGCGTACGCGACGCCTTCAGCGAGCCAGCCCGCCTCGAAGCTGACGACGTTCTGCGTGTTGCCGAGGAGACAATCCTGCGCCAAGACGGCAGTGGACATCACGAGCATGAGCACGATCGTGAAGATACGCATATTGAAACCCCCTCCAGTTTGAACAGGATGAAGTACTCCAGGCGACCAGTGGCGCGAGTCCGGTAGCTGCGGAGACGCTCGTGCCGCTTCGGGGAGCATGATATCATGGTATCTGACTCCATTCCCTGCGATGGCACAACGCTGTTCGTGACGGAACAGCATGCGGGACGGTCCATGGCCGACCAGCGCAAGGAAAGTCAGGCAGCACCACCCGTCACGGAACGGCACCAGGGCGAGACGTGCATTCTAGCACAACTCGCCGCCGGGAGAGTCCACATCCGCTCACCCGTGCTCGACGCCTCCGGTTGCACGATCTGCGGCGCCCTAGGCGACGGCGGCGATCGCCCGGTCGCGGCGGGCGTCGGGTATGTAGGGTCGAATCCGGCAGCCCGAGCTTCCGCATTGCCGTGAATCGTGGCCGTGAGGTGACGGAACGGATCGAGCGGATGGGTTTGGAGAAGAAGAAGTCCGGAACCTCCCCGGATGGCCCTCGCCCGTAGGACACCCTCGAAGGGAAGTCCCGGCCAAGGATGCGGGGGGTAGATGCGTGACGCACTTGGGTTCCAAACAGTGCTGACGAATGTTGCTCGCAATCGTATGACGTATCTCCCCGGACCCCCTCCGTCATCCCGCAACATTGACGAAGCCGGCGAATAAATGGAAAAATTCTGTTACCCGGTTCCCCTTGGGTTCTGGCCACGAGATTGTCCCTACCCATCTCCTTGCTGCTGATAGACTTGTGTCTGCGCGAGCGGAATACCAACCTGAGATGCGGGCTGTTGCCCAACTCTAGAAACGGCACCCGGCTCCGGTCTGGCCTTGACCCCTGCCTAAGAAAACGGCCGCCAAACTTCCCTGGGCATGGCGGCCGGACTGAGAAAGCCTGGAAGAGGCGCGATCTACTTCACCAGCACGATCCGCCTCGCCTCCGTCCTGCCCGCGGCCTCAAGCCTGAGGAAGTAGACCGCGGACGGACAGTTCCGCCCCCGCTGATCGCGACCGTGCCAGACCGCCTCGTGGTCTCCCTCCGCCAGGTACCCGTCCACGAGCACCGCGACGCGCCGGCCCGTCGCCGCATACACCGCCAGCCGCACGCCGCTGTCGGCCGGCAACGTGAAGTCGACGGTCGCCGCGGCGTTGAAGGGGTTGGGGTGGACCCCTCGCATCATCGTCGTCGTCGGCGACGGCGGCGGCGGCGCGGCGGTCATGTCGCCGTCCACCCGCAGCGCCGGATCCCCGATGAACCGCAGCCGTTCGGCGAACCAGCGCGTCGAGGAGTCCGGCCCGACGTCCTGGCCGGCCGCCGCCGCGGCGGCGCGCAGGTGAGCCAGCGCCGCGGCCGTCAGCTCGCCGTACGTCTGCTGCACGCGCGACTGGAACAGCAGTCCGGCGGCGTACTCGTAGGCGTACCCGTAACCGCCGGCCACGGCCGCGCCCGCGTCCGCCGCGGGGCCGCCGGGGTTGAACAGCAGCGTGTGGCCCAGCGGCGGGAAGCCGAGCGTGTCGTCGTTGAAGCTGCAGCCGCCGGAGAAGTACAGCCAAGGCCGGTCGTGGTTGGTCAGCAGGTCGAGGTTGCCGGTGTGCAGCGGCCAGTTGGCCGAGGCGCTGCCGTGCCCGTAGTAGAACGTCAGCGTCGGGTCGGGCGCGTTGAACGCCGCCATCAGGGCGGACTCGGTCGGCGAGTAGAGCGTCGTCACGGCGTAGCCGAGCGACGCCGCCAGCGCGGAGTCGCGCGCGGCCACGTAGCTCATCTCCGGCTGGTTGCCGAAGAAGAGCACCCGGCCTCCCCCGCCGTAGCCGGCCTCGAAGCGCTCGATCTTGTCGATCACCGCGTCGAGTTGCGTCGAGGTGGCCACCGGCAGGCGGCCTACCGCGAGCTGCGGCAGGTAGTCGGCGGGGTAGGTCGCGTCGCGGCAGGCGTAGCGCAGGTCGCTGAAGAACGGCTCCCCGGTCTCCGGGTAGACCAGCGGGAAGGCGGGCAGCTGCTCGACGCCGCCGATCAGGGTCACGAAGCGCAGCCGCGGGTTCGCGTCCCAGTAGGACTCGAGCCAGGCGTCGATAGCGGCGGCCGTCGGCGTCCCCTCGGCGATGTCGGAGAGCTCGACGACCGCGACCGTCAATCCCCGCGACCGTCGGTAGTCGGACAGCCGCCGGGTCTGTTCGGCGAACGCGTCGGCGCAGATCAGCAGGTCGTCGACGGGCGGCGGCAGCGCCAGGCGGACGGAATCGAACCAGACGCCGTACGTCGGCGGCCGGCCGTCGTGCCACGCGACCGCGGCGTCGTCCGCGGCGTCGGGGCAGCAGTCCTGGCCGCCGGTCAGCAGGCACACGCAGGCCTCGTAGTCGACGACGTCGATGTCGCCGTCGCAGTCCAAGTCGGCGCGCTCGCGGTCGCAGTCGGGATAGGCCGCGTCGTACCCGTACGGATCGTTCATCGCCATCTCGAACGGCGCCAGATCGTTGAAGTCCACCAGGCCGTCGCAGTTCAGGTCCGGCGCGCAGGCGCAGGGCTGCGGGCGCGTGGCCAGGGCCGGCCGGGCGTCGGCGGCCGCGCCGCGGTCGTCGACGCGCAGGGCGGGAGACCACTCCCAGGAGTACGGTTGGTCGGCGGCGGTGTAGACGATCCTGCCGCCGCGCCGATAGGCCGCGTAGAGGCGGTCGTCGACGGGCGAGGCGGCGAGAGCCGGACTCCGCTCGTCGGTCGCGTCGTAGGGCAGGAAGGCGCCGCTCCAGGTCCCGCCCTGGTCGCTGCTCCAGAGCGCGTCGATGTCGTGGTTGCCGGCGCCGTACTCGCGCGCGAAGGCGACGAGGATCACGTCTCCCGAGGCCGTCGCGGCGACCCGCGGCTCGATCTCGTCCGACCCGGCGCCGGTCAGCTGGATGCCGGGCTCCCAGACGCCACCGAAATCCCGGCTCTGGCGCGCGTGGACGTCGGCATCGGCGCCGGTGCTCGAGTAGACGACCGTCAGTACGGTGCCGCCGAAGTCGAGGTCGGCGAGGTCCGCGGCGTCGAGTTCCGTGTCGAGGGTCGTCGGGGCGACCCACGAAGCGCCGTAGTCGAGCGAGCGGGTGAACCGCAGGCGATGCCGATCGACCGCTTGCGCGCGGCAGACCAGATAGGGATACCAGTAGCCGTACTCGGGACAGTCCGCGCACAGCCGCGGCTCCGCGAGCGCGAGGTAGGGATTGGCGAGCGCGGTGGCGACGGACCAGGCCCCGGTGTCGAAATCCTCGGTGTAGACCTGGATGCTGGAGTCGACCGTGCCGGAGGCGTACACGTACGCCAGCACGAGCCGGTCGACCGTGCCCTCACCCATGAGCAGACAGGGATCCGAGATCGTGACCTCCCCTGAGAGCCCGAGGGCGGCTTCCCAGCTAGCGCCGTGGTCGCGGGAACGGAAGACGACGATCTGATAGGGACCTTGGATCTCACAGGCGGCGTAAAGCGTGCCGTCGCCTCGGGAGACCAGACTGGGATTCGCCGCGGGACCGAACAATCCCGTCACCAGGACGTCGCCGCCCCACTTCTCGCCGCCCGCGACGCCGTCGCGGCCGTCGAACCTCGTCAGGCGCACCGGGGCGCCGTGCGGCGGTTGCGCCATGGCGGGTTTCGCCCCCAGCCGGGCCTCGATGCCGAGCACCGCCGCCGCATCGCCGGCGGCTTTAGCCTCAGCCAGCGCGGCGACCAGCGCGTGGTGGGCGGGGTCGGGCGGCGCCGGGTTTACGGGCGCGACGAACGGCGTCGGCAGCGGCTTGGCGGCGGCGCAGATCGCCGGGACGGCCGTCGCGATCGCGACCGACGAGAGCAGGGCACAGGCCAGACAGACGGTGTGACGCATGACGATGACACCTCCGCGGCGGGGTCGAGGATGGGGCAGCGATACCTCCCGGATCGGGGCGCGGCGACTGACGCCGTGATCCGATTCTAGAGCGGGCGCGACGCCGTGTGCAAGCGCCCCGGTTACCGCTTCTGCTGCATGACCTTGCGTGTGCTCCCCTGAAAGGCAGACCACCGCGGGACCGCCGACCCCGGTGGGGTTGACGCCGTTGTTTCCGGCATGTGACACTCGTATGAAGGTCGACGGCAGGATCCAGGCGGGAATGGGGGTTTCGGTGATGGGATTCCGTGACGGCTCGTCGCGCGCGCTCCGCTGGGCAACCGGGACTTCGCTGATCGCCATCGCGGCGCTGGCGGCGGTGATGTCGATCGCCCTTCCCGCCGCCGCCGCGCCGGTCGACGCCGCCGCAGCGCACTTGGTCGCCGAATCCCGTCTCGTCCCGGCCGCGACCGACGACCAAGCGATCGCCTGGCGGCAGGAGATCTACGCCGGCGGCCGCGTCGTGGCCCACGTGTTCGGATTCGAGCCCGTCGGCTACGTCGTGGTATCGGCCGACACCGACCTGC
>DYDD01000188.1 GCA_020718045.1 Fibrobacter sp. | reverse complement strand
TAACCAGCTACACCACAAAGGGATGCCTCATCAGTGGCCTAGGAACTTCAGTCTAAGGTGACGCTGCCCGTATACGGCACGGGCGATCGGGCCGCAAGACGCCTCGTCGTGGCGCATCGTGGAGCGTTGATTGTATCACAGAAACGCAGATCCTTGATCAAACGATCTGCAGGATACGCCAAATTTTGCGGCTCCGTTGAATCGCCCGGCTCGCGGAGCGAGGTCGGCTGGCCGTGGAGACTGGCATAATATTGCTAAGGCAATAATTGATGTTGCAATTATTGACTTATCTCATGTATGCTGGGTGCATGGAACAGGAGCGCCTTACCCTGGAGACCAGCCTCTCCTTCCAGTTGTTGAAGGCCGCGCACGCGGTCCAACTGCACCACCAGCGGGCGCTGGCCGGGGCGCCGTTGACGCTCAGCCAATTCTGGGTGCTGAAACTGGTGTGCGACGGTGACGCGAGCCGGCCGTCGGATGCGGCCCGGCGGCTCGGGGTCCATCCCGGGGATGTCACGCGGCTGATCCGGGGGCTGTCGGCGAAGGGGTTGCTCACGCGGTCGCGGCGGGGGGACGATCAGCGGGCCCTGCACCTGGCGCCGACGCCGAAGGGCGTGCAGGTCGCGGCGGCATTGGGAGCGCTGATCGCCGGGGCGGACGCCGCGCTGGCGGCGGCCGCCGGTCCGGGCACGGACGCGCGGCTGATCGGAATGCTGGACGCCGTCCACGAGCGGGCCGGGATCCGGGGCGCGGGCGGCGCCTGAACGGCCGGACGCGCCCGCGACGGCACACGTCACATGTTGCGCCGGTACTGCCCGCCCACCTCGTAGAGCGCCGCACTCAACTGCCCGAGCGAACACGCCCGCGACGCCTCGAGCAGCGCCTCGAAGATGTTCCCGTGCGCGACCGCGGTGCGCTGCAGCGCTTCCAGGGACGCCGGGGCGCGCCCCGCGTTGCGGCGGCGGAAGTCCGCCAGCGAGGCGATGGCGTCCTCCTTCTCCTGCGGCGTCGAGCGGATCACCTCGCCGGGGATCACCGTCGGCGAGCCGTTGGGGTCGAGGTAGGTGTTCACCCCCACGATGGGCAGCTCCCCGCTGTGCTTGCGCGACTCGTAGAGCAGGGACTCCTCCTGGATGCGGGTGCGCTGGTACATGCGCTCCATCGCGCCCAGGACGCCGCCGCGCTCGCTGAGGCGTTCGAATTCCGCCAGCACCGCTTCCTCCACCAGGTCGGTCAGCTCGTCGACGACGAACGCTCCCTGCAGGGGGTTCTCGTTGCGGGCCAGGCCCAGCTCCTGGTTGATGATCAGCTGGATGGCCATCGCGCGGCGCACCGACTCCTCGGTCGGGGTGGTGATCGCTTCGTCGTAGGCGTTGGTGTGCAGGCTGTTGCAGTTGTCGTAGACGGCGTAGAGGGCCTGCAGCGTGGTGCGGATGTCGTTGAAGCCGATCTCCTGCGCGTGCAGCGAGCGCCCCGAGGTCTGGATGTGGTACTTGAGCTTCTGCGAGCGCTCGTTGGCGCCGTAGAGGTTGCGCAGGGCCTTGGCCCAGAGGCGCCGGGCGACGCGGCCCATCACGGCGTACTCGGGGTCCATGCCGTTGCTGAAGAAGAACGACAGGTTGGGAGCGAAGTCGTCGATGCGCATGCCGCGCGACAGGTAGTACTCGACGTAGGTGAAGCCGTTGGCGAGCGTCAGCGCCAGCTGGGTGATCGGGTTCGCTCCCGCCTCGGCGATGTGGTAGCCGCTGATCGACACCGAGTAGAAGTTGCGCACGCCGCGGTCGATGAAGGCCTGCTGCATGTCGCCCATCATGCGCAGCGCGAACTCCGTGGAGAAGATGCAGGTGTTCTGGGCCTGGTCCTCCTTGAGGATGTCGGCCTGCACGGTGCCGCGCACGCCCGCCAGGGTCTCGCGGCGGATGCGCGCGTAGACCTCGGGCTCCAGCACGTGGTCGCCGCCGGATCCCAGCAGCAGCAGGCCCAGGCCGTCGTGGCCGGGAGGCAGCGGGCCGCGGTAGGCGGGGCGCGGCAGGCCCAGGTCGGCGTACTCGCGCCCGATCCGCGCCGCGACCTCGTCGGCCAGCCCCTGCGCGCGCAGCC
This sequence comes from Fibrobacter sp., assembly GCA_020718045.1. Taxonomy (GTDB): domain Bacteria; phylum Krumholzibacteriota; class Krumholzibacteriia; order LZORAL124-64-63; family LZORAL124-64-63; genus PNOJ01. Next base: position 3,795 of record DYDD01000188.1, on the reverse strand, counting down.
ACTTCTCGCACTGCTGGTCCACGGCCGCGTTCATGAAGAAGGCCAGCATCACCGGCGCGGGGCCGTTGATGGTCATCGAGACGCTCGTGCGTGGGTCGGTCAGGTCGAAACCGCTGTAGAGCTTCACCGCGTCGTCGAGGGTGGCGACGCTGACGCCCGAGTTGCCGATCTTGCCGAAGATGTCGGGGCGGCGGTCGGGGTCCTCGCCGTAGAGCGTGACCGAGTCGAAGGCGGTCGAGAGCCTTTTCGCCGGCAGGCCCAACGAGACGTAGTGGAAGCGGCGGTTGGTGCGCTCGGGACCGCCCTCGCCGGCGAACATGCGCGTGGGGTCCTCCCCCTCGCGCTTCAGCGGGAAGACGCCCGCGGCGTAGGGGAACTCGCCGGGCGCGTTCTCGGTCAGCAGCCAGCGCAGCACCTCGCCCCAGTCGTCCCAGCGCGGCAGCGCGACCCGGGGGATCCGCGACCCGCTGGGCGAGAGCGAGACCAGGGGCTGTTCGACCGCCTTGCCGCGCACCTCGAAGCGGTAGGTGTCCCGCGCGTAGCGTTCGCGCATCGCGGGCCAACCGCGCAGCAGGTCCGCGCAGCCTACGTCCAACCGCCGCAGCAGCACGCCGTAGCCCGCCAGCAGCTCCGCGCAGCTGGCGGGGTCGCCCGGGCGGGGCTCCGGGGCGGGCAGCACGTCGGCGGGGTCGGGCGCCGCGCCGCGCAGCTCGCAGAGCGCGCCGTGGAGGCGATAGAGCCGCCGCGCCAGGCCGCCCTGCTCGGCCACGAAGGCGTCGTGGCGGCGGCTGGCCTCCACGATCTCCGACAGGTAGCGGGTGCGCGCCGGCGGGATCACGAAGTTGCGCTCGGTGGTGACCGGGTCGCCGCCCACGGTCGTGGGGAAGTCCGCGCCGGTCTTCGCGCCGATCACGCGCATGAGGTGGCCGTACAGGGCGTTCAGGCCCGGGTCGTGGAACTGGCTGGCGATGGTGGCGAAGACCGGCAGGTCGCCGGGCGCGGCCTCAAAGAGGCCGTGGTTGCGGGCGTATTGCTTGCGCACGTCACGCAGGGCGTCCTGCGAGCCGCGGTGGTCGTACTTGTTCAGGGCGATGACATCGGCGAAGTCGAGCATGTCGATCTTCTCAAGCTGGGACGCGGCGCCGTACTCGGCGGTCATCACGTACAGCGACACGTCCGAGTGCTCGACGATCTCGGTGTCGCTCTGGCCGATGCCCGAGGTCTCCACGATCACCAGGTCGAAGCCGGCCGCGCGGCAGACGGCGATGGCGTCGCGCACGTGGCCGCTGAGCGCGAGGTTGGCCTGACGCGTGGCCAGCGAGCGCATGTAGGCGCGCGCATCGCCGATGGCGTTCATGCGGATGCGGTCGCCCAGCAGCGCGCCGCCCGACTTGCGCTTGCTCGGGTCGACGCTGACCACCGCCACGGTCCGGCCGCGGAACTCGTGCAGGAAGCGGCGCACCAGCTCGTCCACCAGCGACGACTTGCCGGACCCTCCGGTGCCGGTGACCCCCAGCACGGGCGCGCGGCGTGTTCCGGCCAGCGCCGCGATCCGCGGCGCGATGCCGGCGTAGGCCTCCGGCAGGTTCTCGGCCAGCGTGATCGCGCGCGCGATCGCCTGCGGGTCGCGGGCCTCGATCCCGGCGACCAGCGCGGCGTCGGCCTGCTCCGTCGCGGGGAAGTCGCAGCCCCGCAGGACCTCGTCGATCATGCCCTGCAGGCCCAGGGCCCGGCCGTCGTCGGGCGAGAAGATGCGGGCGATGCCGTGGGCGTGCAGCTCGGCGATCTCGTCCGGCAGGATGGTGCCGCCGCCGCCGCCGTAGATGCGCGTCGCCGCGCCGCGCTCGCGCAGCAGGTCGTGCATGTACTTGAAGAACTCGAGGTGGCCGCCCTGGTAGGAGGTGATCGCCACGCCCTGGGCGTCCTCCTGGATCGCACAGTCCACGATCTCGTGCACCGAGCGGTTGTGCCCGAGGTGGATCACCTCGGCCCCGCCCGCCTGCAGCAGGCGCCGCATGATGTTGATGGCGGCGTCGTGGCCGTCGTAGAGGCTGGCGGCGGTCACGATGCGGACGTGGTGCCGGAGCTGGTAGGGGTGGACGTCGGGCATGCGCACTCCTCGCGGGCGAAGAGGCACCCGGCCCGCGGGGCCGGGCGGTCGTCGATCTTCGAAACTCCTGGAAGATATAGCACAGGGCCCATTCCCGGGCAATGCGCGGCCGCCGCTTGCATCGCGCCGCGGTTCCGTTAACATCGCCGGATACCCGAGTCCCGGAGGATCCCATGGCCGTCCGCCCCCCGACACCGAAGAAGCCCGTCTTCAAGGTCAGCAGCTGCGAGTGCGCGGACTGCCGGGCCGCCTGCCTCAACTCGCCGGGGTGGTTCCAGCCCGCCGAGGTGCCCCGGCTGGCCAAGCACCTGGGGCTGACGGTCGAGGAGACCTTCCGTCGGTACCTGGCCGTGGGCGTCACGCACACGACCGACGGCTCGCCGCGCCACGGGGTGATGCCGCACAAGCTGCGGGACCACAAGAAGCCGGGCGGCGTCTGGACCCTGCCGGAGCTGGCCGATCCCGGGCGCTGCATCTTCTTCGACCACGGCAAATGCACGATCTACGGGGTGCGCCCCTACGAGTGCGCCCGCATGATCCACGGCCGCGAGAACGAGGCGGTGAAGCTGCGCCGCACCATCGTGAAGAACTGGACCGCCGAGGCCCTGGCCCCCTTCGCCAAGCTGACGAGGACCAAGCTGACCGGTGCGCCGCCGCCGCTGGGCTCGCGCCGGCCCGGGACCGCGCCAGCGCGCGCGGCCGGCGGGAAGAAGCCGCCGGCGAAGCCGAAGGGCTCGTCGTGACCTCGGAGCGGCCCATCTACCTGGACGTCAACGCCACCACGCCGCTGGACCCGCGCGTCGCGGCGGCCATGCGCGACGCCACGGATCTGTTCGGCAACCCCAGCAGCGGTCACGCCTACGGGCGCGAAGCCCGCGCGGCCCTCGACCTGGCGCGTGCCATGGTGGCGGGGCTGCTCGGCTGTTCCCCCGCCGAGATCGTGTTCACCAGCGGCGGCACCGAAGCGAACAACCACGCCATCAAGGGCGCGGCCTGGGCGCGCGCCGACCGCGGACGGCACCTGGTGATCTCGGCGGTGGAGCATCCCGCCGTGCGGGGACCGGCGGCCTGGCTCGCGGCGCGGGGCTGGGAGACGACGACGGTCCCCGTGGACCGCGACGGTCGGGTCGATCCCGCGGACGTGGCGCGCGCCGTACGCCCGGACACCGTCCTGGTCTCGGTCATGCACGCCAACAACGAGGTGGGCACGCTGCAGCCGATCGCGGAGATCGCCGGGATCGCCCGCGCGGCCGGTGCCCTGATGCACACCGACGCCGCCCAGTCCGCCGGCAAGGTCGCGGTGCGGGTCGGCGAGCTGGACGTCGACCTGCTGTCCCTCGCCGGGCACAAGCTGTACGGTCCGAAGGGCGTCGGCGCGCTCTACGTGCGCGGCGGCACGGCGATCGAGAACCTGAGCCACGGCGCCGGCCACGAGTCGGGCCGCCGCCCGGGCACCGAGAGCGTCATGCTGATCGCGGGCCTGGGCGAGGCGGCGCGGATCGCGGCCGCGGAGCTGGGCGAGGAACTGCCGCGCCTGACCGGGCTGCGCGACCACCTCGAAGCCGCCCTCTGCGCCGGCTGCCCCGACGCCGTGGTCCACGCCCGGCGGGCCGAGCGCCTGCCCAACACCCTGAGCCTCGGCTTCCCCGGCGCGCGCGCCGACCACCTGCTGGCGGCGCTGCCGG
>DYDD01000187.1:4334-5941 GCA_020718045.1 Fibrobacter sp. | reverse complement strand
GCGACCGCGGCCGTCAACCCCGGCGGCGCCTCGTCCAGCAGAGCCGCCACGGCGCGGCGGCCCAGCCGCACGCTGACCCCGACCACGATGATCGCCACGCCCAGCGCCGCCGCCGCGTCGGCCTGCGCCAGCCAGCCCCACGCGGGGCCCATCCGTCCGCCGAGCCACACCAGGCCCAGGCCGACGAGCACCACGGTCGAGCTCCAGACGTCGGTCGCGAAGTGCAGCGCGTCGGCCTCGAGCGCCTGGCTGCCGTGCTTGCGGGCCGTCCGCTGCAGCATGCGCGAGCGGTTCACGTCCACGACGATCGAGAACAGGATCACGCCGAAGGCCCACCAGGAGGCCTCGATCTCCACCTTCCTGTAGAACAGGCGCTGCACGGCCTCGTGGACGATCCACACGCAGGTGCCCATCAGCAGCAGGGTCTCGAACAGGGCGGAGAGGTTCTCGACCTTGCCGTGCCCGTAGTGGTGCTCGCGGTCGGCGGGCCGGTCCGACACGCGCACCGCGAAGTAGGTCACCACCGCGGCCACGAGGTCCAGGGCCGAGTGCAGGGCTTCGGCGAGGATGCCGAGGCTGCCGGTCATCAGGCCGACGGCGAGCTTCAGGCCGGTGAGCGCCACCGCCGCGACCACCGATTTGCCGGCGGCGTCCTGCTTCTCGCGGGCGGCCTCGTCCATCTCGCGCTTTTCCATGGCCGTTCCCTTCATCTCACATCAGCCCGCGGAACGCCGCCATCACGCGGTGACGGGCCACGGCGTGATCCACGATCGGATCCGGGTAGCCGCAGCGACGGCGGACGGCGGGCGGCGGGTCGTGGATCTCGCGCGCGCCCAGGCCCGCCAGCTCCGGCACCCAGCGGCGCACGTACGCGCCGTCGGGGTCGTGGCGGCGCCCCTGGGTCGCCGGGTTGAAGACCCGGAAGTAGGGCGAGGCGTCGGTGCCCGTCGAGGCGCACCACTGCCAGCCGCCGTTGTTGCTGGCCAGATCGACGTCGATCAGCGACCGCGCGAACCACCGCTCGCCCTCGCGCCAGTCGTGCAGCAGGTGCTTGGTCAGGAACATCGCCGTGATTATGCGCAGCCGGTTGTGCATCCAGCCCTCGGCCGCGAGCTGCCGCAGGCCCGCGTCGACGTAGGAGTACCCGGTGCGTCCCTGCTGCCAGGCCGCCAGCTCGTCGTCGTCGCAGCGCCACGCCAGCCGCTCGGTCCCACGCCTGAACGCGCGCCCGCGGGCCACCCGCGGGTAGCCCGTCATCACGTGCCGGTAGAACTCGCGCCAGACCAGTTCCTTCACCCAGACCGCCGGCCCCACGCCGAGCGTGTCCAGGAGGCCGCCGTTGCGTTCCAGGACCGCGGACAGGCACTGCCGCGCCGAGACCGCGCCGACGGCCAGGTACGGCGAGAGCTCGCTGGTGCTTCCGGCGAGTTCGGCCTGGTTGCGCCGCTCGTGGTAGAGGTTGATCGGCCCGGAAACGAACTCGTCCAGGCGGCGCCGGGCTGCGCGCTCCCCCGCGGGCCAGCGCGACGACGGCACGGCAGGACCGTCGAAGGCACCCCAGTCCGACGGTCCCGGCTCGGGTTCCACGGCGCGCGACGGGCGTCGGG
>DYDD01000187.1:0-4303 GCA_020718045.1 Fibrobacter sp. | reverse complement strand
GCGCAGCAGGCCGAGGCGCCAGTTGTTCCAGTAGGGAGTGTACACCGTGTAGGTCCCGCCCTGGCGGGTGGCGAGCGACGTCGGCGGCAGCACGGTCTGGTCGTCGTGGAGGTGCCAGGCCAGGCCGGCGTCGGCGCAGGCCTGCGCGACGGCGCGGTCGCGCTGCAGCTCGTTCCACTCGGGCTCCGCGTTGCAGAAGACCGCGTCGCAGCCCGCGTCCCGCGCGGCGGCGACCACGGCCGCGGGCGCCGCGCCGAAGCTGCCCACCGGTCGCACCAGCAGCGGAATATCCAGCGCCGCCAGATCCTCGCCCAACGACGCCACCGACCGCTGCAGGAAGTCCACGCGAGGCCGGCCCCAGTCGTGCCCGCGCCACTGGTCGGCGCAGACCAGGAACAGGGCGGCGACGGGCCCCTCGGCGGCGGCGCAGGCGGTGTGCAGGGCGGAATTGTCGGCGATCCGCAGGTCGCTGCGGAACCAGACCAGGGGACGCATGCGGCGGATCACCTCGTTCGTCGCGGTTGCAGGCCGGATCGACACTACCCCGTCATCCCCGCCGCCGCCAGCCCGGATCGCGGCGGGCGGGTGACAGATGCCCCCCGCGGCGTTAGATTCCCCCCTGTCCCGCAGATCCCCGAACCCGGGAGCCCGCCCTTGAAGATCAAGAAGCTAGCCGACGTGCCGCGCGAGATCGTGATGATGGACGGCGTGCTCGGCGCCACCAAGCAGCTCGTCATGGGCTCCGCCGACGGCGTGCCCAACTTCTCGCTGCGCGTGTTCACCGTGGAGCAGGGCGGCCACACGCCCTGCCACAGCTACCCATCGGAACACCTGAACTACGTCATCAGCGGCCGCGGCGAGCTGCGCGCCGCCGCCGGCGCGGTCCACCCGCTGGCGCCCGGCGACTTCGCCTTCGTCTCCCCGCACGAGACGCACCAGTTCCGCAACGCGGGCGACGAACCCTTCGTCTTCGTCTGCGCCGTGCCCCGGCAGTACGAATGACGACGGGACGGGCATGCTGCTGATCGCCGTCACCGGTCCCGTCGGCTCGGGCAAGACCACCCTGCTGGCCACGCTCGCCGCCTGGTCGCGCGCGCAGGGCCTCGCCCCGGACGGCTTCCTGGCCCGCGCCGTGCGCCGCGTCAACCCCCTGCTCGGCGCCGCGGCCTACGAGCTGGAATGGGTCGCCGACGGGCGCGTCATGCCCTTCGCCGAGCGCTCCGGCCCCGGGCGCCCCGCCTACGTCTTCTGCGCCGACACCCTGAACGCCGCCCGCGTCTGGGCGACGGGTCTGCGCGACGAAGCGCCCCGTCCCCTGGTCGTGCTCGACGAGTTCGGCCTGCTCGAGGCCCGCGGCGAGGGCCACCTGGCCCTGTGGCCCGACCTGGCGGCGGCCGAACCCGAGGTCGTGGTGATCTCCGTGCGCACCGACGTGCTCGACGCCGTCAAGCAGCGCCTGGGCCGCCGCTTCGACCTCGTGATCGACGCCGGGGATCCCGGCGCCTGGGAGGAGCTGCGCAGCGCCTGCCGCGAGCACCGCGACTGGATGCGCGTCGGCGGCTTCGGCGCCGGCGCGGGCGGCCTGGAGATGAGCCTGGGCTCTGCGCTGCACGGCATGAAGATCCCGCTGCGCGGCCTGTTGATGTCCAGCCTGCAGTCCTCGGTGATGACACTGGCCGGCTCCGGCCTGGGCCGTCGCGGGCGCGTGGTCTGGGTGCCGCTGATCGCCGCGGGGCTCAAGGCGCTGTCGCCGGCGGGCAGCCGCCTGCGGCCGATGCTCGCGATCTCGATGCAGGGGCTGCTTTACGGCGGCGCGGTCACGGCCCTGGGCTGGAACGCGCTGGGCGTGGGCCTCGGCGGCTGGCTGGTGGGCGCCTGGGCCGCGTCGCAGGGCATCGTGCTGCAGTGGCTGCTGGTGGGCGAGCACCTGCTGCGCGCCTACGACGCGCTGACCGGCTGGGTCGCGCGCCACTGGCACGTGGGCGCGCCGGCGCTGGGCGCGGTCATCGCCGGGTGGATCGTGCTGTGGGGCGCCGTCGCCGGCGCCGCCACCCTGGTCACCTGGCGCCGCCGTTCGCTGCCGCGCCGCTTCCAGGAACTCATGTCCCGCCGGCTCGAGGGCCTGCGCGACCCCGAAGCCCCGCCCCCGACGCGCCGCCAGGCCGCGCTCAGCGGCCTGCGCGACCTGTCGCGCCCCGCGTTCTGGCTGCCGCTGCTGGTCATCGCCGCGGTGGTCGTGGCCGCCGGCGCGCCCTGGAGCGACGCCGCCTGGATGGGCGTGCGCGCCGTCACCCTGGGCTTCCTCATCTTCACCGCGGCCCGCTCCTTCGAGCCGCGCCGCCTGGCCGCCTGGCTGCGCCGCCGCGGCCATTGGGGTCCCGCCGTGGCCCTGGAGAAGGCGCTGCGCGGTCGCGAGCGCCGCCGCGGCTGAACGCGGGGTTTCACCGAGTTTTCACGCCTCCGTCATCCCCCCCTCACACGTCCCCTCTATCATGTTCCCGTGAGCTGAGCCGTCGGTAGCTCCGGGTCCAGGCAGCGGCCCCCCCGAGGACCACCAAGCCCGACCCCCACCCCGGCCCGGCACCACACCTCACGCTGTGGAGACATGGGCACGGTCCAGCACCCTTACGGACAACCCAGAGGACCGCGCCCTGTTCTCCCGGCGACACTTCCAGACCCGGGAGGACCGGCGTGTTCGAAGCCTTCAAGCGGTTGCGCTGGGATTGGCGCGACGACATCGGCCGCTTCAACCTGCTCAACGCCGTCTGGATGCGCACCCCCGGCACCCTCGGTTTCGTCTGGCGCAACCGACACGTGCCGCAGCGCTTCCTCGCCGCCGGCCGGGGCATCATCATCCACGAGGGCGTCCGCTACCGCGGCGTGCACAAGATCCGCTGCGGCGACCGCGTCGAGATCGGCGTCGGTTGCTTCCTGCAGGCCAGCGGCGGCCTGCGCCTGGGCGACGACGCGATCCTCGGCCCCGGCGTGAAGATCTGGACGGTCAACCACCGTTTCGCCGACCTGCGCAAGGCGATCCAGGACCAGGGTTACGACTACGAACCGGTGACGATCGGGCGCGGCTGCTGGCTGGGCGCCGACGTCTTCGTGATGCCGGGCGTCGAGCTGCCCGAGGGCTGCGTCGTGGCCGCGCGCAGCGTGGTGGCGAAGAAGGCCTACCCTCCATTCTCGATCCTGGCCGGCTACCCGGCCCGCGTCGTGGGCCGCCGCGACGTCCCATCGACGGCGGCGCGGGCCGAGGTCGAGAGCCTGATGGAAGCGGTGGGAGCATGAACGAGGGCTACGACATCATCACGCGCAACGGCGGCCTGCGGCTGTTCAAGGCAGACCCGCAGTGGGAACGCGAACGGCTGGTCAGCGTCGCGGCCCCGGGGCTGGCGACGCGCACCCTGCGCTTCCCGGCGGGGCTCGATGTCCTGGATGTCGTCGACCTGCCGGCCTGGGCGGACGTGACCGTGTCGGTGCACCACGCCCACCCGCTTCGCCGTCTGGTGAAGCGGCCGGTCGTCCTGCAGGCCCGCCCCAAGACCCGCCGCCTGCGCGGGCTGATCACCGGCTCAGGCCGCTGCGGCACCCAGTCGGTCGCGCACTGGCTCGACGGGCGGACCGACCTCGACGGCGGCGCGCTGAGCGCCCGCCACGAATCGCTCTGGCACTATCTGCTGCCGATGATCGCGGCCGGCCGGGTCGATGACGTGCGGGAGATCGCCGCGGGTTTCACGCACGAGATCGAGTGCGCCCCGCACTTCTCCCTGCTGCCCGCAGCCATCGACGCCGGCGCGGTCGTCCGCCTGATCCGCGACGGCCGCCGCGTCGTCCAGTCGGGCCTCAACCGCGGCTGGTACGTGAAGGAAGGCCCCTGGAACCGCGTGAAGCCGGTCTTCCCCGGCGACGCCTTCGCGAAGTCGTGCCGGTTCTGGGTCCACGCCAACCGCAACCTCGACCGCGTCGCCACGCACACCTTCCGCCTCGAGGACCTGGTCGCCTCGGCGGCGACGCGGGCCGCGCTGCTGGCCGTCCTCGGCCTGCCGCCGGGCGGCAGGCCCCTGCCGACATCCAACGCGGGGCCGATCTCTTCGCAGACCGACCGCTGGACGGAAGCGGAGCACGCGACGTTCGAGGAGATCTGCGGGGAGCTGATGGACGAGCACTATCCGGGATGGCGGCGGGAGGCGGGAGCGCCGCAAGACGCCGCCGGTTCGCCGCTGATGCAGGTCGCCGGGGCCGGCTAGCCTGAAGTTCCCACGCCGGATAGCCAGTTTTCCGCGCTAGGCAGTTCAGACAC
>DYDD01000186.1 GCA_020718045.1 Fibrobacter sp. | reverse complement strand
CGCGCGGCTACCCGCGTCGGCCCCGGCGCGCCTGGGCGTCGTCACCGCGGGCGCGGCGGGCTACGCCTTCGCGGCCGACCCCGACCTCGACCCTGGCGCCCGCATCTATCGGCTCATCGACGGCGACACCGTCGCGGTGGCGTCCGTCGCCATGGCGCCGGACATCCCGGGCCCGCCGACCGTGCTGCGCTCGGGCTCGCTGCTCTTCCAGATCATCGTGCGCGGCGGCCGCGGCTTTCTGCGCGTGAAGGATCGCGAGAGCGAGGTCCGGCGCGGGTTCACGGGCATCGAGCGCTACCCGGTGGGCGGGCGCTGGCGCGTGACGGCCCGGCTCGAGCCCCACGACCCGCCGCGCGGGGTGATGGTGCCCGACGTGCTGGGCAACCTCGATGAATCGCCAAGCCCGGGCACGCTGGTGTTCGAGCTGGAGGACCGCGAGTGCCGGCTCACGCCGACGGGCGGGCCGGGCGAGGAGCTGTTCATCGTCTTCGTCGACGCGACCAGCGGCGACGAGACCTACGGCGGCGGCCGCTTCCTGTCGGCCGACCCGCCGCGCCCCGACGGGACCGTCGTGCTGGACTTCAACCTGGCGACCAACCCGCCTTGCGCCTTCACGCCGTACGCCACCTGCCCCCTGCCCCCGCATGGCAACCGGTTGGCGGTGGCGGTGCGCGCCGGCGAGAAGACCTGGGGGCGCCACTGACCCGGCCGCCGTCCCGTCGTTGCGCACCTGAAGCCCGGTTGTATCATGCAACGAGGCAACCGGCACGCCCCCCGACCCAGCGAACGGAACACGTATGATCATCGCGGTCCTCAGCGACATCCACGCCAACCTCGAGGCGCTCTCGGCCGTCGTGGCCGACGCCAGACGCGAAGGGGCCGGCCGCTTCGCCTGCCTCGGCGACGTCGTCGGCTACAACGCCGATCCGGTCGCCTGCGTCGACCTCGTGCGCGGGCTGCCCTGCCTGCCCTGCATCCGCGGTAACCACGACGAGATGGCCGCCGACGACCGGGTCCTGCTGGGCGTCAACCGTCAGGCCTTCGACGCGATGACCTGGACCCGCCTCCAACTCGACAAGGAGCGCCGCGCCTGGCTCGGCGGCTTGCCGTTGCTGCACGAGGAACCGGACGCCGTCTACGTCCACGCCTCCCTCCACGATCCGGACGCCTGGCGCTACGTGCACGACGCGCAGGAAGCCGCGGCGAGCTTCGCCCGCCAGTCGCCGCGCGTCTGCTTCATCGGCCACTCCCACCAGCCCGGCGGCTGGCGCGACGACGGCCGCGGCGTGGCCAGGGGCCAGGGCGAATCGTTCGCACTCGCCGCCGGCGAGCGCTGGCTGGTGAACGTCGGCAGCGTCGGCCAGCCCCGCGACCACGACCCGCGCGCCTCCTACGCCCTCTACGACGCCGACACCGGCCGCGTCCGCCTGCAACGCGTCGACTACGACATCGCGGCGGCCCAGGCCAAGATCCTGGCCGCCGGACTGCCTGCACAGCTCGCCAAGCGCCTCGGCTGACCCGGGTCCGTGCCTCCGGGTCCGTCCGGAAGTCAGCGTTTCAGGCGCTCGCGGTACTGTTCGCGGAATTTCTCGAGCTTGGGGTCGATGACGAGGCGGCAGTAGGGCTGCGACTTGTTGTTGGCGTAGTAGTCCTGGTGGCCGACCTCGGCGGGGATGAAGGCGTCCAGCAGCCCGATGCGCGTCACGGGGGGGCGCGGGTAGAGGCCGGCCGCCGCGACCTCGCCCTTGACCCGCTCCGCCGTGCGCAGTTGGTCTTCGTCGTGGGCGAAGATCGCCGAGCGGTACTGCGGGCCCGCGTCGGCGCCCTGGCGGTCGGGGGTCGTGGGATCGTGGATGGTGAAGAAGACGGCCAGCAGTTCGGCGTAGGAGACGACCGCCGGGTCGAAGGTCACCTGCACGACCTCGGCGTGGCCGGTGGTCCCGGTGCAGACTTCCTTGTAGGTCACGGGCCCCGGACCGCCGCCGGCGTAGCCGGAGACCACGCGGCTCACGCCCGCCAGTTCCTGGAACACGGCTTCGAGGCACCAGAAGCAGCCGCCGGCGAGGGTGGCGGTCTCGGACCGGGGCGCAGGGACGGTTCCGTTCACGGCGGGGCTCCTCGCGGGGAAGAGGACCAGTGCGGCCGCGAAGGCGGCGGCGGCGGCAACGGCGGATCGGCTCGGCATGACGGCTCCTCGGGGCGGGGGAGACGGACAGGATAATCACGGGGACGGCGGTTCCGCGACTGGCCCACCCCTTGCAAAACCGCCCCGACGGCCCCACCCGAACCCGGAGCGACCGGACATGACGCAGGAGGCCGGCGGTTTCGCGACCGCCCGGGATCTGTACCTGAACCGCGAATTGAGCCTCCTGGAGTTCCAGCAGCGGGTGCTGGAGGAGGCCCGCGACCCGTCCAATCCCCTGCTGGAGCGCGTCAAGTTCCTGGCCATCCTGGGCTCGAATCTCGACGAGTTCTTCATGGTCCGCGCGGGCGGCCTGAGCATGCAGCAGCAGTCCGGGGTCGTGGAGTTGTCCCTGGACGGGCTGACCCCCGCCGCCCAGCTCGCGGCCATCCGCAAGCGGGCCTTCCAGCTGATGTCCGAGGCGTCACGCTGCCTCCACGAGGAGCTGCTGCCGGCCCTGAGGGAGGCCGGCGTCCACGTCCTCGACCACGCCGAGCTGAACGAGAAGCAGCGCAGCCAGGTCGAGCGCTACTTCCAGCAGGTCGTCTTCCCGGTGCTCACGCCCCTGGCCCACGATCCCGGCCACCCCTTCCCCCACATCTCGAACCTCAGCCTGAACATGGCCGTCCTGGTGCGCAACACCGAGGGCGAGGTCCGCTTCGCCAGGGTGAAGGTGCCGGCCACCCTGCCGCGGCTGGTGCCGATCAAGCGGTCGTCGGGCGGCGTGAAGCGCGACGGGACGGCACCCCGCAACCACTACTTCGTCTGGCTCGAGCAGGTGATCGCCGCCCACCTGGGCGAGCTCTTCCACGGCATGGAGCTGCTGGAGGCCCACCCCTTCCGGGTGATCCGCAACGCGGATTTCGAGATCCAGGAGCTGGAGGCCAGCGACCTGCTGGAGACGATGGCCGCCAGCGTCAAGGAGCGGCAGTTCGGCGACGCGGTCCACCTGGACGTCTCGCCGGAGATGCCGGCCGAGATCCGCGGCATCCTGACGCGCAACCTCGGGCTGGTGGAGCGCGACGTCTACGTCCTGCCGCGCCCCCTCGGCCTGGCCGGGCTGGCGCAGGTCCACGAGGTGGACCGCTACGACCTGAAGTTTCCCGCCTTCACGCCCAGCCTGCCGGCGCCGCTGCGCCCGGAGACGCGCGAGGGCGATGTCTTCGCCGCCATCCGGCAGGGCGACCTGCTGCTGCACCACCCCTACGACGCCTTCGACCCCGTGGTGGAGTTCCTGCAGGCGGCCGCCCGCGACCCCCAGGTCCTGGCCATCAAGCAGACTCTCTACCGCGTGGGGCGCGATTCGCCGGTGGTGCGGGCCCTGCTGCGGGCCCGGCGCGACTACCACAAGCAGGTGGCGGTGCTGGTGGAGCTGAAGGCCCGCTTCGACGAGGACAGCAACATCGGCTGGGCTCGCATGCTCGAGCACGAGGGCGTCCACGTGACCTACGGCCTGATGGGCCTCAAGACGCACTGCAAGGTGCTGCTGGTCGTGCGGCAGGAGGGCGACGAGATCCGGCGCTACGTCCACCTGGGCACCGGCAACTACAACCACGCGACGGCCCGCGCCTACGAGGATCTCGGGATGTTCACCTGCGACCCGGAGATCGGCGCCGACGCCACCGACCTCTTCAACTACCTCACCGGCTACTCGGCCCAGAAGGACTACCGCCGGCTGATCGTAGCGCCGGTCAACATGCGCGAACGGCTCGACGGGCTGCTGCGGCGCGAGATCGCCCACGCCCGCGCCGGGACCAGGGCCCGGCTGGTGCTGAAGATGAACGCGCTGGTGGACCGCCAGATCATCCACCTGCTCTACGAGGCCTCGCAGCAGGGGGTGCAGGTCGACCTGATCGTGCGCGGCGTCTGCAGCCTGCGACCGGGCGTCGCGGGACTGAGCGAGAACATCCGCGTCACCAGCGTGGTCGGCCGCTTCCTTGAGCACAGCCGCATCTACTACTTCCGCAACGGCGGCGACGAGGTGATCTACGCGGGCAGCGCCGACCTCATGACCCGCAACATCGACCGGCGCGTGGAGGTGCTGTTCCCGGTGACCAGCCCGTCGCTGCAGCGCTACCTGCGCGACGACGTGCTCGGCGGCTACCTCGCCGACAACGCTTCGGCCCGCGCCATGCAGCCCGGCGGCGGCTACACGCGCCTGCGCCCCGCCGAGGGCGAGGAGCCGGTCCAGGTCCAACGCCAGCTGCTGGAGAGCCGCGGCGGCGTCTGGCGCCGCTGAGGCGGCTCAGGGCAGCAGGTCCGCGTCCGGCACGCCGAGGCAGGTCCCCACCGAGCGCGCCGCGTGGAGCCAGGGGTGGCCCGCCGGCACGGTCTGCTTGCGGCCGGCGACCCATTCCAGCGGCACCGGCTCGATCTCGACCCCCCGCACCGCCGTCATCACGTTCACGACCCCTTCGGCCAACAGGTCGGCGGCCTTCACGCCCAGGCGCGTGCAGAGCAGGCGGTCGGCCGGGGTCGGCCCGCCGCCGCGCTGGACGTGGCCCAGCGCGGTGACGCGCGCATCGGTCCCGGTCAGCATCTGGAGCTGGCGCGCGAGGCTGGTGGCCAGGGACTCGTGCACCAGGCGACGGCCGTGCAGGCCGTCGTCCGCCTCGGGCGCGGCCGCGACCTTCGGCGCCCCGTTCTTGCGCGCCAGGCGGGCCGCGGCGGCCTGCTCGCGCGTCAGCGCCCCCTCGGCCACGACGATGATGGAGAAGCGCTTGCCGAAGCGGCGCTGCCGCTCCAGCAGGTAGTCCTTCACCACGTGCAGGTCGTAGGGGATCTCCGGGATGAGGATGACGTCGGCGCCCGCGGCCAGGCCCGCGCCGAGCGCCAGCCAGCCTGCGCTGTTGCCCATGACCTCCACCACGATGATGCGGTCGTGGCTGGTCGCGGTGGTGTGCAGGCGGTCGATGGCCTCGGCGGCGATCGTCATGGCCGTGTCGAAGCCGAAGCTGACGTCGGTGCCGAAGACGTCGTTGTCGATGGTCTTGGGCAGCGTCAGCACGTCCAGGCCGCCGGCGCGCTGCAGATGGTGGGCGTTCTTCTGGGTGCCGTTGCCGCCCAGGCAGACCAGGCACTCGATGCCGTGGCTGCGGGCGTTGGCCACCGCGACGGCGGTCATGTCCAGGACCTGGTCGCCCATCAGCATCTTGTTGGGCTTGTCGCGGCTGGTGCCCAGGATGGTGCCGCCGAGCGTCAGGACGTTGCTCAGGGCCTGGCCGTCCAGGCGCTGCACGCGGTTCTCCACGAGACCGCGGAAGCCGTCGCGGACGCCGACCACCTCCATGCCGTAACTCTGGATGGCGGCCTTGGCGATGCCGCGGATGGCGGCGTTGAGGCCGGGGCAGTCGCCGCCCGAGGTGAGGATGCCGATGCAGCGGATCTGCGGGGGGTTCCCGTTCATGTCGCGTTCCGTTCGGTCTGGGAAAGGCGGCGGCCGTCACCGGTCGTGGCGGCCGTCGGGCACATCATAGGAAGGTCGCGGGCGCCGGCAAGCGTCCCCTACCGGACCAGCTTCCCCGCCAGCGCGATGCCCTCCTCCACCGTGGCGATCCTGCCCGCGAGCTGCGCCTCGTAGCACTCGTCGAGGAGCGCCTTGAACCCGGGACCGGGCGCGAGGCCTAGCCCGATCAGGTGCCGGCCGAGGACCAGCGGCCGCGGCGGCGAGGCGCGGACGTCCAGGGCCGCGGCGCGCTCCAGCAGCCAGTCGCCGGCC
>DYDD01000185.1:333-5973 GCA_020718045.1 Fibrobacter sp. | reverse complement strand
GGATGCCGACGTCCGGCGCCAGCTGCCGCCGCAGCCGCAGCACCGCGGCGGCCCGGCCCTCGATCAGCCCCTGGTCGGTGACCGCCGCCCCGACCAGGACGTTGACCCGCACGAAGGCGGCGCCGACCGCGGCGGCCACGGCCAGGGCGGCGTGCGCGTCGTTGCGCAGCACGTTGATCCCCAGCGGCAGTCCGGGGCAGGCGTCGCGCAGCGCGGCCGCGACGCGGGTCAGCGACGCGGTGGTCTCGGCCGGCACGTCGCGGGGGAAGAAGGGGATGTCGTGGTAGTTCTCGAGCATCAGGGCGCCGACGCCCCCACCGGCCAGAGCCCGCGCGTCGGCCAGCGCGGCGGCGACGACGGCGGACATGTCGCCCCCCCAACCCGGGGATCCGGGCAGCGGCCGGCAATGGACCATGCCGATGACCGGCACCGGCAGCAGGCGGCGGAGTGACTCGCGGTTCCACATGGGCCGATCATAGCATCCGACCGCGGGGGCGCAAGGGCCAAGCGCTGCGGCGCCGCCTCGGGAAACCGTGCTGGTCAATCCCCTCGCCCTCGCGTACATTGCGGACCGTCCGGGGACGCGCGGTCCCCGTCGGCGGTCCACGGAGGCGCGATGCAGATCATCCAGGGCAAGACCGGCTGGCTCGAAGTCATCTGCGGGCCGATGTTCAGCGGCAAGAGCGAGGAGCTGATCCGCCGCATCCGCCGCGCGCAGATCGCGCGCCAGCGCGTGCAGCTGTTCAAGCCCTGCATCGACGACCGCTACAGCCAGCACGAGATCGTCTCGCACAGCCAGCAGCGGCTGCCGAGCACCCCGGTGGCCTCGAGCCTGGACATCCTGGACTGCGTGGACGACAAGACCGAGGTCGTCGGCATCGACGAGGCCCAGTTCTTCGACGACGGGCTGGCCGACATCTGCAACAAGCTCGCCAACCTGGGCAAGCGGGTCATCGTGGCCGGGCTGGACATGGATTACCGCGGCCGGCCGTTCGAACCCATGCCGCGCCTGATGGCCATCGCGGAGTACGTGACCAAGCAGCTGGCGATCTGCGTGCTGTGCGGGAATCCCGCCAACCATACCCAGCGGCTGACGAACGAGCAGATGAAGATCCTGGTGGGCGCGCAGGGCACGTACGAGGCGCGCTGCCGGCGCTGTTTCGAACCGCCGGCGGCGGACGAACCGCCGACCGCCGACTAGCCGGCCTCCCTCACAGACAGGCTTCCACGTCGACGCCGCGCAGCCGTTCAGCCAGTTCCCGGAACCGGGGCAGGTCGACGCCCAGCCGCACGCCCGCCAGGCTGGCGCGGTAGGCCAGGTCCACGCCGCCCTGGTCCGCCTCCACGCAGCCGGCCAGGTCCTCCCCCAGCGCGATCATCGTCGCCAGAGTGCCGGCCGGCGGTTCGGCGTCCAGGGTGTGGTG
This sequence comes from Fibrobacter sp., assembly GCA_020718045.1. Classification (GTDB taxonomy): domain Bacteria; phylum Krumholzibacteriota; class Krumholzibacteriia; order LZORAL124-64-63; family LZORAL124-64-63; genus PNOJ01. The sequence goes on along the minus strand of DYDD01000185.1, from coordinate 4,549 downwards.
TCGCCGCACCGCGTGCGCCAGTTCGGCGCCCAGACCCCAGTCCGCGATCAGCAGGGCTCCGAGCTCGCCGTGATCCCAGCCCAGCGTGCGCTGCTCGATCCGCCAGAGCGGGGCGCCCTCCTTGCGGGCGTCCTCGACCAGCTTCCCGTACAGCCCCGGCAGGGCGCGCGCCATGATCAGCTGGCCGATGTTCTGCATCAGCCCGCCCACGAAGACGGCCTCGCGGTCCTCGGCGCCGAGGTGTTCGGCGACGGACTGGCTGGCCAGGGCCGAGAGCAGCGAGTCGCGCCAGATGCGGTGCAGCAGCGGGCTGGTATCCACACCGGGGAACGCCGAACGCGAGGCGTTGACCACCACCCAGTTGCGCACGGTCTTGAAGCCCAGGCGCACGACCGCGTCGCGGATGCTGCGGATCTCGATCGCCGAGACGTAGAACGAGGAGTTGGCCACCCGCAGCAGCCGCGCCGCCAGGACGAGGTCGCGGGCGATCTCCTTCTCCAGCATCGCCGGGGTGGCGCGCTGGTCGTTGATCAGCTCGAGCAGCCGGCCGGCGACCTGCGGCATGACCGTCATCTCGCCGACCCGCTCGTAGACCTGGTGGGCCTGCAGATCGCCGGGGCGCAGCCCGTCGAAGTGGTTGCGCTCGCGCTCCCGCCGGCGGGAGGTGACGGCGCCGAGGATCTCCCGCATGCCGCTGCCGAGGGGCAGGGTGCCGCGCTCCAGCGCGTGCAGGCGCAGCAGCGCGTGCCGCGCGAGCAGGGCCGCGTCCTGCACGAGCTGCTCGCCCTGGAAGCTCCGCCAGTCCAGGTAGACGTAGGTGCACCACTTGCCGCGCAGGGGCAGCGGCACGATCAGCGCGACCTGGTCCTCGCCGACCGACAGCGCCTCGAGCAGCTCGCGCGGCACGTTCTCGACGGGGACGGGCCCGGCGTAGGCCACGCGCTCGCGGGTGAGCACGTCGAACAGGTCGTGCTCGCGCCTGTTCATCACCCGCGGGTTGGCCGAGCGCGGTTCGACCAGGCGGGCCGGCAGTTCGACGCCTTCGGCCAGCAGGATGCGCACGCCCGTGCTCCACTGGCGCAACAGCAGCAGGCGGGCGCCCTGGCGGCGGGCCAGGTCCAGGAACACCTGCATCACGTCGCTGCTCTCGACGGCCTCGTCCAGCGCAGCGAGCGACCGCACGAGATCCTGGTACCGCTGCTCGGTCCCGATCTCGGTCGCGGTGCGCTGCGGGGGAGCGATGCCGGCCGCGGCGCACAGTTCGGCTTCCTGCTGGTTCGCCTCGAGGCGGTCGGCGACGACGGCGTCGAATCGGCTCACGGGGACCCTCTCGGCTGGAGATCGCGGGCGCGACGGGGCGCCCGGACGCACTCCCTGCTCATCGGCCGCGACGACCGCCGGTTGAGGGAATTCGCTGGCAGGACCCGTGGATTCGGCTATTCTGGGCCGAAGCCGCCATCAGCGACCACGACGCCGCCCCCCCCTGCTGGGCCCCCGGAGGAAGACATGCCGCACCGGATCACCAAGACCTTCACCTTCGACGCGGCCCACTGGTTGCCGCGCGTCCCGGAGGGGCACAAGTGCGGCCGCCTGCACGGCCACACCTACAGCGTCACGATCGCGGTGGAGGGGGAAGTCGACCCGCAGACGGGCTGGATCGTGGACTTCGGCGACATCAAGGCGGCCTTCCGGCCCCTGGAGAAGCGCCTGGACCACTTCTGCCTCAACGACATCGAGGGTCTCGAGAACCCGACGGCGGAGGTCATGGCGCGCTGGATCCACGAGCAGATCAGCGTCATCCTGCCCGGGGTCGCCGACGTGACGGTCCGCGAGACCGCGAACACCTCGGCCGTCTACCGTCCCTAGGAACGATGACCCGCACGAAGACGGCCGGCGTTCAGCGCGGGTGGGCGGCGAGCCAAGCGTGCGCCCTCGCGTCGGCGGGCTGCGCCTGCAGCAGCCGCTGGTAGGCCTCCCGCGCCTCCTCGAGGCGGCCGGACCGGTCGCGGATCTCCGCCAGGTTGCCCCAGGCCTGCCAGTAGCCCGGCTCGCGGGACAGGACGTCGCGGAAGACGGGTTCCGCTTCCCGGTCGCGGCCCAGCTGCACGAGCGCGAGCCCGGAACCGAACAGGGCCTGTAGGTCGCCGTCGCGACGGGCGAGCTGCTGGAAGCGACGCAGCGCGCCGCCGGCGTCGCCGCGCTGCAGCAACACCCAGGCTTCGCCCAGCTGGGCGCGCGGGTCGTCGGGCGCGGTCCGCAGGGCGATCTCGTAGTGCGCCGCCGCCTCGTCCAGCCGACCCGCCGCCAGCAGGAGTTCGCCGAGCCAGAGCCGGCCCGGCTGGGACCCGGGCGCGAGGTCGACCCATTCCCTCGCCAGCTGCAATGCCTGGTCGTCCCGCCCTTCGCGCCGGCGCAACCCGATGAACGCATCATAGAGATTGTCACGGATCAGGTCGAAGTGCGGCTGCGGCGTGCGGCGCTGGATGTCCAGCGCCGAGGCGTATTCGCGACCGGCGTCCTCGATCCGTTCCTTGGCCAGCCAGGCGTTGCCCAGCGTGAAATGGTGGAAGGGGTTGGTCTCGGTGCGGTGCTCGCGGAACGTCGCCAGGTCGCCCAGGGCCACGACGGCCAGCAGCGCCGCGACCGACGGACCGGGCCACCCGTGCGTCCAGCGGCGCCGGCGCAGCGCGGTCCACAACGCATCGGCGCCGGCGCCGGCGGGGATCGCCAGCATCGCGGCGACCGGCAGCCGGAAGCGCGCGTTGACGAAGAAGAGCAGGATCGACACCGCGTACAGCGCCGTCACGCCCAGCGTCAGGCGCCGCCCGCCCGGCGCGCCGTCGCGCCGGCTCCAGCCCAGGGCGCCGAGCACGAGCACGACCGTCCAGCCCGGCCAGATCGGCAGGCGCAGCAGCGGCGACCACTCGCGCCAGGCGTAGATGTACTTGTCGTTGGAGCGCTCGCCCTCGGCCAGCAGCAGGCGGAGCTTGGTCGCGTAGAGTTCGAGCGCGGCGAGCGGTTCGCGGGCCCAGAACGCCAGGCCGCGGCGCAGGAACCAGCGGTCGACCTCCGAGGGCTTCAGGTCGCGGCCGGCATCCTTCTCGGCCATCGCGATCGCGTCGTCGTAGCCGCCCTGCCAGGTCGGCCGCGTGCCGGGCACGATCGCCGTGCGGCCGTCCGATGCGGGGTTGTTCCCGATGTAGAAGTTGACGCCGCCCTGGGTCGCGATCGGGACCAGGTCGTGGCCGCGCACGGCGTTGGACACGGTCACCGGCAGGATCGGCAGCAGCAGTCCGACCGCCGCCGCGGCCCAGCCGCGCGCCGTCGGGCGCGGGAAGCCGCCGCGCAGCAGGTACCAGGCGACGGCGGGCGCGACGATCAGGATGTTGGGCCGCGCGATGGCCGACAGTCCCAGCACCAGGCCGGCGAGGCCGAGGCGCCGCCAACCGGGCCGGCCGTCGGCGCGGTCCGCCAGCAGCCACAGCAAGAGCAGGTTCAGGGTCACCGGCAGGGTCTCGAGCAGCAGTTCCGCCGAGTAGTAGATGCTGGTCCACAGGCCGGCGAGGAGCAGACCGGCCAGCCACCCCGCGCGCCGTCCCCAGAGGCGGTCGGCGGTCAGGGCCGCCAGCCCGGTGCCGAGCGCCGAGATCAGGCCCTGGAATGCCAGGACCGGGAAGAAGGCGCCGCCGAACACGGCGTAGAGCCCCGCCAGCAGGTACATGTACAGCGGGGCGCGGAAGAAGGGCTCCGGCCCGGGCCAGGTACCCGCCAGCAGACCGCGGGCCCACTGGTCGTGGTACGCCGCGTCCATGATCGGCCGGTCGAAGAGGGGGTTGTCGCGGATCAGCCACAGGTGGAGCAGGCGCAGGGCGAAGGCCGCCGCGACGCAGATCCAGAACAGCCGCGCGCGGTCGGTCCTCATCGCTTCCCTCCGGTGCGCACCCGCACGCGCTCGACCGCCGAACCCGGCAGCCAGCCGTTCCACTCGCCGCCGAGCGCGACCTGGCACCAGCCAGCCCGCTCGCCGCGGATCTGCAGCGCCAGCCCGTCGTGGACCTGGAACACGACCGGGAACGTCGCGTCCGGCCCGCTGCGCACCTCGGCTTCGGCGACGACCACCACCGCGTGGTCCAGGACCCGCTCGTCGTACCAGCGCCAGGCCACGACCGCCGACAGCGCCGACGCCACGCAGAGCGACGCCAGCCAGGCCCGGCGC
>DYDD01000185.1:0-272 GCA_020718045.1 Fibrobacter sp. | reverse complement strand
CGGCGACCGTGAGCAGCCGGCTCCACTCGTCCAGGGACAACCCCCGCAAGGCCGCGGCCGCGAGCCGCAGCGGCGGCGGCGTGGGCGTGCCCTGCAGCTCCTGGTCGCGCGCGTGACCGCGCACCCAGGCCAGGTTGGCGCGCGCATCGGCGTCGCGGGGGGCCGCGCGCAGGGCGCGCTGGTAGTTGACGACGGCCTTGCCCAGCTCGCCGCGGCGCGCGTGGGCGGTGGCCAGGTCGTAGCAGGCCGTCGGGTCGCCGGTCGCCGCCGCC
>DYDD01000427.1 GCA_020718045.1 Fibrobacter sp. | reverse complement strand
CTGGCAACAAGGGACAAGCCCCGTCAGGGGCGGCAGAATCCGAATCCAGCAACTCCATGCCCGAGGCCTGCGGCATGTGTTCGGCGTGCCGGGCGATTACGTGCTTGGCTTCTACGACCTGCTGCTGCACAGCCCGCTCAAGACCATCAACACCTGCGACGAACAGGGTGCGGGGTTCGCCGCCGACGCCTACGCCCGCGTGCGCGGCCTCGGCGCGGTCTGCATCACCTATTGCGTCGGCGGCCTGAAGGTGAGCAACACCACCGCCGAGGCGTTCGCGGAGAAATCGCCCGTCGTGGTCATCAGCGGCGCGCCGGGCATGAAGGAACGCGAGAAGAATCCCCTGCTCCACCACAAGGTCCGCGAGTTTGACACGCAGAAGAAGGTCTTCGACCAGATCACCATCGCCTCCACCGTGCTCGGCGACGCGCAGACAGCGTTTGCGGAGATAGACCGGGTGCTGCACGCCGCCACGCGCTACAAGCGGCCGGTCTATATCGAGTTGCCCCGCGACATGGTGGCCGTGCCATGCATTCCGCATCATGAGCCGGCGGAAATCCACGAGGAAAGCGACCCGCGCACGTTGCGCTCCGCCGTTGCCGAAGCCGCCGCCATCATCAACGCCGCGCGCCAGCCGGTCATCCTCGCCGACGTGGAGGTCCACCGGTTCGCCCTGCAAAGCGACCTCGTTCGCCTCGCCTCGCGCACGAACATCCCCGTCGCCGCGACCATTCTGGGCAAGTCCGTCATCAGCGAGCAGCACCCGTTCTACCTCGGCGTCTATGAGGGCGCGATGGGCCGCGAGGACGTGCGCCGCTACGTCGAGAGCAGCGACTGCGTCATCATGCTCGGCACGTTCATGACGGATATCAACCTCGGCATCTACACCGCCCGGCTCGACCCGGCCCGGTCCATCTACGCCACCAGCGAGAAGCTCGCCATCGGCTACCACAACTTCGAGGGCGTCCGGTTCAAAGACTTCCTGCGCGGCTTGCTGCGCGCCAAACTCCGTCGCCGCGTCCTCGGCCGCATCCCCACGGCTCA
>DYDD01000184.1 GCA_020718045.1 Fibrobacter sp. | reverse complement strand
CCCCGCTGCGCGCCGGGAAGGCCCGCGTCGCGGTCGTCGGCTGCGCCAAGATGTTCGACGACATGGGGCTGCAGGCCGGCCAGAACGCCCTGCTGCTGCTCAACGCCGTCGACGCGCTGACCCACGGCGAGGACATGATCTCGATCCGTTCGAAGGCCCTGACCCAGCGCGTGATCCGGCCGGTCGACGACGGCGAGAAGCTCTTCTTCCGCCTGTTCGCCGCCGTGCTGGTGCCCGTCGCCCTGGCGGCCTTCGGCCTGCTGCGCGCCGCGAAGCGCCGCAAGGAGGCGGCGCGATGACCCGCAACCGCCCTCTGACGATCCTGGCTTTGGCGGCGGCGCTGCTGCTGGTCGTCAGCGTCGCGCAACGCGTGCAGCACCGGCGGGCCGTGACCTCGCCCGCCACCGCCACCGTGGCGGCGGCGGACTTCGACCCGGCCGACGTCAACCGCGTCACCGTCGGCGCCGGTGCCGACACCGCGACGGTCGTGATCGAGCGGCTGGGCGGGGGCTGGGTCACCCGCACCGCCTGGGACCATCCCGCCGACCCGCGCAAGATCCAGGAGCTGCTGGCCGCCATGGACAGCCTGCAGGGCGATTTCCGCTCCGACGAGGCGGCGATCCTGGACGACTACGGCCTGGGCCCGAACTCCACCCCCGTGGTGGTGACGCTGTTCGGCAAGGACTGGCAGCCGGTGTGCGCGCTGCTGCTGGGCAAGCGCGCCGACGACGGCGCGGGCGTCTTCGTGCGCGCGCCGGGCAGCGATGCGGTCTACCTGGCGCGGACCGAGGTGCGCGGCAAGCTCGGACTCTGGTCGCCGGAGTCAAGACCCGAATCGCGCCACTTCCTGGACCTGTCGGTGTTCAAGACCGACGCCGCCGGCATCCGCAGGATCGCCCTGCACCAGGGGGACAAGACCCTGGTCATGGAGAAGGTCATGACCGCCGCCGGACCCGGCGACGGCTCCGCGCCGCCGCCCCAGGACTGGGAATGGACGCTGACCTCGCCCTCGCGCCGCGCCCTGGCCAGGACGAAGGTCGACGGCGTGATGAACGCGCTGGCCGCCGTCCAGGCCGCCGACGTCGCCGACCCCGGGGTCGGCATGGACCGCTACGGGCTGTGGCAGGCCGAGCGGCGCGTCGAGGTGACCCTGGCGGACGGTTCGACCTTCGAGCTGCGCGTCGGCGACGCGCGTCCGGCGACGGGCGGCGCCCAGGAGGGCCGCTACTGCATGACGTCGCTCGACCGGAAGATCTGGGTGATCCGCGACTTCAAGATCGAGCAGATCTTCAAGAAGCTGGAGGACCTGCTGCCGGACGCCTGATCCCGGGGCCGAAGTCCCCGCCGCGCTCGGCGCCGCGGAACGCCCGGGAGGCCCTCTCCCGGGCGTTTTTCCTTGCAGATTCAGGGCCCGGGGATGATCCTGATCCGGATCAGGAACGACTCGCCCGACGCGCCCCGCACCGGAGGCCAGGACTTGAAGCAGACCGCGAAAAGCACCCCCGGGGTGCTGCTGACCAACGCGAACGTGCTGGACTACCTGCCGCCGCAGATGCACGCGGCGCCCGACCCGCGCGTCGAACTCGCCGACCTGCGCATCCAGGGCGGCCGCATCGTCGAGCGCGGGCTTGGGCTCGCCCCCCGCGCCGGTGAGGAGGTGCGCGACCTGGACGGCCGCACGATCATGCCGGGCCTGATCAATGCCCACCACCACCTCTACTCCACGCTGGCGCCGGGCATGCCGCCGCCGGCCAACACCCCGCGCAGCTTCCAGGACGTGCTGACGGAGATCTGGTGGAAGCTGGACCGCGCGCTGGACCCCGAGGCCATCCGCATGAGCGCGGTGTCGGGAGCCTGGGACGCGCTGCGCTGCGGCGCGACCCTGATCTTCGACCACCACAGCAGCCTGACCACGGTCGGCGGCTCGCTCGACCTGGTGGAGCAGGGGATGCGCGACGCCGGCGTGCGCGGCTGCCTCTGCTACGAGGTGACCGACCGCGGCGGGCCCGGCAGCCGCGACACCTGCCTCGAAGAGACCCGGCGCTATCTGCAGAAGACCGCCGCGGCCGGCGAAGGGGTGCCTTGGTTCAAGGGCCTGGCCGGCGCCCACGCCAGCTTCACGCTGGAGGACGGCACCCTGGACAGCCTGGCGGAGATCTGCACGGAGTTCGACACCGGCGTGCACATCCACCTGGCCGAGGGCTCGACCGACCGCGAGATCTGCCAGGACCGCGGCTGGCCCGACCCCCTGGAGCGGCTGGACCGGCACGGCCTCGTGCGCCCCCGCAGCCTGCTGGCCCACGGCGTGGACCTCACGCCGCTGGACCTGCAGACGATCGAGGAGAAGGGCGCCTGGCTGGTGCACAACGGCCGCTCGAACATGAACAACGGCGTCGGCCGCGCGCCGGTCGACCGCTTCCCGCCGCGCAGCTGCCTGGGCACCGACGGCCTGGACGGCAACATGTTCGGCGAGCTGCGCACGACGTTCTACCGCGGCAACGAGACCGGCCGCGGCCCGCTGGGCTTCCACGGCGCCGAGCGCTTCTGGATCGGCGGCTACCAGCTCGCCCGCGAGATCTTCGGCGAGCCTTTCGGCTCGCTGGACGCCGGCGCCCCCGCCGATTTCCTGATCGGCTGCGAGGACCAGAAGCAGCCGCTGCACCGGGGCAACTGGCTCGGCCTGCTGCTGTTCGGCATGCAGCCCCGCCTGATCCAGGAAGTCTGGGTCGACGGCGCGCCGCGCTACCGCCGCGGCGATCCGGCGCCCTACGACGGCAAGGCCTGCCGCGCCGCCGCCAAGCGCATCTGGGACCGCATGGCCAACCTTTGATCCGCGATCCCGGCCGGTCGCCCGCGCGTCGGGCGCGCCCGGCCGGGGCGTGTCCGGAGACGCGATGACACAGCTGGACCTCCACGCCGCCGCCCGCGCCCTCGAGGCGCCCATGATCGCCTTCCTGCGCGACATCGTCGCCATCCCCAGCCTCTCGGGGCAGGAGGAGCGGGTCGTGCGCCGCGTCGCCGCCGAGATGGAGCGCGTCGGCTTCGACGAGGTGCGCATCGACGGCCTCGGCAACGTGCTCGGGCGCATCGGCGACGGGCCGCGCGTGGTGGCCTTCGACGCCCACCTCGACACCGTCGACGTCAGCGACCCCGCGCAGTGGAACTGCGACCCCTTCACGGGCAAGCTGGAGGACGGACGCGTCTACGGCCGCGGGGCGGTCGACCAGAAGGCCGGCATGGCCGGCATGGTCTACGCCGGCAAGCTGATGAAGGACCTCGGGCTGCTCGAGGGCTGTCAGGTGTGGATGGTCGGCTCGGTCATGGAAGAGGACTGCGACGGCCTCTGCTGGCACTACATCCTGCAGGAGCAGGTGCTGAGGCCGGAGGTCGTCGTCTCGACCGAACCCACCGGCCTGACCCTGACCCGCGGCCAGCGCGGCCGCATGGAGATCCGGGTCACCTCGCACGGCGTGTCGTGCCACGGCTCGGCGCCGGAGCGCGGCGTGAACGCCGTCTACAAGCTGGCCCCCGCCTGCGCGGCGATCGAGGCGCTGAACGAGCGTCTCGGCACGGACGACTTCCTGGGCAAGGGCACCTGCACCGTCAGCATGTTCCAGAGCCTGTCGCCCAGCCTGTGCGCGGTGCCCGACAAGGCCGAGCTGCACATCGACCGCCGCCTGACCGCGGGCGAGACGCGCGAGGGGGCGCTGCGCGAGGTGCGCGAGGCCCTGGCCGCGGCCGGCGTCGAGGCCGAGACGTGGCTGCTGACCTACGAGGTCCCCGCCTGGACCGGCCTGGTCTACCCCATGGAGAAGTACTACCCGACGTGGCTGATGCCACAGGACCACCCGGCGGTGTGCGCCGGCGTCGCGGCACACGCGGGCGTGTTCGGCGCGCCGCCCGAGGTGTCGCGCTGGACCTTCAGCACCAACGGCGTGGCCATCAACGGCCTGCACGGGGTGCCCTGCATCGGCTTCGGGCCCGGCCGGGAGGCCCTGGCCCACGCCCCCAACGAATACGTCCCGGTGGACGACGTGGTGCGGGCCTGCGCCTTCTACACGGCGTTCCCGCAAGCCTTCCTGAACCACGACCGAGGTGTGAGATGAGCAAGATCCTGCAGGGCAAGCATTTCATCGACACCGAGGATTGGGCCGACGACGAGCTGGAGCTGATGCTCGCGACCGCCGGCGACCTCAAGCGCAAGTTCTACCGCGACGAGCCGCACGCGCTGCTGCGCGACCGCACCCTGTTCGCGCTGTTCTTCGAGCAGAGCACGCGCACCCGCAACTCCATGGAAGCGGGCATGACGCAGCTCGGCGGGCACTGCCACGTGCTGACCCCGGACAAGCTGCAGCTGAGCCACGGCGAGACGGTGATGGACACCGCGCGCGTGCTGGGCCGCATGGGCCACGGCATCGCCATCCGTAACTGCGACTTCGGCGTGGGCAACAAGTTCATGCGCCAGATCGCGGGGATCTCGCGCGTGCCGCTGATCAACCTGCAGTGCGACGTCTACCACCCCTGCCAGGCCGCGGCCGACATCATGACCGTGCGCGAGAAGTTCCGCGGCGAGACGCGGGGCCGCAAGATCGTGGTCAGCTGGACCTACGCCCCCAGCTACGTGCGCCCGATCTCGGTGCCCCAGTCCGAGATCCTGATCATGACGCGCATGGGTCTGGACGTGACGCTGGCTCACCCGCCCGAGTTCAAACTGATGCCGGACATCCTGGAGCGGGCCCGCGCCAACGCGAAGCGCAGCGGCGGCAAGTTCGAGATGGTCGACGACATGGACGCGGGCTTCGAGGGCGCCCACGTGGTCTACCCCAAGAGCTGGGGCTGCCTGGTGCACGAGCCCGACCGCGCGGCCGCCGTGCAGCACATCGAGAAGTACCCCGGCTGGATCTGCGACGAGCGCCGCATGAAGCTGGCCGCGCCCGACGCGATCTACATGCACCCGCTGCCGGCCACGCGCGGCCAGGAGGTCACCGACGCGGTGATCGACGGCCCGCAGTCGGTGGTCTGGGACCAGGCCGAGAACCGCCTGCACACGGCCAAGGCCATCATGGCCCTCACCATGTAGCTCCGGGAGCGGGCGCGATGCGGCTGCCGCAGGTCGGGACCAATCCGCACTGGACGGGGTACGCCTGCGGGCTGTGCGGCCGGGCGCACCCGACGGACCACCGCGGCTTCGTCTGTGTCGACTGCGGCGACGAGGGCATCCTCGACGCGACCTACGACCACGCGGCGATCCGCAACGGCCTGCCCGACGGCGACCCGTTCCCAACACGGGGCCGGCCCGACCTCTGGCGCTACGCGGCCCTGCTGCCGTTGCGGCCGGAGGCGCCCCACGCCTGCTGGTCGCTCGGCGACACGCCGCTGCACGCCCCGCACCGACTGCGCGAGCACCTCGGCCTGCCCCACCTGCTGCTGAAGGACGACACCGCGCTGCCCTCGGCCAGCCTGAAGGACCGCGCCACGGCCATGGCGATGGCCGACTGCGCCCGCCTGGGCGTGGCGCACGTGGCCGCCGCGTCGACGGGCAACGCCGCCGCCAGCCTCGCGGTGCTGGCCGCGCGCGCGGGCGTGCGCACGACGATCTTCGTGCCGGCCGCTGCGCCCCGGGCCAAGCTGGCCCAGCTCGAGCTGCACGGCGCCGAGGTCCGCCGGATCGACGGCACCTACGACGAAGCCTTCGACCTGTCCGTCAGGGAGACGCGGGAGCACGGCTGGTACTCCCGCAACTGCGGCTACAACCCGCTGCTGGTCGAAGGCAAGAAGACCTGCGCCCTGGAGATCGCCCACGCCCTGGATTTCCGGGCGCCCGACGCGGTGTTCGTGCCGACGGGAGACGGCTGCATCGTGTCGTCGACCGCCAAGGCCTTCGACGAGCTGGCGGAGGTCGGCCGGCTGGACAGCGTGCCGGCCGTGTTCGGCGTGCAGGCCGCGGGCGCCGCGCCCTTGTGCCGCGCCTGGCGGGAGGCCGGCGCGCGG
>DYDD01000426.1 GCA_020718045.1 Fibrobacter sp. | reverse complement strand
AACACAAATAGTCATGTTATTTCATTACAGGCGCTAAGTCGAGGTCGCGGAGCGCGCCGGCGTCCACGGGCGGCGGCATCAGGCGGATGTGGGGAAATTCCTTGCCGGCGTATTTGCGCCCCAGATGGTCGGACAGATACGGGTCAATCAACAAGCGTTGGCCCCCAGCCCGCACCACGAAACCCGCCTGCCCCAGCCACGCCAAACCCACGGCGTCAGCCGGCAGGTTCGCTTCCAAGAGCGCACGCGCGCCGCCGGGCTGTGGGGACAGGTCCATGCGCGCCTTTAGCGGGGGCCGCGCGCTCTCGCGACGATTTCCAACGCCGCCTTGCAGGCGTTGCGGATATTGTCCCACTTGCCAGCGGCGAGGTCGTCCTTCTTGGCGATCCACGTGCCGCCGACGGCCGCCACCGTGTCGAGTTTCAGATACGCTTCCAGATTGGCCGTGCCCACGCCGCCGGTGGGCATGAACTTCACGCCGGTGTGGCGATACGGCGCCGAGAACGCCTCCAGCGTCGCGACGCCGCCGAACGCGCCGGCGGGGAAAAACTTCAACAGCCTGCAGCCGAGCGCGAGGCCCTCGCTCGATGTCCGAGGGCGTGGCGACGCCGGGCACGAACGGCAGGCCCATCTGCCGCGCCTCGCGGACGATTGGCGGATTCAGGCCGGGCGCGACGCCGAACGCCGCGCCGCTGGCTCTGGCGGTTTTCAGGTTTTCGGCCGTCAGCACCGTGCCCGCGCCAACGACCAGTTGCGGACGCTCGCGCGCGATCCGGCGGATGACCTCGGCGGCGGCGGCGGCGCGGAAGGTGATCTCCACCACCGGCAGGCCGCCTTCCAGCAACGCGTCGGCGAGCGGAAGGGCCGCCTCGACGTTTTCAATCGCAATGACAGGCACCACGCCCAGCGCGGCGACACGGTTCAAAATGGTTTCTTGTGACATGGCTCAGGATGATGCGGGAATCTTCCGTAGTTCGTCGAGCAGGTTGTCAACAGCGATGCTGACCGCGCGGTCCACGCTCTCGCGCGTCAGCGCGCCGGCGTGCGGCGTCACAATCACGCGCGGAT
>DYDD01000425.1:565-1048 GCA_020718045.1 Fibrobacter sp. | reverse complement strand
GTGACGCCAAGGCCAAGAGAGTCCCGGCCGTGCCGTGAGGTCCGGCCGAGCCGCGAGAGATAACGACTCAGGGACTCCATCGCGGGTGCTGAGATCAGGGCTTCGGTGTTCGGTGTTCGGGCTGAACCGTTGGTTGAATGTGACGCCATGGGGGGCTTTTTTTTCGACCTGTGCGGGTAGATCCCGAGAGAGAAGAAGACCCACCGTGAACGCTAGGATGCGCCCGTTCGTAGTGTGCTCGCAGTGCGCAGAACGCCAGTGGCGCGCCAAGAGCATACGTGGCGTGTCGCGGGAATGGTGTCTTGCCCGGCGGACAACCGCCGGGACTGCGACACCACTACGAACCGGGCCGCGACCGATGCCTGTCCGCACGAGGGCGTCTTCCCGCGCACGCCGCATTTACCCGCACAGGTCGATAATGTACCTCGCAACCCTGCCACCGTCGAGCGGCGGGAGGCACACCTTGCCAGACGTCGCCATCAA
>DYDD01000425.1:0-463 GCA_020718045.1 Fibrobacter sp. | reverse complement strand
CGGCGTGACGGGAACCCCTTGGCGCGGGGCCACCGGCACGGCGGCCTCTCCGGCGCCCGCGGACCGGAGAGGCCCGATCCAAGGCGCCACGATGAAAGACGCTACCCCCATGAACAGGAAACCGGTCCGCCCACCTGCCATCGAACCGGCGCTGAAGGCAGACCGCTGCCTTCGCGTCACCTTCCTCTCCCCCCGGGTCGCCCGTATCCAGCTCAGCCGCACGGGGGACTTTCCTGACACCGGCCTGAACCGCTACGGCTTCATCAGTCCGCCGCCCGAGTCCCGGGTCCGGACCCGCACCGGCAGGACCGCCGGCACGGCGTTCGCGGCCAGTGACCAGATGCGCATATCCTGGTCGAAAGACGGGACCGCCATATCGGTCGCGGACGCACGGGGACAGGTGCGGACCCGGCAGGTCGCCGTCACCTACCACGAGTCGGGCGTGGCGGTGCGCTTCAAGGCC
>DYDD01000424.1 GCA_020718045.1 Fibrobacter sp. | reverse complement strand
GGCCGTCCCGGCAACCGTTCGCGCCAGCGCGGCGGCAGCCGCGGCGGCACGCCGGCGATGGTCAGCGCGTTGGCCGTGACCACGTCGCCCGCGCGCCCGTCGCCGCGCGTGAGGGCCACCGTCAGCACGCCCTCCTGGTAGCGCAGGGCCAGGGCCACGCCGTCGACCTTGGGCTCGACGGTGTAGCGCACGTCGGCGCGGCCCGTCTCCTTGCGGACGCGCTCGTCGAAGGCCGCGACCTCGTCGAGGTCGTAGCTGTTCTGCAGGCTGATCATCGGGCGGCTGTGCGGCAGCGAGGGGAAGCGCGCGTCGCTGTCGTCGCCCACGCGCGCGGTCGGACCGGCGGCTGCGGCCAGTTCGGGGAAGGCGGCCTCTAGCGCCGCGAGGCGGCGGACCAGGGCGTCATAATCGCCGTCCTCGATCTCGGGCGCGGCGCGGCGGTAGTAGAGCTCGTCGTGGCGCGCGATCTCCGCCCGCAACGTCCGCACCGCCTTGCGCGCCTCGCGGATGTCCATGCCTCGCTCCCACCGGTTGTCAGAAGGACTGCAGCAGAACGACGTGCAGCTTGGCGTCCTCGAAGCGGAACGCACCGGGAAAGCCGATCGCGAGGGAGACCTCGCCGGCGGCCGAGGACGTCAGCAGGCCCAGCCCGTAGCCGCGCAGGTGGCTGATGGTCGTGATCCGCGCCGTCGCCTCCGCGGGGTCGACGGCGACGTCGCGAACGTACCCCAGGTCCAAGAAGGTGTAAACACGCGAGCGGTCCGGACGTCCCCAGCGCAGTTCGATCGCCGCCGAGGCCACCCGTTCGCCGTGGTACTGGTCCTCCAGGTAACCGCGCAGGCTGCGCGCGCCGCCGAGCCGGTACTGCTCGGTGAGGGGGACGGCGGCCCCGTCGCCGCGCAGGTCCCGGAAGCGCCCCGTCACCGCCGTGCTCGTGGCCGGTCCCCACCAGCGTTCGACGCCGAGGTCCGCCTCGACCATGGTCTGCCGCGCCTCGCCGGTCGACGCGCCGGGGACGGCGCCGTCGCCGGTGCGCAGCTCGGCGCCGCGGTGCGCCGACTCCAGGGCGAAGGCGCCCGACCAGCCGC
>DYDD01000183.1 GCA_020718045.1 Fibrobacter sp. | reverse complement strand
ATGGAGCCGGGAGGCGCCGCCGCCCGAGCTGCGCGGCCTGTGGCTCCATGCGCCCCTGTTCCTCTCGGGCGCGCCCAGTTCCGGCGACGCCGGCGGCGCGGTGGCCGCCGCCCGCCTGCGCGGCGAGCGCCTGGCCATGTTCCTGCATCCCAACCGCCGCTACGGGATCGAGCAGCCACGGCTGCAGGTGACCTTCGAAGCCGAGGCGGTCGGGATCGGCCCCGGCGACCGCGGCCGGCTGCCGCGCACGCTGCTGATGCAGGTGCTGGCCCGCGACCTGGACTACGTGGTGCGCGACACGCTGGAGCTCGGGCTCGAGCCGGAGACTTTCCTCGGCGCCGGCGGCTTCGCCGCGGTGACCTGGGACTACGACGTGAACCGCCTGCCGCCGGGCTCGTACCAGCTCAGCTGCGCCCCCCTGGACGGCTGGGGCAACGCCTGGGTCGTCGAGTTCGACGTCATCTGGCAGCTCCAGGCGCTGACCAGGCCCGCCGGCGACACCGAGGCCATGGGCCGGCTCGTGCTGCTCGGCGACCGCCGCGAGGCCTTCCTGCAGGCCGGTCGCTCGGGCCGCGAAGCGCTGCTGGCCGAGTTCTGGGACGAGCTCGACCCCGACCCGACGACCGCGGGCAACGAGGCGCTCGAGGAGTTCAAGCAGCGCGTCAGCTACGTGAAGCGCTACCTCGGCGGCATGGGCCGCGCGGGTCCCGTCGACGACCGCGGCCTGGTGTACGTGTTGCTCGGACCGCCGGACGAGATCGACAAGCAGGACGTCCCCGCCAACGCGCTGGACTTCGAGGACGCCCTGTCGCGCGTGCACGACTCCTTCCTGCAGCCCAACGAGGGGCTGGTGCTGCGGGACCAGTACACCGACGAGGAGCAGTCGACCCTGGCCGTGCGCGAGCGGCTCGACCGCGCCACGTCGCAGGAGAAGTTCAAGGCCTTCGAGCTGTGGAAGTACAAGGGACGCGGCCGCCCCCTGTTCCCGAACCAGTACACGTCGATGCCCCTGGGTCTGAACTTCCTGTTCCTGGCCAGGCTTGGCGGCGGCGTCTACTCCCTGGAGTCGACCAACGCCCACACCCAGGGAGGGCCCTCGCGCTGACGCCGACGCCGGGCCCGACGGCCCCAGATCCCCGTGAAAACTGTTGACTTGCACCCGGCGTTGACACTTATTTCAGGGCAAGATAAGCTCCCCGGCAGGGCCGGCGGAGAGCGCTTCGGAGCGCAGGGAATCGCGGATCGGCGGGGTTCACGACGCGACCGGTTTCCCGGCTCGATCGGGTTTCTCGTCAGACCAGGCCGAACGCCAAGGCGGTCCCCAGCCGTCACCCGTCCGTTCGGCGGCAACCGGACCCACGGGTATCCATCTGGAAAGGGAGAGCAGGCACAATGGCACGTCATCGCACGTCTTCCCACGCCGTCTTCTCGCTGCTCGCGGTGTGTGTCTTCGCGCTCGTCATCGCGGCCCCGGCCATCGGCCGGGCGCAGGCGCGGACCGGCAGCAACATCGAGGGCATCATGGCGACGCCCGACTCCCTGGCCTTCGCCTCCGGCTTCCAGGACTCGGCCGGCGAGGTCCCCGTCGTCGTCCTGAAGCGCGGCGGCCTGATGGGCCTGATCGAGAAGACCCCGCTCGGCAAGAGCGGCGCCGGCGAGCTGTTCATCAAGGGCGGCACCTTCATGTGGTGGCTGCTCACGACGACCATCATCGGCCTGGTCTTCATGATCGAGCGCCTCTGGACGCTCAACCGTGCGGCCGTGAACTCCCGCAAGCTCATCGGGACGGTCATCACCACGCTGCGCAACGACGGCGTGCAGGCGGCCAGCGAGGAGTGCCAGAAGGTGCGCGGCCCCATCGCGGCCATCCTCTACTCCGGCCTGCAGAAGGCCGACCGCGGCCCCGAGGCCGTGGAGAAGGCCATCACCACCGCCGGCACCATCGAGATGGCGTTCCTCGAGCGCGGCCTGATCTGGATCGCCTCGGTGTCGACCGTCGCGCCCCTGATCGGCTTCCTGGGCACGGTGTCCGGCATGATCAACGCCTTCGAGGCCATCGCCAGCAGCGACACGGTCAACGCCCAGCTCGTGGCCTCCGGCATCTCCGAGGCGCTGATCACGACGGCCGCCGGCCTGATCATCGCGCTCCCCGCCTCGATGTCCTTCAACTGGTTCGTGCAGCGCATCGACCGGTTCGTCATCGAGATGGAGGAGGCCACGGCCGAGCTGGTCGAGGAGCTGGTCCGCCAGCAGCACGCGTAAACCACCGCGCCCCCCGCGCTGGGGGGCCGTGCCGGGAGCGACGACGTGGGTGTTCTGGACGCACGCAAGGCCAAGAAGGACCGGGGTCTGAACAAGATCCCGACGGCGTCGACCAGCGACGTCGCGTTCCTGCTGCTGATCTTCTTCATCGTCATGCCGATGAAGCGGCCCGAGGTGGGACTGTCGATGGTCCTGCCGGCCAAGTCGAAGGCGTCGTCGGTGCCGGTCCGCGAGAGCAACGTGGCCACGATCCGCGTGCTCGCCAGCAACGCGCTGACGCTCGACGGCGAGTTGATCACACTGCCGCGCGTCCGCCTGGCCATCATGGACCGGCTGGCCGGCAACGACCAGACGATCGTGGTGCTCGAGACCCATCCCGACGCCGACTACGGCATGATGATCGCCTGCCTGGACGAAGTGAAGCAGGCGGACGCCCGCAAGGTGTCCCTCAAAACGACCAAGCGCTAGGAAGGGGGAGCCATGGCGTTCCGCCGCGCGACGAAGAAGGAAGCGTTCATCCCCACGGACTCCACGGGCGACATCGCCTTCCTGCTGCTGATCTTCTTCATCCTGACCGTGGTGTTCACGAACGAGACGGGCCTGGTCGTGAGCCTGCCGCGGGCCGATGCCAGCGAGGAAGGCATCCGCGACATGCTCAGCAACGTGTTCATCAACGAGAAGGGCATGGTCTCGATCGACGACATGATCGTGCGCCCGGACCAGGTGGCGGCCGTGATGTCGCAGAAGCTCGCCGAGAACCCGTTCATGATCGTGGCCTTCAAGACCGACAAGGAAACCCCTTACGGCGTGGTCAGCGACGTGATGGAAGGGCTCAAGGAGGCGAACGCCGTGAAGGTGTTCTTCAACACCGATCTCGAACTCCCGGGCGTCGCCTACTAGGTGGTGGACATGGATTTCGTGACCTTCAAGCCGGTCATCACCGAGAACGACCTGTTCAAGGCGCAGTACAACAAGTACATGCGCCGCGCGTCGATCATCGCGGTGATCCTGACCATCCTGTTCTTCTGGCTGTCGCCGAAGTACGTGCCGAACCCGTACAAGATCTACGAGGACAAGTTCGAGGTCGTGGACATGGCCGAGGCCGTGGACATCCCGCCCCCGCCCCAGGAGACGCCCCGCCCGGCGGTGAACATCGAGGTCGTCCTGGACAGCGAGGTCGACGAGGACGTCGAGGTCGCCGACACACTGCTGGATTCCGCGGACGTCATGGGCGACATGTTCGGCGACGGCAGCGACGCCGGCGGCGAGGAGTTCCAGGTCTCGCAGGAGAAACCCGTCCTGACCCAGTTCATCAAACCCGACTACCCGGAGATGGCCCGGGCCAGCCAGCTCGAGGGCACCGTGGTGGTCAAGGTGCAGGTCGGTTCCGACGGCACGGTGCTGCAGGCGGTCGTGCTGACGGGGGTGCACCCGCTGCTGGACAAGGAAGCCGTCAAGGCAGCCAAGCGCTGCAAGTTCCAGCCGGGCCGGCAGCGCGGCATCGCGGTCAAGGCCTGGATGGCGATCCCCTTCGCGTTCCGGCTCCACTGAGCCCCGCCGGCCGCCGCGCCGGCGCGAAAAGGGGGCGGGGATGCAACCCCGCCCCCTTGTTTGCGTTTGAAGAAGATGTTGCGTCTCGATACGGTGTTGCGTCTCGATACGGTGTTGCGTTTCGATACGGTGTTGCGTCTCCCGGCGCGGGTCGGGCGACCCGCGCAGGGGCGGGGCCGGAAATGCGTTTGGCAAGCCGGCCCCGCTTCCCTACAATCCGGGCGACGAGGACGTGTCCCGGATGCCCTCCAGGTGCAAAGGAGTCTGCGCATGGTGTCCTTGACCGCCGCCTGCCGCCACGTCGCCGCCCTGGCGGCCGTCCTGGCCTGCCCGCTGACCGTCGCCGCGGCCGACCTGCCGGTCCGTGACCTGCCCGTCCGCGACTTGGCCGACTGCGTCGCCATCGCGCTGCAGGAGAGCCCGACGCTGGCCGTCGCCGCCGAGAACACCGGCATCGCCGGCCAGGGCGTGCGCCAGGCCTGGGGGCAGTTCCTGCCCAGCCTGAGCCTGTCGCGCACCTGGCAGAAGAGCGAGCGCACCGATTACGACTACGAGAACCCGGTCACGCTCGCCATCTCCGACTACAAGGAGAAGTCCAAGTACAAGGACTACGGCGCAAGCAGCGATTTCTACCTGTTCCGCGGCCTGAGCGATTTCGGCGGTCTCAAGTCGGCGCGCAACGACCTGCGGGCCGCCGAGGCCGGCGAGGCATACAGCCGCCAGCAGGTGATCGAGACCGTGGCCGCCGCCTACATCGACCTGCTGCGCTCCGAGCGGCTGCTGGACGTGGCCGTCCAGAGCGAGGACCTGGCCGTCCGCGAGTTCGAGAAGGCCGAGACCTACCACCGCATCGGCTCGGCCGCCCGCAGCGACGTCCTGTCGGCCAAGGTGCGCCAGGAGCAGACGCGCCTGGAAGTCATCCGCGCCCGCAACGCCGTCGAGCAGGCCTTCGCCAACCTGGCCCACGCCATGAACCGGCCCCTGGCCGAGCGCTTCGACGTGGACCGCTCCCTGCTCGAGCGCGACGACCAGGTCGGGGATCTCGACGCGCTGTTCGCGGAGGCGGTCGCGAACCGCCAGGACCTGCACAGCCGGCAGTTCAACGTCGAGGCGCGCGGCGGCGACGTGACGGCCGCCGGCGGCGGGCTGCTGCCGCAGGTGCGCCTGTTCGCCCGCTACAGCCGCACCTCGAACGAGTCGCGCTTCACCTTCGGCGCCGCCGAGGGCATGAGCGTCAGCTACGGCTACACGGTGAACTGGAACCTCTTCGACCGCTTCACGACCCTGGCCGGGCGCTCCCAGGCCAAGGCCCGCCAACGCATCGCCGAGTACAACCTCGACCAGGCCCAGCTCGACGCCCAACTCGAGGTGCGGCAGCTCTACAACAGCCAGGTCGAGGCGCGCGAGCGCCTGACGCTCAGCCGCGAGACCATCGCCAATGCGCAGGAACAGCTGCGCCTGGCCCAGGAGCGCTTCAAGGTGGGCGCCGGCACCATGCTCGACCAGATCACCGCCCAGGTGAACCTGGCCACCGCCCAGAGCGACGAGGTCCAGGCGATCTGCGACTTCCGCATCGCCTCGTTCAAGCTCGACCGCGCCGTCGGCCGTCCCCTCGACGGGTTGACGCGATGAGCGGGGCGGGGGAGAACCTGATCCGCGTCACCGACCTGACGCGCGTCTACCAGGTGGGCACCGAGGAGGTCCGCGCCGTCGACGGCGTGGACCTCGAGATCGCCAAGGGCGAGTACGTGGCGATCATGGGGGCCAGCGGCTCCGGCAAGTCGACCCTCATGAACCTCATCGGTTGCCTGGACACGCCCAGCTCGGGCAGCTACGTGCTGAACGGCACGGCCGTGGCCGAGATGGACGACGACGCCCTGGCGGCCGTGCGCAACCGGGAGATCGGTTTCGTCTTTCAGACCTTCAACCTGCTGCCGCGCCTGACCGCGGCCCAGAACGTGGAACTGCCGCTGATCTACGGGGGCGTCGGCGCCGCGGAGCGGCGCGATCGCGTGGCGGCGGTGATGGCGCAGGTCGGCCTGACCGACCGCGCGGCCCACCAGCCCAACGAGATGAGCGGCGGACAGCGCCAGCGCGTGGCCATCGCCCGCGCCCTGGTCTGCCGCCCGTCCTTGATCCTGGCCGACGAGCCCACCGGCAACCTCGACTCCACGACCAGCGAGGAGATCATGTCCGTCCTGGACGGGCTGCACGCGGGCGGCAATACTATCCTGGTGGTGACCCACGAGGAAGACATCGCCGCCCACGCGCGGCGCATCATCCGCCTGCGGGACGGTAGGATTGAG
>DYDD01000182.1:5892-6127 GCA_020718045.1 Fibrobacter sp. | reverse complement strand
CCAGGACGCAGAGGCCCAAGCCGGCGGCGGCGGACGCGGTCAGCGCCGGCCACCCGGTCGCCGGCGCCAGCACATCGGCCAGCGTCCGCACGGCCCCAACGGGCAGCAGCGTCAAGCGCAGCCGGGAACGGCGGAGTCGCGGCGCGGCGTCGAGCTGCGCGCGCAGACGGTCGGGATCGCCGCCGTCGCGCACGCGCAACGCCAGTTCCGCGGGCAGGGTGAAGCGGCGGCCGCC
>DYDD01000182.1:0-5873 GCA_020718045.1 Fibrobacter sp. | reverse complement strand
CCGTCGGGCAACGGCTCGAACTCGCCGTCGGCGCTCATCCGGCCGCGACCAGGTCGGCCAGCCCGAGGGTCGCGAGGCGCCGGGCGTGGCCGTCCACCCAGCGTCGCCCGCAGAGGGCGCGCAGTTCGGCGAGCGTCGGCGCGGCGGCGCGCAGCAGGTCGAGGGCGGCGTCGCGCAGCCCGTCGGCGGCGTAGAACGCTTCGCCGCGCGTGTCGGCGAGGATGTCGGGTTCCCACACCTCCACGCCGGGGCGCAGGACGAGCCGCGAGCGATCCGGAGCGCGCGCGAGCGCCGCCCGGAACTCGTCGTCGCGCCGCCGCAACTCCCGCTCGTCGACCGCGAGCCGGTCGCGCGCGAAACAGGCGCTCGCGGCGCCCAGCATCCCCCAGGCCGACCATTGCTCCGGCGAACGCCGCACTTCGGCGAAGAGCCAATCGTAGAGCCGGCGCGTGATCGTGGCCGGATCGGCGTCCGCGGACCACGGCGGCGGCGCGCCGCCTTCCCAGTGCAGCGACCCGTCCGGCCGCCAGCGCACGGTCAGGGTGTGGACGGGGCAGCCGGCGTGACCCAGCAGGCGCCCCAGCCCGGTGCGCACACGCAGTTCGCGACCGGGCAACTCGTAGGTGAGGCCCCGGTCGCGCGTGGCCGCCATGCCGCCCTCGCCGCTGTTGCCGTCCAGGAAGACCAGCACCGGGCGTCCGGCCCGCAGGCAGCGCAGCATCCTGCCCGCGAACGCCGGCCGGTCCGTCACCAGCCATTCGGGTTCGCCGGACAGGCCCAGCGCCAGCCGTTGACGATCGGCGTCGGCGCGCAGGCGGTCGTGGGCCGCGCGGTCCAGCAGGACGACCGGCGACAGGCCGAGGTCCAGGTAGAGGCCGGGGATCAGCGAGTACGGTCCCAGGTGCAGCCCGAGCACCAGTCCGTCGTGCAGTTCGCGGTGGGTGGAAAGGAACGCGCGGGCTTCCCCCCGCAGACGTCGTTGGTCCCCGGAACCGTCGCTCAGGACCCGGCGCGCGTGGTCGGCGCAAGCGCGTCTCCCGGCTTCCAGGGAGGCGAGGGTCGCAGCGTCGGCGTCCGGCTCGAAGGCCCGGAGGTTCCACAGATCCCAGCGGCGGCGCGACGAGGGACTGAGTTCGGACGGCATGCAGTGTTCTCCCGGAACGGGACCAGGGCGGCCCGAGACCCGGCGCGCGGATCTCAGGGACCCCAGACGGCGTCATCGACGGCTTCGGGGTACTTCTCCAGCTTGCACTGGCAGAAGTTGTTGCAGCAGCCGCCGTCGCCCACGTCGTCGCCGAGCAGCGGGCTGGTCTCGAGCCGCTCCTCGAGCTCCTCGATCCCGAGCCGGGCGAGCGTCGCGGGGAACTCGCGGTTCCTCGTGTCGGTCATGATCACCTCCCTCGTGGTCGCACCCTGTCGTGTTCGATCGCGACGGCGGGCCCGGGGCAAGCGCGGCACCAGCTTGCGGCGCGGCCGCGGATCGGTGGCGGACGGCGTCAGGGACCTGTTTCGGACCGCAGCCGTCCCGCGACCCGGCCCGCGTTGAACGACCGCGGCGGCGGACAGGGCGTCCCGTCTTCGTCAACGAAGGGGGACGCCGCGCCCGTCGGCGGGATCGTCCCGGGCGCCCCCAAGAGGGACGGCGGGTGACGCCCGCTCCGGGGACTGCTATATTGCGGCCGCCCGCCCCGGCAAGCCCGTCGACGAGGAGTACCTGCGTGCGGTTGCACCGACATCTGGGCCTGATGTACGGCATCCTCGTGGCGCTGATCGTCGTGATCGGGGCGTGGTGGGTCTACTACCTGACCCGCGAGGGCCACCACTACGAGAGCTTCCAGCTCCAGCGCTACCGCACCGACCAGATGCACGCCGTCTACATCCTCGAGACGGTGCCCGAGGTGCGGGCCGACCCGACCGCCATGCTCGGCAAGGCCTTCCCCCACCTCCACTTCCACAAGACCGACCAGGGCTGGGAAGTAGGGATCGACCCCGCGGCGGTCGCCGGTGTCCAGAAGGAGGCCGCGCGGCGCCGGCGCATGTTCATGACCGAGGGCGTGGTGTTCCTGCTGCTGCTGGCCGCCGGCACCACCATCCTGACCCTGGCCTCGCGGCGGGAGCGCGACTTCAAGCGCGCGCGCGAGCTGTTCCTGGCCGGAGCGACGCACGAGTTCAAGACGCCGTTGGCGAGCATCCGCCTGTACACCGAGACCCTGCAGCGGCCCGATCTGCCGCCGGACGCCGGCCTGCGCATCCGCGGCGCCATGCTCCAGGACGTCGAGCGTCTCGAAGCGATGGTCGAGCAGGTCCTGTCGGTGAGCCGCGACGAGGATCACCTGCGCGGCGTGCGCGAGACGATCGACCTCGCGGACGTGACCCGTGACGTGCTGGAAACCATGGGCGCCTTCCTCGAGGACCGCGGGGCCCGGCTCGAAGTGGACGTGCCCGACGGCCACCTCGTGGTCGGCGACCGCCAGGCGCTGCGCGTGGCGGTGCGCAACCTCGTCCACAACGCGGTCCACTACAGCCCGCCGCCGGCGCAGGTCTCCGTGACGCTGTACCGCGACGGGAACCGCCACCGCCTGACCGTGCGCGACCGCGGGCCCGGCATCCCACGGCGGGAGCAACGGCGCGTCTTCGAGAGCTTCTACCGGGCAGAGACCGGCGCCGGTTCCCTGAACGAACGGCCGCGCGGCTCGGGACTCGGCCTGTACCTGGTCCAGCGCAATATCGAGAGCCTGGGCGGCCGCGTGGCGCTGGAGAGCGAAGAGGGGCGCGGGGCGGCGTTCACCCTGGTGCTGCCCGTCTTCGAGGAGGAGTCGCGATGAAACGGCGCATCCTGGTGGTGGAGGACGACGAGCACCTGGCCGACGGCATGCGGCTGAACCTGGAGCTGGAAGGCTACGAGCCGGTCGTGGCCGTCTCGGCGGAGGAGGGGCTGCACTACTGGAAGCGCGGCGGCGTGGACCTCGTGCTGCTGGACGTGATGCTGCCGGGTATGGACGGCTTCGCCTTCTGCAAGAAGATCCGCGAGGAGGGGGACCGCGTGCCGGTCCTGTTCCTGACCGCGCGCGGGCGCGACGACGACCGCGTGCGCGGCCTGGAGATGGGCGGCGACGACTACATCACCAAGCCGTTCCACCTGCGGGAGCTGCTGGCGCGCATCAAGGGCATCTTCCGGCGCGAGGAGTGGCGCCGCGAGACCACGGCGCCGGACACGATGGAGATCGGGGACTCGGTCGTCGACCTGCGCTCGCTGACCGTCACCAACCCCCGCGGCGTCCACGCGCTGAAGGACAAGGAGGCCATGATCCTGCGCGTGCTCGCCGAGAAGGACGGCGAACCGGTGGCCCGCCGCACGATCCTGGATCGCATCTGGGGCTACGACGCCTACCCGACCACGCGCACGGTCGACAATTTCATCCTGAACCTGCGCAAGGTCATCGAGAAGGATCCCGCCAGCCCGTCGCACATCCTGACGGTGCACGGCACGGGCTACCGGCTGGCGCGCTAGCGCGCGAGGGTGAAGCGCCGCACGCTTCGGGAACCGCCGGCTTCCAGGCGCAACAGGTAGAGCCCCGACGGCGCGGCTCGCCCGCCGCCGTCGCGGCCGTCCCACTCGACGCGGTGCTCCCCGGCCGGCAGTTCCCCGTCCAGCAGCACGGCCCGCCGCCGTCCCGCCAGGTCGAAGACCTCCGCCCGGACGAGCCCGCCGGCGGCCAGGCGGAACGACGCCCCGACCCGGGGGTTGGCGGGGTTGGGCTCCAGGGTCATCAGGATGTTGGGAGTGTCGATGTAGGGCGCGGGCGGCAGGTACGCCGGGCCGATCCACAGCTCCGGTCCCCCGACCACGACCTCCTGCAGCCAATACGCCTCCCCGACGGCGCCCGGCTGGGTGTCGACCCAGGTGTACTCGGCCTGCGAGGTCAGCCGCTCGTCGTTCAGCCGGATGCGGTCGGCAGCCGAGATGCCGCGCCAGACGTAGAAGCCGGCCGCGTCGAGCACGCCCTCGACCCGCCAGTAGACGTCGACGAGCTGGTCGGGCCGCAGCGTCGCCAGCAGCCGCGACACCACCGCCGGCGGTGCGGTGTCGGGCGCGAGCCCGATGATCATGCGCTCGGCGGCCGGATTGGCCGAGGTCTCGATGTCGTCCAGGGCGAACCAGTTGTCGCTGTCCCCGGCCCAGCCGTAGTTGATGTGGACCTGCCGCACGCCGCCCAGCTCACGCCAGCCGTCGCAGACCATGGTGTGGATGATCGAGCTGTAGAGCAGCGGCCGGCCCGCACCGATCTCGGTCTGGATCATGCCGAACCAGACCGCATCGGTGTAGCGGAACCGGATCACTTCGCGCGCGGTCGCCAGGAAGCGGTAGTTGTTGACCAGCGCCGAGCGAGCCATCGCCAGGGAAGCCGACGAGCCGCAGACGCTGAAGTCCGTACGGCAGGCCAAGGCGACCTCGTAGCACAGCTCGGCCGTCGCGGCGCGTTCGTCCTCCGAGGACTCGGCGTCCAGGACGTGCGGCATCAGGGACCAGTCGTAGGGATCGAAGTACTCGGCGCGCAGGGTATCGCCGGGCGTCGTGTGCCCGCAGCCATCGTCCCCC
Source organism: Fibrobacter sp. (assembly GCA_020718045.1). Classification (GTDB taxonomy): domain Bacteria; phylum Krumholzibacteriota; class Krumholzibacteriia; order LZORAL124-64-63; family LZORAL124-64-63; genus PNOJ01. Next base: position 1,273 of record DYDD01000182.1, on the reverse strand, counting down.
GCCCACCAGTAGGCGACCTGCCCCTCTCCCCTCAGCGGCCAGTGGTGGTAGGCCAGCAGCTGGGCCGCGGCCAGGGGCGTGCAGCCGACGAAGGTGCGCGCGCCGTCCCCGGGCGGGCACAGGCTGTTGTAGGGCCAGCCCTGGTGCCACGTCGTTTCCAGCAGAGGCCCGGCCCCGAGCACGTCGGCTGGTTCGCGCAACAGTTTGGCCCGGAACGTCTCGTCGCTCGATTGATAGCGACTCCAGGCGGGGTGGGGCGAGCGGGGTCGCCCCGCATCGGCGTCGGCGGCGACTCGGCGCACGCGTCCCGCCATCACGTCGACGAGCAGGTCGAAGAAGCCCCCCGGCTCCCGCGAAGGCAGGTGCGTGGTCCCGCTGGACGCGACCACAGGCGTCAGTTCGAGCCGGCCGGAGACCGCGACGTAACCCCGTGGCGCGACCCGGAAGATCCAGGCCAGGACCGTGTCGCCCGCGGCCAGCGCCCCCTCGTCCACCAGCGTCGGCCGCAAGGCGCCGGCCCACCCTCCGTCACGGTGGGCGACGTCGCAGACCCAGTTGCGGGCGACCTGGCGGGCGGTGTCCTGGGAGACGGGCGCGGCGGCAGCGGCGCCGGCCATCAGCGCCAAACACGGCAGGAGCAGTCGCAGCGGCAGGCGAACCGACATGCGCATCCGTTGCCGCGCGGCCTCGGGGGGCGGACCCTGCGGCGGTGTGGGCGATCGACTCAGACCGCGGTCGGTCTTATACTTGCTTGTGATCATAGCACTTCCGGGACGCCGGGCATAAGTTTTTTCCACAAGCGTGACGTCTCCGTGACACAAATCGAACAGGCGATTCCTAGATTGGGCCGCGGCGGCAGCATTCCGGCGATCGGCGAGGAGGCGACGTGAATCCTGGCGACGGCACCGACATCGTCCGCATCGGCACCCGCGGCAGCGAACTGGCCCTGTGGCAGGCCCGCCACGTCCAGGGCCTGCTCGGCGCCCTCGGCGCACGGACGTCCCTGACCATCATCAAGACGCAGGGCGACCGCATCGACGACGTGCCCCTGTCGCAGCTCGAGGGCAAGGGCTTCTTCACGAAGGAACTCGAGGACGCCCAGCTCGACGGCCGCGTCGACCTGGCCGTCCACTCGATGAAGGACCTCGCGACCGGGATGCCGGCGGGGCTGGTGCTGGCCGCGCTGGTCGGCCGCGAGGATCCGCGCGAAGCCCTGCTGGTGCGGCCGGACTGCGTGGACCGGGACCGGCTGGCCGCCGGCGAGCTGCTCCCG
>DYDD01000181.1 GCA_020718045.1 Fibrobacter sp. | reverse complement strand
GGAGATGGGCGCGGCGATCGAACTCGTCCAGTCCGGCCGCTTCGAGGCGTACCTGGGCGTCTATTCCGAGCGGCTCGCGGTGGATCCCTCGCCGCGTTTCGCCTCGGACGCGTGGCCCCTCTTCAACTACGGCCACTACGCCAGCGCCGTGGCCGATTCGCTGCTCTCCCTGGGCCTCGCCGAGCGCGACCGCTCCCTGGCCCGGCCCGTCTGGAACGCCTTCCAGCGCTTGATCCTGGAGGAGGCGCCGGTCGCCACGCTTTATTACCCCGACCAGGTGGTGGCGGCGCGGCGCCGTTTGCGGGGCGTCGCGCCCCACGTGCTCTCGACCTACCAGAACGTCCAGGACTGGTGGATCGCGCCCGCCGACCGGCGCTGACGGTCCCGATCTTACCTCACGGTTGACAATCAGCGGCGGCAGGCGCTAGGGTGTCGGTAATATTCACGCCTGCCCGTGGAATCCAAGCCGGAGGTTCGCGATGACGCGCAAGTTTGCCACACTCGCGGGAGAACTGTCCCTCGACGATCTGCGACACCTCCTCGCCGTCAAGGAACGGCTCACCGAACTGGAGGCGCGACGGAGCGACCTCGAATCGCAACTGGCCACGGTGCGCGCCGCCATCGCAGATCTCGTGAAGGGCGGCCCCGTCGCGGCGGCTTCCGGGAAGTCGTCGGGAAAGACCGCGAAGCAGGCTGGCCGCAAGAAGGCGGTCGCGAAGAAGGTCACGGCGAAGAGGACCGCGACGAAGAAGAAGGCAGCGGCGAAGAAGTCCGTCGCCAAGAAGGCCGCGGCGAAGAAGATCACGGCGAAGAAAGTCACGGCGAAGAAGGCCGCGACGAAGAAGGCCGCCGCGAAGAAGCCGGTCGTGAAGGGGAAGGCCTCGAAGAAGAAGGTCGCCGGCAAGGCGACCCTCGAGTCGGTCGTCGCGGGCCTGATCCGCGCGCACGGCGGCAAGATGTCCGTCCAGGAAATCCTCGCCGCGATCGCCAAGGGCAAGCTGGTCAAGTCCAAGAGCGGCAACTTCGCGAACGTGCTGCGGCGCACGCTGTCCACGAGCGCGATCCTGGTCAGCGCCGGGCGGGGCCTGTACAAGGTGAAGTGACCGCGGGTGCGGCCGGCCGCCCCGGCTAGCCCGGCGGCCAGCCGAGCTCGCGCCCGCCCAGCATGTGCAGGTGGAGGTGGGGGACGGTCTGACCCCCGTCGGCGCCGGAGTTCAGCACCCAGCGGAACCCCGTGACGTCGAGGCCGAGCTCGTGCGCGATCCGCGCCGCGGCGACCAGCAGCCGCCCGGCCAGGGCGGCGTCGCCGTCGCCGAGGTCGCCCGGCGACGGGATGTGTCGGCGGGGGATCAGCAGGACGTGGACCGGGGCGCGGGGCGCGATGTCCCGGAACGCGACGAACTCGTCGTCTGCGTGGACGATGTCGGCGGGGATCTCCCCGGCGGCGATCTTGCAGAACAGGCAGTCGGCCATCTCGCGCCACCTCCCGGCTGGAGAAGCCGGGACCCCGGAGGCGACGGATCTCCCGCCCCGACTTCCCCGCAGCCTACCACGCGGCCGGCGCGTCCGACAAGCGCCCCGCGGCCCCTGCGCCCCGTGGTTCCGCGATTCCTTGCCGGTCGCCGGTTGACGCCCCGCCTCCCCGCCGCTAGCATGCGGTGGGTCAACGCCCAAGGAGGCCCGCCATGATCACGACGGAACACCGCGCGGCCGGGGACTCCGGTCCCGTGGACGACATCTTCGAGATCCTGGTCACGACCCACGCCCGCGGGCTGGGGCGGGTGCCCCTGGACGACGACCTGACCTGGCGGCCGGCCACCGACGCCTACGAGACCGACGACGCCTTCGTCGTGCAGTTGGACCTGGCGGGCATGGACCCCGCCGCGATCGAGGTCTTCACCGACGGCGGGACGTTGACCGTGCGCGGCACGCGCCAGGACATCGCGCCCGCCGGCAAGAAGCACTACTCGAAGATGGAGATCAGCGTGGGGCCCTTCGCCCGACGCATCGTCGTGCCGGTGTCGGTGCAGCCGGAGACCGCGGCTGCCCGCTACCGCAACGGATTCCTCTACGTCACGTTCCGCAAGGGGCCGGCGGCCGGCGGCGGCCGCCGGCGCGTGGACGTCGGCAACGGGCAGTGACCGGCGTCGGGACCCGACGGACCCGGAAGGGAAGGAACCCATGAACGTCGACGAGCGACAGCGACGGTCGAGCGACGCGCCCGAGGCCCTGGTGCCCGCGGTGCTGCCCGTCCTGCCCATCAGCGACGCGGTGATCTTCCCCTACATGATGGTCCCGCTCGTGCTGAGCGACGAGAACCTCATCCGCCTGGCGGACGACTGCCTCGCCGGCGACAAGATGCTCGGCGCGGTCTCGCAGCGCGAGCCGAGCGAGGACGAGGACCACCCCGCCGAGAAGGACCTGCTGTACCGCGTCGGCACGGCGGTGAAGATCCAGAAGATGCTGCGCTTCCCCGACGGCAGCATGCGGCTGCTGGGCCAGGGCGTGGCCCGCGTGCGCATCGGCGAGTTCGTGTCCGAGCACCCCTACCTCAAGGCGAAGGTGGAGGGGCTGCCGGAGACGAAGGCCACCGACCCGCGCACGCTGGCCTACATGCGGGGCGTCGCCAACAACTTCCTGAAGATCGTCGACGCCAGCGAGAGCCTGTCGGACGAGCTGAAGGTCGTCGTGATGAACATCGACGACCCCGGCCGCCTCGCCGACCTGATCGCCACCAACCTCGACATCGAGATCGCCGAGAAGCAGCAGGTGCTGGAGGCCGTCGCTCCGCTGGAGCGCCTGCAGATCCTGGCCAAGATCGTCGTGCGCGAGCTGGAGGTGGCGGAGCTGGGGCAGAAGCTGCAGTCCAAGGTCCGCAAGAGCATCGACAAGGACCAGCGCGAGTACTACCTGCGCCAGCAGCTCAAGGCGATCCAGCGCGAGCTGGGCGACACCGACGACGGCACCGTCGAGATCGAGGAGCTGCAGGAGCGCCTGGCCCGGGCCCAGCTGCCCGAGCACGTGCGCGCCGTCGCCGAGAAGGAGGCCGACCGCCTGGCCCGCATGTCCCCGGGCGCCAGCGAGTACACGGTCAGCAAGACCTACATCGACTGGCTGCTGGATCTGCCCTGGCTCGCTGCCAGCGAGGACAAGCTGGACATCAAGCGCGCCGAGGCGGTCCTCGAGCGGGACCACTACGGCCTCGCTGACGTCAAGGAACGGATCCTGGAGTTCCTGTCCGTGCGCAAGCTCAAGGGCGACCACCGGGGCCCCATCATCTGCCTGGTCGGCCCGCCCGGCGTCGGCAAGACCTCGCTGGGGCGCAGCATCGCCGAGGCGATCGGCCGCAAGTTCTTCCGCTTCTCGCTCGGCGGCATGCGCGACGAAGCCGAGATCCGGGGACACCGCCGCACCTACGTCGGCGCCATGCCGGGGCGCATCATCGCCGGGCTCAAGGACTGCGGCACCAACAACCCGCTGATCATGCTCGACGAGATCGACAAGCTCGGCCAGGACTTCCGCGGCGACCCCGCCAGCGCCCTGCTCGAGGTCCTCGACCCCGAGCAGAACTTCTCCTTCACCGACCACTACCTGTCGCTGCCGTTCGACCTCTCGCACACCTTGTTCATCACCACCGCCAACATGATGGACACCATCCCGCGCCCCCTGCTGGACCGCATGGAGGTCATCCAGCTGCCCGGCTACACGAACCTCGAGAAGCTGGAGATCGCCAAGCGCTACCTGGTGCCGCGACAGCTCGAGGAGAACGGCCTGACCGCCAGGCACGTGGGCTTCACCGACGCGGGCCTGCGCGCCCTGATCAACGGCTACACCCGCGAGGCCGGCGTGCGCGGCCTCGAGCGCAAGATCGGCGCCGTGTGCCGCAAGGTCGCCAAGACCGTGGCGCGCGGCCGCCGGCGCCGCCACGCGATCACCGCCCAGAGCCTGCCCGAGTACCTGGGGCAGCCCGACTACGATCCGGACCGGCTGCGCAGCCGCGCCCGCGTCGGCGTCGCCACGGGCCTGGCCTGGACGTCGGCCGGCGGCAAGATCCTCTACCTCGAGGGCGTGGCCCTGCCGTCCGGTTCCGGGCAATTGAAGCTCACCGGCCAGCTCGGCAGCGTCATGCAGGAATCGGCGGCGGCGGCCTACTCCTACCTGCGCGCCCGTTTCGGCGACCGCGAGCAGCACCGCGCCTTCTTCCGCGAGCACGACCTGCACATCCACATCCCGGCCGGTGCGGTGCCCAAGGACGGCCCCAGCGCCGGCATCACCATGGCGACGGTGCTGTTCTCCCTGATGGTGGGGCGCCCGGTCGACCGCCGCACGGCCATGACGGGGGAGATCACGCTGACGGGCGACGTGCTGCCCATCGGCGGGCTGCTCGAGAAGGTCCTGGCCGCGCACCGCGCCGGGATCCGCCGCATCCTGCTGCCCAAGGAGAACGAGCACGACCTCGACGAGATCCCCGCCGAGGTGTCCCGCGACATCGGGTTCGTCTGCGTGAAGCGGGTCGAGGAGGTCTGGACGGAACTCTTCCCGGAGGAGTTCACGTCGTGAGCGACGGCCGGCCATGAGCTTCGCCGAGGGCAGGCTGGTCAGGGGCCTCGTCGACCGTTTCTTCCTGCGGGGAGGCGGCGAGGGCTTCTCGCTGCCGGGCGCCCTGGGTGACGAGCCCCTGCTGCTGGCCATCGACACCGGCGACCTGTCCGACCTGCTGTTCCACCTGCCGCTGCTGCAGGCGGTCCGCGAGCGCCACCCCCGCGCCCGCCTCGATTTCCTGCTGCCGGAATCGCACGTGTCCCTGGTCGCGCCCAGCGGGATCGCGCGCCAGTGCCTCGTGTACCAGCCGCGCCAGCTGAAGTTGTGGAGCCCCTCCTGCCACGCCCTGCTCAAGGGCGTGCGACGGGCAGGGTACGACCTCAGCCTCGTGATGTCCTGCGACCCGCACCCCGCCCTCGAGACCGTGTCGCTGGCGACCGGGGCGCCGCTGCGGATGGGGCCCTCGCACCCGGCCGCATACCCGGCGGTCAATTTCGAGGTCCGTACCCGCGAGGACGGCACGCGCTACCGTGGCGATCACCTGGCCGCGGCGGCCCCGTTCCTGGGGCTGCCGCGCCTCGCGTCGCACCGCGGCTGGCCCCTACCGGACGAGAAGCTGCGCCGGGCGCGCCAGCTCGTGCACTTCAACAAGCCGCGGCAGGACGAGGTCCTGGTGGGCCTCGACCCGACGGCCGGCAAGACGGGCCAGGCGCTGGCGGCGCCGAATTTCCATCACCTGCTGCGCCAGCTCGACGGCCAGTACCCGTGCCGGGTGCTGCCCCTGACCCTGTCCGCGGACGCCGAGCGCGTCGCGGCGCTGGTGGCCGGGCTGGGCGCGGCCCCCATGACCCTGCCCTGCGAGTCGCTCTTCGACACGGTGCTGTTGGCCGCGGTCTGCGACGTGGTGATCGCCGGCAACACCGACCTCTTCCACTTCGCGGCGGCGGCGGGCGTGCCCACCCTGGGCCTGTTCCTGGAGAGGGACGCGTCCGAGTGGGAGCCCGCGGACCAGCCGCACGTGCGGATCCTGCGCGTCAAGGACGGGCAGAGGATCGACCTCGACGCCCTGCTGGCCGCGTTCGCGGCCGTCCGCGCCGCCCGCTGACCCGAAAGGACACCATGCCCCGCCGGCCGCGCCTGCTCGTGGTGGCCCCGAACTGGCTCGGGGACCTCGTGATGTCCACCTCGCTGCTGGCCTCCCTGGCCACGGCGGAGGCGGGCGAGGCGCCGCCCGAGATCCACGTCGCGGTGCGCGACCGCTGGGCACCGCTTCTGGCGGGCGACCCCCGCGTCGGCCGGTTGCTGATCTACGAGCGCGAAGGCGTTCACCTGGGCTGGCGCGGCGCGCTGCGCCTGGCGCGGCAGTGGCGCGACGGCGGCTACGACGCCGTCTTCGTGCTGCCGCCGTCGTTGCGCGCAGCCGCGGTGGCGCGGCTGGCCGGGATCCCGCGGCGCCTGGGCT
>DYDD01000180.1 GCA_020718045.1 Fibrobacter sp. | reverse complement strand
TCCGGCTCCTGCTGGCTCGCCGGCACTTCACCGGAGACGCTGATCCCGTATTCTTCGGCCAACGCCTGCTCACGGGCCAACTCGGCGAAAACGTCCTCAATGTCCTCGCCCTTCTCAGCCAGGAACCCGGTGCGAGTGCCCAGGCCGTTCTGGATCGAGATCACCGCGGCCCTGGCTTCCTTCTCGGGATCGATCCACTGCCAGCCTCGCGGGCGATGCCGGACGGCCATATAGCGGGTGGGGTCACGGGAAGAGAGCTTCAAGGTCCCGGTCAGAAGCGCCATGCCGAGCCAGGCCGAATACAGGGGCCGGCGCCACATGTCGATGAAGTCCTGCTGGATGGAGCGCCAGTCGTCGCGCTCAACCAGCGCGAAACTCCGCATGGTTGAATAGCTGACCCCTTCGGCGTCGTTGGCGAGCACGTTGTAAAAGACGCTGAACCCCGAAGCGATCTTCCGCAGCATCTGCTTGATGAACGCCGGGAACTGCGCGGTCGGGTGGTCGGGCTCCCAGGCCTTGAACTCGTATCCGTCAGGGACGATCTCAAACGTGCCGGGGTTGGCCTCCATGGTCGCCGGCCTCGGGTCGCTAGCCAGGTCGCCGGCAAGGGAGTCGGCGCGCTTCTCGAACAGCCCCATCTTCGAGGCCCCGATCCTGGCGGCAACCGCCTCGCTCTCCTCGTAGGCGTTCAGCATGTGCGCCGGGACCATGACCGCGTGGACCCAGGTCACGCCGCGGGTCTGGTTCACCCGTTCGGGGTCATACAGGTGGAGCATTTCGGTCGCAGGGACGAAGTGACGCTCCCGCACCAGGTCGGTGCCCACCGCATTCCAGACCCAGTAGCCGACCGCGCGCCCGATGGCGTCAATTTCGACGCCCATGCGGATTTCGTTCTGGGTGCCGCGACGGGGCCGGCTGAACGTCTCGTCGATCAGGTCGGCATCGATCGCCTGCAAGGCCAGACCATGGGGATTGCCCTCGAACCCCCGCCACAGGCGGACGAAGGCCTCGCCGTCACAGGCCACGGTCTTGAGGATCAGTTTCTCGAAGCGGCGCAGGGTGAGCTTGCCGTCGACGGTCACCGGCGAGTTGGCCCAGGCGTTCCAGGCGGCATCGATGGCGGTGTTGGCCTTCGTGTCGGGCTGGTCTCCGGCCCAGACCTGAGCCTGGAGCTTGATCCCCATCGGGCCGATGACATTGTTCACCAGCAGCCGGAAGTAGCGTTTGACGTAGCTGTTGTTGCGGCCGAGCTCACGGGCCCGGGCGCGCAGAAGCCGAATGTCGCCGCGGATCTCATCGTCCGCGGACCTGGCTTGCGCGATCCAATCCAGCAGCAAGCGGTGGACGCCCGCCCCATCGAAGGCGCCGCGCTGGCCGCGGATCTCCCGCCAGGCAAGTTGGATGGCGCGGCTGAGGCGCTGGTGGAACGGACGTGTCATCGCTCGAACCCGGGGCCGGTGAACGACACGAGGACCGGCCGGGTGACGAAGCCGGGGTTCTTGAGGCTGGCCAGGCGGGACTCGAGGTTGGTCAGCAGGCCGACCGCCTCCTTGACCGGCATCTTGGCGACCACCCGACCGGCAATTTGATAGCTCTCCATCCCTGCCGGCAGGCGTCCCTCGATGTGGGCCCGCAGCGCCACGACCGCGCGTTCGATCCACTCCTGCTCGCTGCCCTCGGTGGCCTCGGCCAGGTTCGGCAGCACGGTGACGGATCCGGTGGCGATCTCGTAGACCTCGCCACCCGCGTTCGAGACGCGCTCGACCCACTTGTAGAACCCCGGGGCGAACCCGCCGGCCGTATCGGTCGCCGCGATGGTGACGACGAAGTCGTCTCCGTCTGCCGCGGCGGTCTTGGCCAGCACGCTTGCGCCCGCCAGATGGAGCCGCAGCGTCCACCCGGCAGACGCCGGATAGTCGACCAGCCGCCTGCGGTAGCAGACGGTCGTGCCGGCGGCGAACTGATCGGGGAGGTTTGCGAGTTCTTGTGCCATGCGCTCACGGTGCCACCCGCTGCACAGGCCCACCAATCTAAATGACATTTAGATTGGTTGGGCTTTCGCGAAAGCATCATTACTCGTTGCATGAGCAAACCGACTGCCATCAGGACGCGCACGGTCAAGGTGCCGCGGGTCCAGTACCGGGACTTCGACGTTGAAGTCGAAGCTCGCGCTGATGACCAGGACGGCCAGATCCGCCTCTACCCCGTCTCGTTCTCCAGCGAAGTGCCCGTTCGCCGCTTCTCCTGGGACACCTTCGAGGAATACGACGAGGTCCTGTCCCACGCGACCGGCGACGTGGACCTCACCAGGGCCAAGATCGGCCTACCCCTGATCAAGTCCCACCAGCGGCTCCTGCACTTCGGATCGGTGAACGACATCGAGCTCGACGAGAAGCGCGGACGCCTGCGCGGCCAGGCGAGCTTCTCGTCGATCCCACTGGGCCAGGAGCAGGAAACGATGCTCCGCGAGGGGCACATCAAGACCGTGTCGGTCGGCTACCAGGTCCTGTCGATGGAGATGGTGGCCAAGGACAAGAAGTCCGGCCTAGCCACCTACCGCTGCCGCTGGATGCCCTACGAAGTCTCCACCGAACCCATCCCCGCTGACCACAAGGTCGGTTTCGGGCGCACCCGCGCCGCAGCCGATCTGGACCTGGTCGAGTTCACGATCGAAGAGCCCGTCACCGAAGGAGTACGAACCATGAGTGTCGAAGCAGGAACCCCGCCCACCGCGGTCACCACGCCCGCGCCGGGCACCGAGACCCAGGTCGGGTCGGCGGCGGCTGCGCCGGCACCCACCTTCGTCCAGGCCCGCGATCGCGGCGCCGAGGCGGCGGAGATCATGGACATGGCCCAGGCCCACGGCGTGACCGAAAAGGCGTCCGGCTGGATCCGGCAGGGCCTCAGCCCGGACCAGGTCTCGCGCGAGATCCTGAGCGCCGTCCGCACCCACGGCCCGAGTCAGCCCTCGGCCGAATCCCTGACGGCGATGCCGACCCGCGACAAGAAGCGCTACTCCATCCACCGCGCCATCCGCATGCAGGCCGAGCTGATGGACGGCAAGCGCGCCCGGTACGACGGGATCGAGGCGGAGGTCCACGAGGAACTCACCAAACACCGCACCGGCGCCGACCATGGCGGCGTGCTGGTCCCCTGGCGTCTGCACGACGACGAACAGCAGCGTGTGCTGGGCACGGCCCAGCCCACGGGTGGGGCCACGCTCGTCGGCCAGCAGGTCATGCCCGACATGATCGACCTGCTGCGCAACCGCGCGCTGGTGCTGGTCGCCGGCGCCAAACTCTATCCGGGCCTGCAGGGGGTGGTCTACTTCAACAAGAAGACCGGCGCTCCGAGTGTGACCTGGATGGAGGAGAACCCGCCGAGCGACGCCCCGCAGTCCGAGCCGGCCTACGGCTACGTGTCGCTCTCGCCCAAGACCCTGATCGGCCAAGTCCAGATTCCGCGGCAGCTGCTGGTCATGTCGTCGATCGACGTCGAGGCGGACATCAGGAGCGATCTGGCGATCGGCCACGGCCTGGCGCTCGACTTCGGAGCGCTGCACGGCAAGGGCACCGACAAGCAGCCCGTCGGCATTTACGGGGCGGCCGACGTCCAGTCCCACGCCGTGGGCGGCGTGCCCGACCTCGCGGACATCACCACGATGCCCGCCCTGGTCGCGGACAAGAACGCCGACCTGGGTGCGCTGTCCTGGATGGCCACGCCGCTGATGGCCGGGGTGCTCAAGCGCACGCCGCTGGTCAGCGGCTACCCGGTCTTCCTGTGGGCCGGCACCTACCGCGAGGGCGAGCTCGGTGGCTACCCTGCCCGCACCACCAACCAGATCTCCAAGACCCTCGGTGCCGGCAGCAACGAGCACGGCCTGATCTTCGGCAACTGGAACGACCTCCTGGTGGGCATGTGGGGCAACGATCTGGAGATCGTGGTCGACGTCGTCACCAAGGCCGCGCGTGGCCAGATCCTGATCACCAGCTACTCGATGGGCGACATCGCGGTCCGCCGCGGCGAGTCGTTCGTCAAGGGAACCGGCGCGACGCTGTCGTAGCACACGGCGCGGAGGGATGGATCGCATGACGGAGCAGGGAAAGCTCACGATCGAGGTCACGACGGGTCACTGCCTGGGTGGCGAAGGCAACGACGTCTTCCCCGGCCAGATCCTGATGGCCCCGAGAGACCTTTCGATCGCGGAAGCGCGCAAGAAGGTCCGGATGGGTTACGCCCGCGTCGTCCCGTTCGTGCCCGAGGTGGGTCCGGAGGCGCCCGAGGCCTCCGGCCCTGCCGTCCTGAGCAACCCGGACCCGGCGCCTGAAAGCCGGGACCCCGACACCCTGGCGCCCCAAGGGCACAAGAGCCGGCCACGTGCCGGCGGGAGGTAACCGCATGACTCACCTACTGAATGCGCTGGCCCAGACTGTGGGTGCGGCACTGGCGGCAGCGGCCCGCCGCACCTCGACGCTGACCGGCACTGGGATCGACGTGCTGGACTACGAGGGCGTGGCCCTGGTGCTGCTGAACACCTCGGTCGGCACCGGCACGACCCCCACGCTGGACGTGAAGCTCCAGCACTCGGACGACAACTCCACGTTCGCCGATGTGACCAGCGGTGCCTTCTCCCAGGTCACCAGCGCGGCCGAAACCGCCGGCGTCAAGGTCATGAAGGTGAACGTCTCGGACCTCAAGCGCTACCTGCGCGTGGTCGGGACGATCGCCGGCACCACGCCGTCGTTCGATTTCGGTGTGGAGTTCGTGGGGATCAAGAAGGCGAGCTGAGCGATGTACCTCGGTGAGTCGGACATCACCGCGATCCTGGCTGACCTGGCCGCAGCCGGTGGCGGCGTCGAGGTCACGCTTGGCGGAACCACGGTGACGGGGCTGCTCGATCGCGAGGCCATCGAGATCCTCGGCGACCAGATGCCGGGCGTCATCGCCGCCGAAGAGATGGTTCACGTCCAGAGCGAGGTGCTACCTGGCTTGCAGTCCGGAGCCGCGATCACAGTCGGCGGAACCGCCTACACCGTCCTGAAGGTCCTGCCCTACGGAGACGGGGCCATGGTCCGCGTCGCGTTGAGGAAGCCATGAGCACGATCCGCGAGCAGATCGTCTCGGCCGCGGTCCTGGCGCTGGCCACGAACGCGCCCGTAGACGTCCCCGCTCCGGTGCGGACGCGCCTGGACTCGCCTAGCGCGGACCAACTGCCCGCGCTGACGGTCTACCAGGGCGTCGAGACGGTCGAGACGATGCGAGATGCCAAGACCGGCACGGCCAGTCGCGGCCCAGTGCTGCGGCGGTCGGTGCTGCTGAGCGTCGAGGTCCTGACCAAGGCAGGAGCCGGCGCGCAGCCCGACAAGGCGGCCGACCCGGTTCTGGCTTGGGTGACCAAGGCGCTCGCCGCAGCCGGCTCCTTCGGCGGCCTGGCCAACGGCCCAGCCGACGAGATCGGCACGAAGTTCGAGTACGAGCAGGCCGAGACCTCGTTCTGCCGCGCTACGCAGACGTTCCGGATCGAGTACCAGACCCGCGCAGATGACGCGGAAAGCCTGACCTGACAGGGAGGAAACCATGTCCGAGGTCGTCAACGGCAACAACATCCTGCTCGGCAGGGGCAAGATCTACTTCGACCGGTTCGACGCGAATGGTGCGCGCACCGGCGAATTGTTCCTGGGCAACTGCCCGACGTTCGAGATTACGCCCACCAGCGAGGACATCAAGAAGTACTCGAGCGCGGATAGGTCAGCCGACCTGATCGCCTCGGACGTCCTGCGCACGACGCTGGCCATTCGCATCGTTGGGGATGAGTTCTCCAAGGAGAACCTCGCCATGGCCCTGTTCGGCGACACGGCGACGCTGTCGCAGACGGGCGCCGCGGTCACGAACGAAGCCATCGCGGACGTGCTGCAGGGTCGGTACTACGCGCTGTCGAAGCGCCAGGTGAGCCTGGTCTCGGTGAGCGGACCCAGCGGCACGCCCACCTACGTGGTGGACGACGACTACAAGGTCGATGCCGTGACCGGCCGCATCTACATCGTCGAGGGCGGCGACATCACCGACGGTTCGGACATCGAGGTCGACTTCACCTTCGGAACGATCGCCCTGCCGACCATCCGG
>DYDD01000423.1 GCA_020718045.1 Fibrobacter sp. | reverse complement strand
CCCGCTCGCGCACGCCGTCACCGTCGGCGTCGCGCCAGCCGGCCTCGTCCAGCAGCGCGCGCGCCCGTGCGGGGTCGTAGGGCTCCGCCGGCAGTTCGGGGTCGAAGGCCCAGAGCGCGGGCGGCAGCGGGCCGCCTCCCGCGCGGGCGCAGCCCTCCAGCAGCCCGTCGACGAAGAGCGAGCGATCGATGGCTAGCGACAGCGCCCGACGCACGCGCGCGTCGTCGAAGCGGGGGTCCGCCAGATTCCACACGATCTGCCCCACCAGGCGGCCCGGGAGACGGTGCACGACCACGTCGTCCCGGCGGCGCAGGCGGTCGATCGCCCCCGGGGGCACGTCCTCCAGCAGGTCCACGCCGCCGGTCTCGAGTTCGACCAGGCGGGACGTCTCGTCGGGGATGATCCGCAGGACGAGGCGGTCGAGCCGCGGTCGCGGTCCCGGGTAGTCCTCGTTACGGCGCAGCACCAGCGTCTGGCCCCTTTCCCAGGATTCCAGGACGAAGGGGCCGCTCGAGAGGGGCCGCTCGTTCAGCGGCCACGCGCGCACCGCCGCCGGGTCCAGCGCGTCGGTGAGGTGGGCGGGCAGCAGGAAATGGCCGAGCGTCGCCACGAGATCGTTGCGGCTCTCCCGGAACTCGTAGCGTACCGTCGAGTCGTCCAACGCGGTGACGGCGGCCACGTTGTTGAAGCGGCCGCCGCCACGCGGGCTCGCCACCCTCGGGTCGACGAACAACCGGTACGAGGCCGCGACGTCGCGGGCCGTCAGCGGCTCGCCGTCCGACCAGCGCCAAGGCCGCAGCCGGACCGTCACCGCGAGGCTGTCGGGGGAGAACTCCAGGCCCGAGGCGATCCGGGGGCGGTAGGCGAAGTCCTCCCCCATCTCCACGAGGGTGTCGCCGAGCAGGTCGAGGACCTGGCCGGCGTGCGCGGAGGTGTAGAGCAGGGGGTTCAGGACGTCGGGGTCGGCGGGGAACGCGATCACGGCCGTTCCGCCATCGACCGGCGCGGCGGCGGTGTCCGGGCGGTCCTCGCCCCTGCGCCCGCACCCGGCGGGCAGGGCGCACAGCAAGCCCAGCAGCAGGCAAGCG
>DYDD01000179.1 GCA_020718045.1 Fibrobacter sp. | reverse complement strand
TGGCAAAGGCGCCGGCGGCGCCGCCGGAGGCCGAGGGCGGCAGGGCCAGGTAGGGGAAGTCGTCGTGGGGTGCCACGGGCGGGGGGGCGGCGGCGGCTGGCGCGGCCGCCAGCAGCGACAGGGCGCACAGCAGGCACAGGGCGGCCGGACAGGAGCGGATGCGCACGGCGATCTCCTCGTTGAGGATGGCCCGGGGGCGGGGTGACGTTGCCGATCGGAGCATAACGGCCCATCATGTACGGGGCCAGCGACAAAGGAGTTCCTGCCCGATGACGTCCTTCTACACCGCCTTCGCCGAGCACTACGAGAAGGTCTTCCCGGTGCGCGAGCCGGCCGTGGCCTTCCTGCTGGACGCCGTGCCGCCTGGCGCGCGCGTGCTGGACCTGGGCTGCGGGCCGGGGCACCACTGCGGCCGCCTGGCCGCCGCCGACCGGCAGCCCGAGGGCCTGGACCTCGACGACGGCATGATCCGCGCCGCCCGCGGCCGCTACCCCGGCATCCCCTTCCACGTCGGCGACCTGGCCGCGCTGTCGGCGCTGCCCGGCAGCTGGGACGCCGCCTACTGCATCGGCAACGTCGCCTCCCACGTCGACGACGCGGGCACGGCCGGCTGGTTGGCGGACCTGGCCGCGCGCATGGCGCCCGGCGCGCCGCTGGTCGTGCAGACCGTCGACTGGGATGCGCTGGCCGGCGAGACGTTCCACCGCTTCGCCGACCTCGACCTGGGCGGCGGCGCGGTCTTCGCGCGGGAGTACCGCGACCTCGGGCCCGAGCGGGCCCGTTTCCTGACGCGGTTGGTCGTGGAGGGGCGCACGCTGTTCGCCGGCGAGGTGGCGCTCCACCCGCGCGGCGCGGCCGCGTGGCGCGGCCTGTTCGAAGCGGCCGGTTTCATCGCGACGGGGCACTTCGCCGACTTCGCCCGCGCGCCCTACGCGCCGGGCGCGGGCGGCAGCGTCTGGCTGGCTCACCGCCGCTGAGCCGGCTCCTCCTTCAGGGGCTGCGCCTCCAGCCAATCCTCCCCGAAGATCGTGCGCTTGCGGGCCTCGTGGTTGCCCGCGCGCCAGCCGTGGTTCAGCG
The DNA here is from genome assembly GCA_020718045.1 of Fibrobacter sp. Lineage (GTDB taxonomy): Bacteria > Krumholzibacteriota > Krumholzibacteriia > LZORAL124-64-63 > LZORAL124-64-63 > PNOJ01. The sequence goes on along the minus strand of DYDD01000179.1, from coordinate 5,058 downwards.
CCGCGCCCCAGCGCTGCCAGTCCGCGAACCCGCCCCCCTGCAGTAGGGCCGAAGCGCGCAGCAGGGAGGCGCGCGAGGTGTCGGGCGGCAGGGTCCACCAGGAGAGGCGCGGGTCGGTGAGCAGCGGCGGCGGCGGCGTGACGGGCGGTGGGGCGAGCAGCGCGTCGTCGGGGACGATCACCAGGCTGCTCCAGAAGTCCGCGGCTTCAACGGGTCGCGATCGCAGCGGTTCGGGCAGGTTCTGAATCGTGAAGGGAACGGCCTCGTCCGGCATGATCTCGAGCGGAGGCAGCACGTTCAGCACGCGTGCCGGGCGCCGGGGCGGCGGCTGGACGTGGAGGCGGCCGCGGGGGTAGAGGTCGGCCGCGAACTGGCCGCCGAACCAGAGCAGCACGAGCGCGGCGGCACCGCTCAGCGGCCAGCGACGGCGGTTCTCCTGCAGGCGCTCGTGCAGCCTGGGCATCGGCTCCGCGCCTCCCGTCGCGGCGCGGCGGCGACCCCGGAGAGGGACGCCGCCGCGCGGCTCGGTCGTCGGTGGGTGGGCGCCCCCGGTCGCCGGGGAGCGCGCGCCGTCACTTCTGCTGGGCCATCTTCTCGCGCAGCTCGTCGATCATCGCGCGCAGCTCGGCGATGTCGGCGTGCAGGTTCTCGATCTCCTCGCCGGGCATCCCGGCCCGCGGCGCCAGCTCGCGGTGCAGGCGCATGATCTCTTCGTGCTCGGGGCCGCCGGGGCGGAACTTGCGCAGCTGCAGCGCGTGCGGCGTTTGGCCCATGGCGCGGACCACCGCGGCGCCGCCCTCGCGCTCGGCCAGCTCGGCCTTCAGCGTCATCTCCTTGCCCTTGCGCAGGACCTTGGCCTCGAGCTGGTCGCCCTTCGCCATGCCGCGCACGGTCGTGATGACGTCGTCCGGGTCGGCGACCGGCTCGCCGCCCAGGGCGAGGATGACGTCGCCGGCCTGGAAGCCGGCCTTGGCCGCCGGCGAATCCGCGACCACGGATTCGACCAGGGCGCCGCCGTCCTTGGCGCCGAAGTAGGCGCCCAGCTGCTCGCCCAGCTCGCGCACCTGCACGCCCAGCCAGGCGCCGCCGGCGCCGAGCTCCGCCCAGAAGTCCTCCTCGCCGTCGCCGCGCTTGAAGAAGTTGTATTCCTCGTCGCCGAGGGCGGCGTCCTCGTCGTCCAGGACGATGATCTTGTGACCGTCGAGCTTCAGGGCCTCCTCGTCGCCAAGCTTGCGGTCCTCGACCAGGACCTCCTTGCCGTCCTCGACCTTCCAGACCTTCAGGTGCGTCTTGCCGTCTTCCTTCTTGACCTCGACCCTCATGTTGTCGTCGCCGCCGGCGGTGTCGTCCTCCGTCAGGACGATGGTGCGGACCCTGACGGTCTTGCCGTCGTCGGCCAGGGCGACCGAGACCGAGAGGGTGAGCGCCAGGGCCACCAGGGCCAGGCTCGCGAGCCAGGGTTTCGTGGTCAGGGGGCGGATCATGGCGGGGCTCCTTGTCAGGGGTGGGGCCCGGTGCCGCCGGGCCCGGAATCGCGGTTCCAGGCCGGCTTTAACAACCGGGGCGGGGGCGCGGTTCCCGGCCGGGATCAGGGCTGCGCGCCGGGCAGGTCGGCGCGGAAAGCCGTGCCGTAGATGTCCCAGACCGACACGAACAGGCCGGCCACGATCGGCCCGACGATGAAGCCCGGGGCCCCGAACAGCAGCAGGCCGCCGACGGTCCCGAAGAAGATCAGCAGCTCGTGCAGCTTCGTGTCGCGGCCGACCAGGCGCGGGCGCAGCAGGTTGTCGATGCTGCCGACCACCAGGCCGCAGAACGCCGCCAGCAGCAGCCCGCGGGCCGTCTCGCCGGTCGCCAGCAGCACCAACGCGGCCGGCACCCAGACCAGGCCCGTGCCCACGCCCGGGATCACCGACATCACGATCATGACCGTGCCCCAGAAGACGGCGCCGTCGATACCCGCGACGGCGAAGGCCAGGCCGGCCAGGACGCCCTGCGCGATCCCGATCAGCAGCGTGCCCTTGAGCGTGGCGCGGGTGATCGAGGTGAAGCGCTCCAGCAGGCGGGTCTCGTCCTCCTCGCGCAGCGGCAGGTACCACAGCACGCGGCGCAGCAGCGCCCCGCCGTCCATCAGGAAGAAGAACATGCAGTACATCATGACGAAGAACTGGAACAGGACCCGGAAGGTGCCGCGGGTCATCGCGCTGACGCTCTGGAACAGCAGCGAGCCGGCCGAGCCGGCCGTCTCGCCGGCTTTGGTCAGCAGCTGCTCGCGGTAGGGCGCGAGCTGCTCCTGGAAGGGCAGCGACGAGAGCAGGCGGTCCAGGGCGCCAGGCTCGGCCAGGCGCTGCTGGACCCAGGGGATGGCCGTCTCGCTCACCCGCAGGGCCTGCGCTGCCACCACCCCCAGCACCGCGCCCAGGGGCAGCACGATCAGCAGCACCAGCAGCGTCAGGGTCACGACCGAGGCCAGCGCCCGCCGCCCGCGCAGTCGCCGCAGCAGCCGTCGGTAGATGGGGTGGGCCAGGCCCGCGAAGATCGCCGCCAGCAGGATGGACATCAGGAAGGACTTCAGCATGCGCCCGAACAGCGCGCTCACGGCGATCACCAGCAGCAGCAGGAAGATCTTCTGGAAGCGGTCGCGGTCCATGGTTCCCATCTCAGCTCAGCGGCTTGCTGACGGTGAAGGCGCCGCGCAGGTCGCCGACGGCGAAGCCGGTCGCGGCGTCGTCCGGGTACAGCTTCTTCACGGCCGCGGCCACGTCCGTCGCCAGCTCGGGGCCGTGGCACTGCAGGCACATCGGCGCGGTGACGATGGCCTTCAGGTAGCGGAAGGTCCGGTGGCCCGCGGCGTCGTCGACGACCTCCCAGGTCTCCAGCGCATCGGCGCCCTCGCCGGCCGCCTTGCGCGTCGCGAACTCCGTGAGGCGCGCCCGCTCCCAGTCGTCGGGGGCGTTGGCGGGGTTGCGGACCTGCAGGCTGGTCCGCCCGATGATCACGCCCTCCTCGGTGCTGATCGTCTTGGTCAAGGGCAGGGCTTCGACGTTGCAGACCTCCAGGGCGCCGATGGCGCCGTTGGCCGCGATGGACTCCTGCAGGGCGCCGCGCAGGGTCTGGCCTAGGCGGCCGACGGCCGTGCGGCAGGCGGTCAGGTCGGCGGCGTGGTCATTTGCCGCCGCCGTCGCCGCGGGGGGCTGCTGGGCGGCGGGAGCTTCTTGCTTGGCCTTGTCGCCGCAGCCGGCCACCGTCGCCAGGACCGCCAGGAACAGGATGGTCCGGAACCTCATGTCGCACCCCCGGGTCGCAGGTAGTTGTCGTTGAACACCGTCAAGCGTAGTTCGGTCATCTCCTCGATGGCGAAGCGCACGCCCTCGCGTCCGAAGCCCGACTGCTTCACGCCGCCGTAGGGCATGCTGTCGACGCGAAAGCTCGGCACGTCGCCGATCACCACGCCGCCCACCTCGCAGGCCTCGGCGGCGAAGCGGGCGCGGCCCAGGTCGCGCGTGAAGACGCCGGCCTGCAGGCCGTACGCCGAATCGTTGACGCGCGCGACGGCGTCGGCGAAGTCGTCGAAGCGCTCCAGCACCGCCACTGGCCCGAACACCTCGCGGCAGCTGATGGGCAGGTCGCGGGGCACGTCCTCCAGCAGCGTCGCCGGCACGAAGGGGCCGTGGCGCCCGCCGCCGCAGATCAGGCGCGCGCCGGCGGCGACAGCCTCGTCGATCCAGGCCGCGACACGTATGGCATCGTCCTCGCTGATCAGCGGGCCCAGGAAGGTGGCCTCGTCCAGCGGGTCCCCCATGACCAGTTCGCGGGCTGCCGCGGCCAGGCGGTCGCGCAGCTCGTCGTAGAGCGAGGCGTGGGCGATGATCCGCTGCACCGAGATGCAGCTCTGGCCCGACTGGTAGAAGGCGCCCATGACCAGACGCGGCACCACGTAGTCGAGCTCGCTTCCCGCGTCCACGACGCAGGCGGCGTTGCCGCCCAGCTCCAGGGCGATCTTCTTGCGGCCGCAGCGGCGCTTGAGGTCCCAGCCCACCTCGGGGCTGCCGGTGAACGACAAGAGCGCGATGCGTTCGTCCTCGACCAGGGGCGCGGCGTCGCGGCCGGCGCAGGGCAGCACGGAAAAGGCGCCCGGCGGCAGGTCCTGCGCGGCGAGGATCTCGCCCAGCAACAGGCTCGATACGGGCGTGGCGCTGGCGGGTTTCAGGATGAAGGGGCAGCCCACGGCCAGCGCCGGCGCCATCTTGTGCGCGGCGAGGTTCAGCGGGAAGTTGAAGGGGGTGACGAAGGCACAGGGCCCGACCGGCACGCGGCGCAGGTGGGCCTCGTAGCCGGTGGCGCGGGGGCTGATGTCCAGGGGCATGATCTCGCCGTCGAGGCGCACCGACTCCTCGGCCGCGATGCGGAAGGTGTCGACGGCGCGAGAGACTTCGACGCGGGCGTCGCGGATGGGTTTGCCGGCTTCGACGCAGAGGACGCGGGCGAGCTCTTCGGCGCGGGCGGTCAGGGCGGCGACGAAGGAGAGCAGGGTCTGCTGGCGGCGCCAGGCGGGTTGCTTGCGCATGGCCGGCGCTGCTGCGGCGGCGGCCGCGATGGCGGCTTCGAGCGTGGCGGGGCCGGCGGTGCCGACGCGGGTGACGACTTCGCCGGTGACCTTGTGGCGGACCGCGAGGTCGCCGTCGCCGGGGACGGGGCGGCCGGCGAGCCAGATGTCGTAGCGGTCGCGGAACATCGTGCTCCTTCAGCGGGGGCGGCGACGGTGCGGGCGGGGCAGGAAGGCCGGCACATCACGTCTGTAAGCAGCATAGTCGTCGCCGAAGACCTGCAGCAGCTTGCGCTCCTCCAGCCAGGCGCCCAGCAGCAGGTATAGCACGAAAACGGCCCGCCAGACCACGTTCGTCGTGGTGAAGTCGCGCATCGCGAGCAGCAGGAGGATGCCGGCAGAGTACCAGGGGTGGCGCACGAGGCCCAGGACGCCGCCGGTGGAGAGTCGGGGCGGCGGTTCGTGGATCGTGCCGGCGCGGGCGTCGCGGATCTGGCGCAGGCCCAGGAAGA
>DYDD01000422.1:637-1016 GCA_020718045.1 Fibrobacter sp. | reverse complement strand
CGTCCATGCCGGAGGCCCGGACCAGCGTCACCGAGCCGGCGAGCGCCGCGGCGATGCGGTCCGCCTCGGCGCCGATCAGCACCGCGGCGCGCACCGGTCCGAGCGCGCCGCGCAGGGGCGCGTAGTCCTCCCCCTTGCCGCTGCCGCCCAGGATCAGCACGACGTCGGCCGCGTAGCCGGCCAGGCCGCCGCACACCGCGTGCACGTTGGTCGCCTTGGAGTCGTCGACGAAGACCAGGCCCTCCCCCCGGGCGACTTCCTGCTGGCGGTGCGGCAGCCCGCGGAAGCTCCGCAGGCCGTCCGCCAGGACGTCGTCGTCCAGTCCGAAGGGTTCGAGGGCGGCGAGGGCGGCGCCGGCGTTGAGGACGTTCGGTGCGCC
>DYDD01000422.1:0-603 GCA_020718045.1 Fibrobacter sp. | reverse complement strand
CGCGGCCCGCCGTCGCGCAGCCGCCACAATCGTCCGTCGCGCGCGAAGCACGCGGCGCCCGCCTCCGGGTCGCCGAACAGCAGGCGACGCGGCGCGGGCCAGTCCAGGGCCGGCAGGCAACCGGTCCCGGTGACGAACAGCCCCCCGGGAGGCAGCCGGTCCACGAGCCGCTTCTTGGCGGCGTAGTACGCGGCGACCGACGGGTAGCGGTCCAGATGGTCGGGCGCGAGGTTCAGCACGACGGCGACCTCGGGCCGGAAACGCGAGACGGTCTCGAGCTGGAAGCTGCTGACCTCCACGACGGCCACCGCGTCGTCGGGCAGCGTGTCGGCGACCTGGCTCAGCGGGCGCCCCACGTTGCCCAGGGCCGGCGCCGTGTGGCCCGCGGCGCGCAGCAGGTGCGCCGCCAGTTCGGTGGTCGTCGTCTTGCCGTTGGTGCCGGTGATCGCCACCGTGCGCCCGGCGAAGAAGCGCGACGCGAGTTCCATCTCGCCCAGGATCGGCACGCCGGGCGCCGCCGCGGCGGCCCGCCCGACGGTCACGCCGGGGCTGAGCACCACGCCGTCGAGACGCGGCAGCGCCGCCTCCCAGCCGGAGCCGGTG
>DYDD01000178.1:5428-6189 GCA_020718045.1 Fibrobacter sp. | reverse complement strand
GCAGCGCAGCGGGGTGCCGGCGCGCACGCGGCGCAGGCGGGCCAGGGTCGGCGCGACGTCCGCGGCCGCCACATCGCCGACCCGCGCGGTGTGGCTCCAGACCTCGATCCCGAGCTGTTTCAGCAGCACCTTGGCGCAGGCCCCGACCGCCACCACGCCCGCCGTCGAGCGGGCGCTGGCCCGCTCGGCCACCGGCGCGAAGCCGTCGTAGCCGTAGCGCAGCCGCCCCGGCAGGTCGGCGTGCCCCGGCCGCGGGGCCGGCCAGTCGGGGTGCGGCGCGCCGTCACGCCGTGCGAAGTCCCGGTTCTCGATCAGCACCGCCAGGGGCGAACCCAGCGTGCGGCCCTTCCACAGACCGGACAGGATGCGGCAGGCGTCGGTCTCGATGGTCTGCGCGCGGATCCCGCGGCCGTACCCCTCGAGGCGACGGCCCAGTTCAACGTCGAGGTCCCCCTCGCCCAGGGGCACGCCGGCGGGGAAGCCCTCGATCACCGAGACCAGGGCCGGTCCGTGGCTTTCGCCTGCGTGCAGGCAGCGCATGCCTTCTCTCCCCCTCCCGCGGCTGGTCGACGTCCGACGCGAGGCTGCAACGTACTTGAACCGCTCCCGGCGGTCAACCCGACGCCCCCGCGCGCCCCAGCGCCGCGCAGGCTTCGAAGAAGCCGGGGAACGACACCGCCACGCAGGCGTCGTCGTCCAGGACCACCCCCGCGCGGGACGCGAGGCCGGCCACGGCGAAGGCCATGGCGATGCGGTGGTCG
>DYDD01000178.1:5166-5363 GCA_020718045.1 Fibrobacter sp. | reverse complement strand
CCCGTCGGGATGCTCCGCCACCGCGACGCCCAGGCCGCGCAGCCCCGCCGCCACGGCCGCCAGGCGGTCGGATTCCTTGACGCGCAGCTCGGCGGCGTCGCGCAGCGCGGTGATGCCGCGGGCCCGCGCCGCCAGCACGGCCAGCAGCGGCAGCTCGTCGACCAGCGTGGCGACGCGCTCGGCGCCGTCGATCCGCA
>DYDD01000178.1:4546-5158 GCA_020718045.1 Fibrobacter sp. | reverse complement strand
AAGGGCCCCGCGCCCACGGTCACCGCACCTGTCGGTTCGGCGCCGTCATCGTCATCGGCAACGGGCTCGATCGCGAGATCCGCTCCCATCTCCCGCAGCACCGCCAGGAAGCCGCAGCGCGTCGGGTTCAGCAGCACTCCGGGCACGGTCACCCGGCTGCCCGGCACCAGGGCGGCGGCGCCCAGCAGGAAGGCGGCCGACGAGGGGTCGGCCGGGATGTCGTGCGCGACCGCGCGCAGCGGCGGTCCGGGACGCAGCGTCACCGCGTCGGCGCCGGGCTCCCAGCCGCCCAGATCGGTGCCCAAGTCGGCGCCCAAGTCGGCGCCCATGGCCGCGAGCAGGCGCGGCGTGTGGTCGCGCGCGCCGCGGCAACCACGGACCGTCACCGGCGCCGACGACGACAGCGCGGCCAGCAGCAGGGCCGAGGCGACCTGGGCCGAGGGCGCCCCCATCGCGTGTTCACCGCCGCGCAGCGCCGCGCCGGTCACGATCAACGGCAGCCGGCCATCCGCACCCAGGTAGGCGATGTCCGCGCCCAGGGCGCGCAGGGGCTCCACGACCCTCCCCATCGGCCGTGACCGCAGCGACGCGTCCCCGTCCAGGCGCGCGCGC
>DYDD01000178.1:597-4525 GCA_020718045.1 Fibrobacter sp. | reverse complement strand
CCGAGCAGCAGGCGGGCCGTGGTGCCGCTGTTGCCGCAGTCGATCTCCAGCGGCGGAACGCCGTCCGGGGCCCGGCCGTGCAAGGGAAAGGTCCCGGGCGCGATCCACAGCTCGCGTCCGTCGTCGCGCACGTCCGCGCCGAGCGCCCGCACCGCCGCTAGCGAGCGCAGCGTGTCCTCCGCGCGCAGAAAACCGCGCACACGCGCCGGCCCGTCGCCAAGCGGCGCGAACAGCGCGGCGCGGTGGGACAAGGACTTGTCGCCGGGTACGGTCGCCGTCCCCCGCAGGGGTCCGGCGGCGGGGAGCACCGGTCGCGGCATGGCGGGCTCCTCGGGTTACGGAGGTGCGCGTCGTCGGGAAGCTGCGCGCAACGTAGCGGAACGCCTCCGGGCGGTCAACCGCGCGACGGGTCTTGTCTCCCTGTCCGCAGGGGGCTATGGTCCGGCGGACCATGAACGACCACTCGATCCTCCCCCACGGCGGCGTCGCGCCCACCGGCGGTCCCTGGCGCATCCACCACGCGCGGGAGATCGTCGTGCTGGCCTCGCCCATCGTGCTGTCGATGATCTCACACACCATGATGTGGACCGTCGACACGATCTTCCTGGGCCGCTATTCCAGCCTGGCCCTGGGGGCCGCCGGGCTGGGCGGCGTGCTGACCTGGGCCGCCTACAGCCTGTTCAACAACCTCAGCCGCATCAACGGCACCTTCGTGGCGCAGGCCCACGGCAAGGGCGACGACGAGGCCGTCAGCCACTACACCTGGCAGGCCATCCACCTGTCGATCGTCACCGGGCTGCTGCTGACCCTGCTCGGACACTTCAGCCTGCCGCTGCTGCGCCTGACGGGCAACCCGGCCGACGTCGTCGACGCGACCTACACCTACGTCCGCTGGCGGACCGTCAGCGCGGTCTTCACCCAGATCGGCTTCGCGCTGCTGGGCTACTTCCAGGGCCGCCGCGACGTGCGCACGCCCATGTGGATCGCGATCTTCGCCAACGCGCTCAACGCCGTGCTCGACCTCTGGCTGATCTTCGGCTGGGAGGGCATCTCCATCGGCGGCCGGCGCCTGCTGGCGGTCCCGGAGATGGGCATCGCCGGCGCCTCGATCGCCACGAGCATCAGCGTGGTGGTCAACACGGTGCTGATGGCCGCGGTGATCCTGGCCGACCGCAGCCAACGCCGCCGCTACCGCATCCACGTGCCGCGCCGGCCGGATCTCGGGGCGCTGCGCAACATGATCCGCGTGGGGCTGCCGTCGACGCTCGAGGGCTTCATCGACATGTGCTCGTTCAGCCTGTTCACCGTGCTGGTCGGCCGCGCCGGCGCCATCCAGCTCGCGGCCAGCCAGATCACCGTGCAGCTGCTCTCCTTCTCGTTCATGCCCATGTGGGGCCTGACCTCGGCCGGCGCCGTGCTGGTCGGCAACTGGGTCGGCGCCGGGCGTCCCGACGTGGCGGCGCGCTACGGCCGCCAGGTCTACAAGCTGGGGCTGCTCTACTGCCTGGTCCTGGCGGTGCTCTTCTACCTGTTCCGCGGCGGGATCTTCCGCATCTTCACGCCCGACCCCGCCATCCTCGTCTTCGGGGCCGGCCTGGCGCTGGTGGCGTCGGTCTTCCAGGTCGGCGACGGCATGCGCATGGTCGGCAGCGGCCTGCTGACCGGCGCCGGCGACACGCGCTCGGTGCTGCTGATCACCGCGGCGGTCATGTGGGGGATCTTCCTGCCGCTGACCTGGCTGCTGGTGGTGCGCGGCGGCGGCGACGTGCGGGTGGCCTGGCTGGGCGGAGCGGCCTGCTACGCGCTGGAGGCGGTGCTGCTCTACGGGCGTTTCAGGCGGGGCGGCTGGCAGAGGATGGACATCTTCCGAGCCGGGTCAGGCACTCCCGTCTGATCGCCGCCGCTTCGAGGAAACGGGCCCCGGGATCGCTCCCGGGGCCCGTCCTTGCTGGCGATCTCTCGCCGTGGCCGATCTACTTGAAGAGAGCCTTGACGCCGCCGATGCTCATGACCTCGGTGGCCACGGCGCCCCCGGTCGGCGTGAACGTGAACTCGTAGAGGCCGCAGGTGGCGGCGCCGTAGCTGTCGATCACCAGGTAGACGACGGTGTCGGCGCCGGGGTTGGTGTAGCTGACGAACTCCTCGCCGCCGGGGTAGACGTCGTCGGCGGTGGCCAGGCAGGTGAAGGGCTCGGCGCAGGCGTCCAGCACCCACAGGGCGCTGTCGACCGAGTGCACCAGGTCGACGGTGAACGACGAGCCGGCCGGCATGAAGATCTCGTAGTAGTCCTCGAGACCGGCTTCCGGGTAGTACTGGCAGGCCAGCTCTTCGATCAGGTTCGCGCCGTCGCAGGTGTCGCCGGAGAAGATCCCTGAGCCCGAAACATCCTGCAGCACGTCGCAGAAGTCCACCGGCTCCGGCGGTGTGAACGGGGTCAGCGTGACGGTGATGTCGAAGCTGCAGGCCGCGCCGTTGTAGCCGTCGACGACGAAGTAGACGTCGCCCGTCCAGCCGTTGATGCCGTTGACGTTGCCGTCGACGACGCCGATGCAGCCCAGGTCTTCGTCGCACATGTTCAGCACCGCGATGTCGAGGTCGCAGCCGCCCATGTTGACGACCATCGACCAGTTGTACCAGCCGGCCAGGTAGATGTGGTGGACAACCTCGCCGCCCGACTCGTTCCAGCCGCTGCAGCCGTACAGGCTGACGTTGTTCACGGCGCCCACGTTGGTCCCGTAGGAGGTGACGCCGTCGATCAGCTCGACCATGCCGCTGCAGTCCAGCAGGCCGCGGTCCATGCCGATGTAGGTGTCCTTCTCGATCCTGTCCTTGGTGTTGGTCTGGAGCGTGCCGGCGGCTGCGAGGCTCGCGGCCAGGACCAGCACGGCCGCCACGGACAGCAGCTTCTGCAAGTTGCGCATGGTGGATCCCCCTCGGAATACTGTGACCGTGCGCGCCTCGTGGCGAGGTGCGCTTCCCGGTCCCGGATCGAGACTATTCATACCGATGACGGATGCGATGCGACCCGATCCGAAACCATGGCGGGATGCTATCACGATTCTGACGCGATGTGTGTTTCCAATTCCCAGGAATGCAAAAAATCCCGGGTCCAGGAGGCGGATCGGACGATATGTCGTTATCAAGCAACGGATTGCCGGTGCTGCCATCGCGCGCCGCCCGGATCGGCGAGCGCCCTCAGAACGCCCGCGCGCACGTTGCGGCGGCCTGCCGTCCCGGCAGCGGGACGCCGGGGATCTCCTCGTACTCCCGGTCGAAGGCGTTGAACAGATCCGCCGACAGCGACCAGGCCCCCCGCGCCAGCGCGGCGCGCAGGTCCACGACGACGTGGCCCGCACGGCTCGCGCCGCTGCGGTGGCGGGCCTGCGCGGCAAGCGTGACGCCGCGATCGATGACGACCGCGGCCGACGCCGCCAGCAGGTGCCGCGGGATCAGCGTCGCGTACTTGGCGACATCGCCCGCCGGCAGCGAGCGCTCCGCCTCGAAGATCGTGTGGTGCAGGGCCAGCGCGTCGCCGCGGGGCGTGGTCAGCCCGTAGGACTGGGTCCAGCCGCGGACGCGGCCCTTGGCCACGTTGCGCGCGAGCCAGGGGTCGGTCGGCGCGCTCGCGGGGCGGATCCAGTCGATCAGGTCCTCCTCGTGGCGCTCGAACACCGACCAGTCGAGGGTCCACGGCCCCGAGGCCACGGTCGCGCCGAGGTCCCAGGCCCAGCCGTGCTCCGGCTCGAGGCGCGGGTCGCCGCGGTTGGCGGGATCCTCGTAGTACAGCTCGGTGAAGGTGGGCAGGCGCAGGACCGAGCCCGCCGAGGCCCGCAGGGCGACCGCGGGATCGACCTGCCAGCGCAGCGCCGCCGTGCGCGTCGTCGCAGGGTCCTGCTGCGACCAGGCATCGCGCCGCACGCCGGCGGTG
>DYDD01000178.1:0-468 GCA_020718045.1 Fibrobacter sp. | reverse complement strand
TCCAGCCCGGCCGCCGCCGTCCAGCCCGCGCCCAGGTCGCAGGACAAGCGCGTCTCGCTCGCCGCGCGCCGGTTGAGGTGGTCGTTGGTGTAGCGGGCCGGATCGTCGCGGAACAGCACGAAGTGGTCCTTGTGCCGCCGCCCGTAGAGGCGCTGCTCGACGACGGCGCGGTCGGACAGGGGCCGCCGCATCATCAGGCCGGCGAACACCGTCTCGGTCCGCTCCTGCGACGGGTAGGGCGCGTAGAAGTCGAGGGCGCCGAAATCGCGGCGGGCGTACCCCGCCAGCAGGTCGAACTCGGCGCCGTGCGCCGTCGCGACGCCGCGGCCCGCCACGGTCAGGTTCTCGGCGTCGGTGCCCGGCCGGTCACCGTCGGTGCGGAACCAGTCGCCGGAGAGCCAGCCCGCCGCGTCCAGGCCCAGCACATCGCCGCGGCCCGAATCGAGGCGCAGCCGCGCGCCGCGCGTC
>DYDD01000177.1 GCA_020718045.1 Fibrobacter sp. | reverse complement strand
CTGCGCCTGCAGGCCGGCTGGGTCCGCGAGTTCGCCGACGCCCCCGACCGCCTGTTCCGCGACGGCTTCTCGCTGGGGCTCGCCCTGCCGGCGCTGGCGATACGCGGCGGGAATGTCGACGAGGCGCCTTGACAGCCGCGCGAACTCGCTGTATCAAATAGCGTGAACATGGATATCAGAATCACGTTACCCCCAGCGGGAGGTCGAGGCACGTGTCGATCCGCAAAGAAGTGGCGCCCGAAGCGGTCAAGGAGAAGGAGCGCGCCTTCCAGAAGTTCATCCAGACGCGTGGCTTGAAGACCACCAAGCAGCGCAACACCATCGTCAGCGTCTTCTTCAACCTGAAGGGCCACGTGTCGGTCGAGGAGCTGCTGCGCGAGGTGAAGGCCGTCAACCCGCGGATCGGCTACGCGACGGTCTACCGCACCCTGCACCTGCTGGTGGAGAGCAGCCTGGTCGAAGAGCGCCGCTTCGGCGACGGTCTCGCCCGTTACGAGGGCCACTCGGAGGTCGAGCACCACGACCACATGATCTGCCAGAACTGCGGCCAGATCTCCGAGTTCTACAATCCGCAGCTCGAAGCCCTGCAGGAGAAGCTCGCGGCCGAGCACGAGTTCACGATCCACCGCCACCGGCTGGAGCTCTACGGCACCTGCGCGGACCCCGAGTCCTGCAACAACCGCAAGCGCGCCCGGGAAGGCAGCTAGCTCCTCCACTCAATCTGGGTGTCCGGCGCGCGTCGCACCACGCCCGAGTCCGGGGATGTCCCGATGGAACCGACCGGCTGGCTCCGCATCCTGGTCGACCACGCCGCCCTGCGCGACAACGCGAGGCGCTTCCGCGAACTGATCCCGCCGGCCTGCCGGCTGCTGACGGTCGTGAAGTCCGACGGCTACGGCCATGGTCTGCTGCCGGCGGCCCGCGCGTTCCTGGACGGCGGCGCCGACCTGCTCGGCGTGCATACGGTCGGGGAGGCCGCGGCCCTGCGCGGCGGCGGCATCGGCGCCCCGGTGCTGGTCCTCGGACCGGTGAACGCCGCGGGGGCCGCGCTCGCGGCGCGGCTCGGCGTCGAGACGACCGTGGGGTCGCTGGCGGGCCTGGACGCCGCGCGTTCCGCGGCCGACCCCGCGACCCCCCTGCGGGTCCACCTCAAGGTCGAGACGGGCGTCAACCGGCAGGGCATCGTCGAGGGCGAACTGGATGTGGCGCTCGCCGTGCTGGAGGGCACGCCCGGGCTGGAGCTCGTCGGCGTCTCCAGCCACTACGCGGACATCGAGGACACCACCGACCACACCTGGGCCCGCGCGCAGACCGCGCGGTACGACGACTGGCTGTCCCGGCTGGCCGCGCGCGGCCACGACGGCCTGCAGCGACACATGTCGTGCAGCGCCGCGACCATCCTCTGGCCCCAGGACCGGCGCGACATCGTGCGCGTGGGCATCGCCGCGTACGGCGTCTGGCCCTCGCGCGAGACGCTGGTCTCGGCCCGCGCCGCCGGCACGTCCGGCCTGGACCTGCGCCCGGCGGCGACCTGGATCTGCGGCATCGCCCAGGTCCGCGACGTGCCCGCCGGCGAGACCGTGGGCTACGGGCGGACCTGGCGGGCGCCCGTCGATTCGCGCATCGCCGTGCTGCCGCTGGGCTATGCCGACGGCTACCCGCGCCGCCTCTCCAACCGGGCGCACGTGCTGGTGCGCGGCCGGCGCGCGCCGGTGCGCGGCCGGATCTGCATGAACCTGACCATGGTCGACGTGACGCACGTGCCGGGCGCGACGGCGGGGGACGACGCGGTGCTGCTCGGCTCCCAGGGCGACGACCGCATCGGGGCCGAGCTGCTCGCCGATTGGCTCGACACGATCCCCTACGAGGTGCTGACCCTGCCCGGCTCCGGCTGGGAGCGGATCGTCGACGGGAGATGACCGTGTTCGAAGCGTTGCGCAAGCTGATGACGCAGGACGTGACGGCCGCGGCGGGCGACGTCGCCAATGCCGACCACCGCCGCCGCCTGGCCACCGCCGCGCTGCTGCTGGAGGTGGCCTGGGCCGACGAGGCCGCCGCCGGCGCCGAGAAGGCCTCGATCACAGGCATCCTCGGCGACCGTTTCGGGCTCGACGCGCGGGAAACCTCCACGCTCATGGAAGCCGCCGAGGCGCACCGCCACGACGCGACCGACCTCTACAACACCACAGCCCTGCTGCGCACCGCGCTGACGCGGCAGGAGCTGCGCGACGTCCTGGAAGCGCTGTGGCGGGTCGTGTATGCCGACGGCGTGCTCGACGCCCACGAGGACGCCCTGTTGCACCGCATCGCCCGGATGCTCGGGCTCGACCACGCCGAACTCATCGCGCTGAAGCTCAAGGTGCGCGACGGCCCCGCCGACTGACGGCTCCCGAAGCCGCGATCCCCGACCGGCGCCCCGCCGCGGTACCACGACGGACGTCTTGTGTACTTCCCGGTACGCGCCGTTGATGGAACCTCCTGGCGGCCGTCATTGCAACATATTGTAATATAATCAATTAATGCTAATCGCGCCTCTTGGCATCTCCCGTGCAGTCCAGCCGCTTCACAAGCGAGGAACGTCCCGCCGCCGAGCGAGCCGCCGGGCGGGACCGGGGTCGGAACAAGGGAGGCGATCATGGACACCGCGAAGCTGAACCGAAAACTCCAAGTGACGGGGCTGCTGATCCTGGCCGCGCTGCTGCCGCTGGGCCTGGCCGGCTGCGGCGACGATCAGGGCGCGACCGTGCCCGCCGTCGCGGCCGTCGACGACTACGACGCCATGGACCTGGACAAGGCCTACGGCGGCCTGACCTACACGGACGAGGCGCCGGCCTTCGACGACGACTACTACGCCACGATGTCCCTCGAGGACCAGGAGTCGGCGAGCGACGACCCCCTGCAGGACGACGCCGAGGTGCTGGAACTCGAGGACGCCGCCCTGCTGCCCGCCGGCGACGACGCGCCGCCGCCCCCGCGGATCGTCGCGTTGCGCCTGACCTGGGGCCGGCTCGACGGCGCGCCCGAGGACATCCGCGAAGAGGTGCAGGGCCTGGACTGGAGCGGTCGGCTGCGCGTGGACCGCGGCCTGGTCGTGGTGCGGCGTGTGATCCTGTTCGAGCGCCCGCGCGACCACCTGGTGCTGCCCCGCACCGACCGGCGCAGCGTGGCCTGGGTCTCCCACACCGGCCCGCATTTCGACGGCCTGATCGTGGAGATCATCGAGCCCGTCGCCCCGGCCGATTCCGCGAGCGCCGGGACGTTGCCGCCGAACGTGCTGCACCTGGCCACGCCGCAGATCGCGCTGGACATCCCGGTGGCGGATCTCGCCGGCCTGGACGTCACCCGCCCCGTCGACGAGCTCGGCAACGCCCTGCGCCTCGAGGGCCACCGCGTCACCGACGAGGACCTGTGCCCCAAGGGCTTCCTGGGCGGCGTCTGGCTGGCCGACGGCGATTCCACGACCGTCGAGGGCGGCGTCTTCAAGGGCCGCTGGGTCGGTCTCTGGGGTCGGCTGCACGGCTTCATGCGCGGCCGCTACGGCCTGGACAGCAGCGGCGAGCGGGTCTTCTTCGGCAAGTACATCGACACGCGCGGCCGTTGCCGCGGCCTGCTGGCCGGCACCTGGGAGGCTGCGGACGAGAACGGTCGCGGCCGCTTCCACGGCGAGTGGCACAACGAGATCGAGACGGTCGAGGGCGTCCTGGGCGGCGATTACCACCGGGCCGCCGAGCGCCCCGGCGGCTTCTACGCGGGCCGCTGGGCCACCGTCTGCGATGCGGAAGCCGTGGAATCCATTCCCTGACATCGAGTTAGCTCGTATTTCGCCAGGCGGGCGGCGGCGGTCCCCTCCGGGGGGCCGCCGCTGGCCGTAGATCCTTCCGAGTTGTCAGCCGTCATGCCCATGAGTTATAATCAAATACCCGCATAAGACTACCGGATCTTGCCTGTCCTGAGCTTGAGGAGACACGATGAAGCGCTCTTGGTGCAAGGCAGCCGTCCTGCTGATGTCGCTGCAGGTTCTGGCAGCGGTCGCTTCCGCGGCGTGGGTCGCGACGGAAGGCGGGGCCGTCTCGCCGCCGCGGGTCGTCGCGACCGGTGCCGACGATGTGATCACGCTGCGGATCGAGGTCCCGGGCTACGACTTCGAAAGCGCGCTGGTCGACGGCCGCCCCTACGCCAAGCTGGGGCTGCCCGGCGAGGCCTGGCTGATGGAGAAGGGCCTGCCCGAGCTGCCGATGATCTGCCGCAGTGTCGCCATCGCCGGCGCCGGCGAACCGGTCCTGCGCGTCGTTGAGAGCGAGTGGACCGAAACCGCCGTCGATCCCGTCCTGCCGTCCAAGGGACACCTGACCCGTGATCTGGACCCGGCCGGCATCCCCTTCACCTTCGACGCCCTTTACCGCGACGGCGGGGTCTACCCCCGCGAGACGGCGAGCCTCGGCGACCCGTTCATCGTGCGCGACGAGCGCGGCGTGTCGCTGCGCGTGGTGCCGTTCCAGTACGACGCCGGCCGCGGCGTGCTGCGCGTGCTGCGACGGCTGACCGTCGAGGTCGTCACCAAGGGGACGGGCGGCCTGAACGAGCTGGCGCCGACCACCACCGCCGCCGCCGATCCCGAGTTCGCCCGCATCTACCGCGGTCTGTTCGCCAACCGCGGCGCCGACAAGTACGTCGCCATCGGCACGACCGGGCGGATGCTGGTCGTCACGGCCGACGCCTACCAGGGTGCGCTGGCCCCGTTCGTCGCCTGGAAGCAGCAGAAAGGCATCCCGGTCGAGGTCATCACGATGTCCTCGGTGGGCGGGACCGCCGCCGGCATCCAGGCCGCTATCGCCGATCGCTACAACGCGGCCCCCGGCCTGACCTACGTGGTGCTCGTGGGCGACATCGCCGACGTGCCCACGCTCGCCGGCACCTACGAAAGCGCGGACTCGGACCCGCGCTACGGCATGGTGGCCGGTGCCGACCTCTACCCCGACCTGTTCGTCTCGCGCATCTCAGCCGCCAACATCAGCGAGGTCCAGATCCAGGTCGCCAAGTTCATCCGCTACGAGCGCGACCCCGACACCGGAGCCGCCGCCGACTGGTACCACAAGGGGTCCGGCCTGGCCTCGAACGAGGGCACGCCGACCGACTACGAGCGCTGCAACCTGCTGCGCACCGACCTGCTCGCCTACACCTTCACCCAGGTCGATCAGATCTACCAACCGACCGGGACCACGGCGATGATCTCGGCCGCCCTGAACGAGGGCCGCAGCCTGGTCAACTACATCGGCCACGGCAGCGGCACGAGCTGGAGCAACCCGCCGTTCGCCAACGCCGACGTCCTGGCCCTGAGCAACGCCTGGAAGCAGCCTTGGCTGCTGGACGTGAGCTGCTCCAACGGCGACTTCTCGACCGCGGTCTGTTTCGCCGAGGCCTGGCTGCGCGCCGGCTCGGTCGCCCAGCCCAGCGGCGCCGTCGGCACCTACTCGGCCTCGACCCTGGCCTCCTGGGTGCCGCCCTGCGAGATGCAGGCCCACGCCGTGGACCTGCTCGTCGCCGAGCAGGCCAACGTCCTGGGCGCCCTGTACTTCTACGGGGGCATGCAGGTGCTCGACACCTACCCCACGGGTGAGGGCCCGAAGCTCATCGAGCAGTACAACATCTTCGGCGACTGCTCGCTGATGGTGCGCACCGACGCGCCCCTGGCAATCTCGCCATCGCACCTGCCGATCGTCCAGCTCGGCGCGCCGGGCTTCCAGGTGGACGTCGGCGCGCCCGGCGCCGTGGCCTGCCTGTCGCGCGACGGCGTCATCCACGGCACGGCCGTCGCCGACGCCGGCGGGCTGGCGGACATCGTGCTGGACGTCCCGGTGACCGTGCCCGGCGACATGACGCTCACGGTGACCGGCTACAACCTGACGACCTACCAGACGACCCTCCAGGCCATCAACCCCTCGGTGGTCGTCCTGGACCCGACCGCGATCGACGCCAACGTCCCGACGGACGTCACGGTGACGGTGTACGGCTCCGACGGCGCGACACCGCTGCCCGGCGTCGATGTCTGGGCCGAGGGCCTGGGCTACGCGACGGCCGCGGTGGCGACGAACGCCGCCGGCGTGGCCGTGATCGGCGTCACCTACCCGTACGGCCCCTCGCTGGACGTCGTCGGGCGCGTCCCCGCCGAGACCTACGACCTGTTCCGCGCGGCCCTGACAGTCAACGCCCTGGCTCTGACGTCGCCGGACCTGACGGTGACCACGGGCATCGGCATGACCGACCTGTT
>DYDD01000176.1 GCA_020718045.1 Fibrobacter sp. | reverse complement strand
GACGGGCGGCCGACCCGCGGCGCCCGGCGCCGCACACCGGGGGCCGCGAGGCCCGAACAAGGAGAGAAGACATGACGAAGCGCTGGACCCTGATGGCGTTGCTGCTGATCGCCCTGGCGGCCATGTGGGGCTGCTCGAGCGACGACGACCCCGTGGACCCGCCGGTCGCGACCACGTTCGAGACGATGGCCACCGCAGTCGAGGCCTACCTCAACGACAACACGGACTGCCCGGGCCCGATCACGGCCCAGGCCCTGCACGACAACCTCGACGACTACACGGTCGTCGACATCCGGTTGGCTGACGATTTCGTG
Source organism: Fibrobacter sp. (assembly GCA_020718045.1). Lineage (GTDB taxonomy): Bacteria > Krumholzibacteriota > Krumholzibacteriia > LZORAL124-64-63 > LZORAL124-64-63 > PNOJ01. Next base: position 5,937 of record DYDD01000176.1, on the reverse strand, counting down.
GAAGGGCATATCCCCGGCGCCTACAACTCCTCGCTCGCGAACATCCTGACGGACGTGGGCACGACGATCCCCACCGACAAGACCATCGTCGTCGCCTGCTACAGCGGCCAGAGCGCCGGCCACGCGAAGATCGCCCTGGAGCTCATGGGCTACGAGGACGTCATGACCCTCGGCTTCGGCATGTCGTCGTGGAACAGCACCCTGGCCGGCGGCTGGAACGGCAACGTCGGCGACAACCTGCCGGCTCCCGAAACGACCAACAACAACGCCGGGCTGACCGAGCACGCCTTCCCGACGCTGGCCGGGACCAACGCGACGATCGTGGCCACCCGCGTCGCCGCCATGGTGGCGGCCGGTTTCCAGAGCATCACCTGGGCGACCCTGCAGCCGAACCTGGACGACTACTTCGTCGTGAACTACTTCGGCCAGGCGGACTACGAGGGCACCGGCAGCAACGGCGTCCCCGGCCACATCCCCGGCGCCTACCAGTTCACCCCCTACGCCAGCCTCGGCTTCGAGCAGATGCTGGAGAACCTGCCCAGCGACGGCACGCCCATCGTGGTGTACTGCTGGACCGGCCAGCACAGCAGCCAGGTCGTCGCCGCCCTGAACATGCTGGGCTACAACGCCAAGTCACTGAGCTACGGCTCGAACCACCTGTTCCACGGCTCCCTGACGGCCAACCGCTGGACCGCGGCCTCGACCAACGACTTCGAGCTCGAGCGCGGCAGCGCACAGACGCCGGAGTTCGCGGCCATGTATGCGGCCGTCGATGCCTACCTGAACGACAGCACAGAAAACGCATCATGGACGATCGATGCCGATGCTATCGTTGATCATCTCGATGAGTACACCGTGATCGATATCCGCAGCTTGGAAGACTATAACAACGGTCATATCCCCGGTGCTTACCATTCCTTGCCATCGACGCTGTTGAACGATCTGAACGGCACGATCCCCAGTGACAAGCCCTACGTGGTCACTTGTTACACAGGACAGAGCGCTGGTCATGCTGTGATTGCGATGGAATTACTGGGATACGAGAACGTCCAGTCGCTCAAATGGGGCATGTGCTCCTGGAACTCCTCGTGGGCCGCTCGCTGGAATGACAATATCGGTGATTACCTTCCCATTGCCGAGACGGCCAACAACAATGGGAACCTGACCGTTCATGCATATCCGTCGCTGGCAGATGAGGAACCCGCGACTGTGGTCGAGGATCGTGTAGCCGCCATGATGGCAGCTGGATTCCAGGGTTTCACCTGGACGACGCCGACTCCGCCTGACCTCACGGGGTATTTTGTTGTCAACTACTTTGGCGTGGCTGATTATGAGGGCACGGGTAGCGCTGGTGTGCCTGGGCACATCCCTGGTGCCTATCAATTTACTCCGCTTACCAGTCTCAAGATCGGTGCGATGTTGCCCAACCTGCCGAGCGACGGCACCCCTATCCTGGTGTATTGCTGGACTGGGCAGAACAGTAGTCGCGTAGCGGCAGCGTTAAACATGTTGGGATATAACGCTAAAACACTGAGTTACGGTTCGAACAGGCTATTCCACACCGCTTTGACGGCGAACAAGTGGTCGGCGAGTCAAATGAATGACTATCCGATGACGGATCCGATTACTCCTTAAACCCACAGCCAATAGTTGATTCGATGGTGGGGGCAGCAATGCCCCCACCAGTTATTTACACTGTGATTGGCGATCTATCGATGGATATGGGAGCATGCTGGGGGGAGATCCTTTAAGTAGATATATCCTTCTGGAATACGGCTCTCGCTGGCCGAAGGAATGATACCCCCAGCACCCATCTGAAGGTCGGCGAGAAATTGTCCTACATGCTCAACGACGGCATGCCCGAAGTACTGCTGGACCGGCCAGACCAGTCGCCATGGTTGGGACGTTGACCGAAATTACGCAGCGAGGCAATCCGGTGCCGTGATCGAAGTTGACAAATTAATATCAACCGTTAACTTTCCGTAGTAAGGAATCGTTGACCGAAAGGGAGGGGGCGCCATGTCCAGAACGCGCAACCTGGATCGACGCGACGAGATCCTCGAGAACGCGGCCCGGCTCTTCGCCCAGCACGGTTTCGAGGGCGCTTCGATCCGCCTCATCGCCCGCGAGTGCGGGATCACCGAAGCGGCCATCTACCGCTACTTCGAGAGCAAGGAGCACCTGTTCGAGTCGGTGGTGCGGGCCAAGGCCCGCGCGCACGACATCGAGGGGTTCCTGGTGCAGCAGCGCCGGCTTGGCGACGTGCTGCAGGTCCTGACGACGGTGGCCCACCACATCCACCAGCTCTCGCGCGAGGATCCGCTACTGCTGCCACTGATGGTGATGAGCTCGCTGGGCACGCACCGGGGCAACGACGTGCTGTTCTGCGAGCTGCGCCTGCCCTACATCCGCTTCCTGGCGCGGGAGCTCGCCGAGCGGCGGGACGCCGGCGAGGTCAAGAACGTCGACCCCTACATCACGGCGCGCTGCTTCGTGGGGATGATCATGGCCTGCGCGCTGAACGCGGACCAGTGGCGGGACTTCGAGCGGTTGGACCTGTCGGCCGAGACCGTGATCGACAACAACATCCCGATCTACGCCGACGGCCTGCGGGCCGTGCCGGCCTAGCTGCAGACGGACCTAGTCGCGGGCGGGCGGGCCGCCGAGCCGCGCTCTCGCCGTCGCCAGCACGATCCCCTTGACTCCGGCCCAGGTCGGGCGCGCGGCGTTGCATTCCGCGTAGACGCGGCGCGCCTCGTCGTGCCGGCCGTCGTGATCCAGCCCCCAGGCGTACGCCAACTTCGCCTCCAGGATGATCCTCTCCAGCACCCGTCGCCGCGCGGGATCGGTCACGTACGGCCGCTGGCGTTCGCGCACCGCGACGACGGCGGGCAGGCGGCGCCACCCGCGCGCCGAGACCCCGCTGTCGACCTTGCGGTAGGCGTGGCCGACGCGGTCCAGGAAGGCGAAGACCGCGCCCTCGCGGGCCAGGCGCAGCCAGAGGTCCAGGTCGTCGCCGTTGCGCAGGGTCTCGTCGAAGCCGCCGGCGGCGCGCAGGCGTTCCGCCCGCGCCATCACGCTGGAGGTGCCGACGAAGTTGGCGCGGATCAGGGCGAAGTGCAGGTCGGGTCCCGACAGCAGGCCCACGTCCGGTAAAGGGCCGGGGCGCAGCAACCGGCGGAACTCCCGGTAACCGTCGAGGAAGCGCTCCTGCCGGACGGCGCCGCCGGCGTCGATCACCTGGAAGTCGGTGAAGCAGAGGTCGACCTCGGGGCAGGCGGCGAAGACGGCGGCCTGCGCGGCGAGCTTGCCGGGCCGCATGAGGTCGTCGGCGTCGAACAGCGCGACCAGCCCGTCGCCGCAGCGTTCCAGGCCGACGTTGCGGGGCCGCGAGGGGCCGCCGCTGTTGTCGATCCGCAGTGCGGTCACGCGGTCGGCGCGGTCGGCGAGCACCGCGGCCGTCGCGTCGGTGGAACCATCGTCCACGACGATGACCGCGCGCGGCGGCGGCGTCTGCGCGAGCACCGAGTCGAGGGTCTCCGAAAGGGTGGCCGCCGCCTGGTAGGCGGGCAGCACGACGCTGACGGGCGGTGGTGCGGTCATGATGCGGCATCTCCTCCGCGGGCACCCTAGCATACGTGTCGCGCCCGGTCAGCAGGCACTTGATCCGGGCCGTTCCATCCCCCACAATGCCGAGCGACGCCGTACCCCCGAACCCGTGGAGCACCGATGGAAGCGCGTGACAAGCTCGACCGCATCGCCGCCGGCTACCAGGACGCCTTCATCCTGCTGACCAGCCTGCGCCTGGGCGTCTTCGACGCCCTGGCCTCGGGACCGCTCGCTCCGGCGGAGCTCGCCGCGCGGCTCGGGCTCGACGCGCGGGCCCTGGACCTGGTGCTGCACGCCCTGGCGGCGGTCGGGATCCTGGTCAAGGAGGGCGACAGCTTCCGGCTCGAGGCGGGCTGCGCGCCGCTGCTGGTCGCGGGCTCGCCCGACACCATGGCCAGCATCTACCGCCACCACGACCGCCTGAGCGGCCGCTGGATCCGGCTGGAGGAGACGCTGCGCACCGGCAAGCCGGTCCCGCGCTCCGCCCCGGGAGAGGGCGCCGGCCGCTCGCCGCGCGAGCACCGCGACTACATCTGCGGCATGGAGAACATCTCGCGCGGCAGCAGCCGCGACGTGGCCGCGGCCGTCGACTTCTCCGGCGCGCGGCGCCTGCTGGACGTCGGCGGCGGGCCCGGCACCGCGTCGCTGGTCTTCGCCGCCGCGAATCCCGGCCTGAGCTGCGTCGTCTTCGACCTGCCCGAGACCACGGCCATCGCGCGCGAGATGATCGCCGCCGCGGGGCTCGGCGACCGCGTCGCGACCGTCGACGGCGACTTCCACGTCGACGGTTTCGGCGAGGGTTTCGACGTGGTCTACGTCTCGAACATCATCCACATGCTGCCGCCGCGGGACACGGCGATGATCGCCCGCAAGGCCCACGCCGCGCTGGTCCCCGGGGGGCGGTTGATGATCAAGGACTTCTACCTCGACGACACGCGCACCGCGCCGGCCCACGCGGCCCGCTTCAGCGTCAACATGCTGGTCGGGACCGAAGGCGGGATGTCGTATACTATGAGCCTGATACGGGACATCATGGCCGGCGCCGGCTTCGGCGGGTTCTCGGTGGTGCCGGCCGGCCAACGCAGCCTGGTGGTGATCGGCGCCCGGTCCTGACGGGCGCCACGGGGGGAGGGGGCGGGTCCGCATCCGGGGGCCTATCCTGCACGCCATGAACCGACCGCACGACGACATCCGCTCCAACCGGCTCGGCGGCGAAGCTTCCGCCTACCTGCGCCAGCACGCCGGCAACCCCATCCACTGGCAGCCCTGGGACCGCGACGCCCTGGCCTTCGCCCGCGACCGCGACCTGCCGATCTTCCTGTCGATCGGCTACGCCTCCTGCCACTGGTGCCACGTCATGGCGCACGAGGTGTTCGAGGACGCGGAGGTGGCCGCGCTGCTGAACGAGCGGTTCGTCTGCATCAAGGTCGACCGCGAGGAGCGCCCCGACCTGGACGAGGCCTACATGGCCGCCGTGACGGCGCAGACCGGGCGCGGCGGCTGGCCGCTGTCGGTGTTCCTGACCTCGGACCTGCAGCCCTTCCACGGCGCCACCTACGTGCCGCGCGCGCGCTTTGTGGAGCTCTGCCGGCGGATCGACGAAGCCTACCGCTCGCACCGCGGCGAGCTGCAGGTGCAGGCGACGCAGCTGGCCGGCGCGATCGCCGCCGTCCCCGCCGCCAACTTCTCCGCAGACGACCTCTCCTCTGACAACGAAGCGCCGCCCATCGACGCGGGCACGGTCGACGGCGTGGCGCGGCTCGGTCTCGCCCACCACGACCAGGAGTGGGGCGGCTTCCTGCAGCACCAGAAGTTCCCCACGCCGCTGCGCTGGCAGTTCCTGCTGCACCATCACCGCCTCGTCGGCGACCGGCAGACGGCCACGGCCCTGCACCGCACGCTGGAGGCGATGGCCACGGGCGGGATCCGCGACCACCTCGGCGGCGGCTTCCACCGCTACACGGTCGAGGAGACCTGGCTGGTGCCCCACTTCGAGATCATGCTCTACGACAACGCCCAGCTCGCGAGCCTCTACCTGGAGGCGGGCGCGGCGCTGGACCGGCCGTGGTACCTGGGAGTGGCCCGCGACGTCCTGGAGTTCCTGCTGCGGGAGATGCGCGACGGTCAGGGCGGCCTCTGCGCCAGCTTCGACGCGGACAGCGGCGGGCAGGAGGGCAGCTATTACGTCTGGACCCCGCAGGAGATCCTCGCGGCCGCGGGCGAGCGCGACGGGCCGCTGCTGGCGACCATGCTCGGGGTGGCGCCGGGAGGCAACTTCGAGGGCCGCAGCATCCTGACCCGGCGTGTGGACGCGCCCCACGCCGCCAT
>DYDD01000175.1 GCA_020718045.1 Fibrobacter sp. | reverse complement strand
GCGGGCGAGGGCAGGCTGAAGCGCACCTCTTCGCGGATGGCTGCGTCGAAGGCATCGAGGTCGCGGGACAGTTCGTCGCCGGGCTCCCACAGCCAGCCCGGCGACGGGTGCGCCTTCCCGTCGAGCAGGTCGTCGAGCGCCTCGCGCACCAGCTCGAGGCCTTGGCGACGGCGGGCGACCGTGCCCACGACCGGGATCCCGAGCTCCTTGCGCAGCGCATCGAAATGCAGGTCGATGCCTTCGCCGCGGGCCGCGTCGATCATGTTGACCACCGCGATGACCGGCAGGCCGAACTCCATCACCTGCATCAGGAAGAACAGGCTGCGTTCGAGCGCGACGGCGTCGAGCACGACCAGGACCGCGTCGGGGCGCGGCAGGCCCTTGCGCCCGAGCAGCGAGTTGATCGCCACCTCCTCGTCGGGCGAGCGCGCCGTCAGGCTGTAGGTGCCGGGCACGTCGACCAGCGTGACGCGGCCGGCGCGGGGCAGTTCGGCCTCGGCGGTGCGGGACTCGACGGTGATGCCAGGGTAGTTGCCGATCTTGGCGTGGGCGCCGGTCAGCGCGTTGAAGAGGGTCGTCTTGCCGCTGTTGGGGTTGCCGGCGACCGCGACGATCCGCTGCCGGCGGTCGGGGTCCGTGACGGGGGCCATCGCGTCCTCCGGCTGGCGCTCGGGGTCAGAGGGGGCGGCAGCGGATCAGCGCCGCTTCCTGCTTGCGGATCGAAAGGCGGTAGCCGCGGACCTTGATCTCGATGGGATCGCCAAGCGGGGCGTGACGGACCACCGAGAGGTGGGTGCCGGGCGTGAGGCCCATCTCCATCAGACGGGTGCGCAACCCGTTGCAGGGGTCGATGTCGACGAGTTCGGCGGCCGAGCCGGCCTGCACCAGGTCGAGGGTCACGCGGGGTCCGATCGTTGGCGTTCCTCAGCCGAAACCGGTTCTTGGCGTTACAAGACTTATTGGTCCTACTAAGATATCTGCGACTTGCCTAGGCGCAAGAAAATATATCCCATCACGCATTTCCTACCCCGCTTCAGATGCCATGGCGGCCGACCTCGAATCGGGCCGGCCGCCATGGTTCATACCCTCCGACACGCACTCCTGCTATTCGTCGAGCACGGTGAACACCATTGGCGGAGAAGTCCTCAGTTCTTCATCGTCGATGAGGAGCGCACGCACGAATATCGAGTACTCGCCCGACTCGTAAAGGGGGCCGATGTAGCGGATCCTGGACCCGTCTTGGAATGCGGCCACTGAAACACCGCCTCCCGGTTCGACGAACTGGGCCATGACCCACTGTGTTTCGACACTGCCGGTGAGTTCGTAAGTTACAGCGACGCTGCCCCCGTAGGCGATCGTGGTCTCCGCCAGGCTTGCGGACAGCGCCACCGGCACTTCCTTTGCGGTTGGACTGTCGGAACAACCGGCCACCAGCATACCGAGTGCAAGGATTCCTATCAAGGGGATCAGCAGGCGACGCAACGCCATACAGCACCTCTTTCCATTCACACAGGCAATAGGTAGACGTCGACAATCACACCTATTTGACGATGGAGAATTTCACCGTCGCCACAGCTTCACCGCCAACCCTTTTTAAGAATCGAATACTGTCAACAAACAGGTTTTCTAATACTGATTCGATATACTTCCCACTAACGGCACTGTCGTCAATTCAGAATTTGTCCCCAGATTCAGTGGCATTGATGCCCGACTCCTTGCAAACCCGCCAGTAGCCCGAGGCGCCATCCAACGCCCGACCCGCAGCCGCCGACCTGCCGGAAACAATCGGCCCGCACGGCCAGGGCGGGAGCATCGTCCAGGCCGTTGGCGGCCAGATCCGGCTGCGACACCAGGGGCATCACCACAGCATTGAGCCAGCCGAGAGGCAGGGCGGCGTCCAGGTCGGCGATCACGAAACAGGCGCCGCGCGCCGTTGCAGCGGCGCGGTCGATTGCGGCCGCGCGACCGGCAGCAGAATCCCGGTCGGTCCGCACGGCGTCCGAGAGTTGCAGGCCGGGCTGGCTCGGCGCGGCGCGCTCCAGGTAGCGGCGCGCTGCCTGGCTCAGACCGACGTCCACGATCACGTACTCCAGCACGGTCGGCAGCTTCTCGGCGGCCAGGGCGAGCAGGCCCCGCAGCAGGACCGGCAGGTCACCCGCGACCGGCAGCAGCAGCGAGACTTCTGGTACGGGGAGCGGTGGCGGCGCGAGCGGCTTGGCCGTGATGCGCCCGTCCGCGGGCGGCATCCCCGACCACAGGCCCAAGCGCCGGGCATCCTGGCCGAGCAGCTCCCAAGCGCGTTGGGCGTCGGCGCGGTGCCGCTCGCTGCGGCAGGTCTGGGTCGTGCGCTGGCGGAAGGAGCTGAGCGGTTCGCGCAGCAGCACCAGGTCGCCCTTGCTCAGCAGGTGGCACCACAGGGACATGTCGCCGTTGGTCAGGGCGCGGCGGCCGCCGAAGGACATCAGGGCCGGCAATGCGTCGGCGGCGTCCTCGCGGCGGAACAGGCAGGTCGAGGGTTCGCCGATCACGTTGCGGCGGTTGGCCAGCATCAGCGCCGCGAGGTCCGTGCCGCGGATCGCCACGTCGACCGCAGCCAGCGGCGCGTTGAAATCGTCGGGCAGGACGCGGCCCTCCTCGTCGATCAATCGGCGGTAGGAGGCGGCCAGGGTCGCCTCGCGGCGGCCGTCGAGCGCCGCGACCAGGCGTTCGACGCAAGGTGGCTCGAGCAGGTCGTCGTCGGCCAGGCACTTCACGTAGTCGCCGCGCGCGCGCTCGTAGAGGGCCTGCCAGTTGTCGATCTCACCCAGGACCGACGGGTTGCGCACGTAGATCACGCGCGGGTCCTCGGCGGCGTGGCGCCGGCTGACGGTTTCGATCGCGTCGCCGGAGCTGTCGTCGCCGACCAGGATCTCGAGGTTCGCGTGGGTCTGGCGGCGCGCCGACAGCAGGGCGGCCTCGAACCAGCGCGGCTCGTAGGCGGCGATCAGCACGCTGACCAGCGGCGGCTCCGGCGCGGGGTGCGGCGGCGGCGCGGGACGGCGGAATTCCATGACCAGATGGCGCCCGAGGCGTGTCTCGACGTTCCGGAAGAACGGCCAGCGGCTCTCCCCCGTCGCGCACACGACGGGTTCGGCCAGACCGGCCAGCCGGGCCAGGCGCTTCAGCTCGCTCGCATCGACCATGTGCTGGTGGCCCCAATCCCGCAAGCAGACGTTGAGCATTTCGCAGGGATTGGCGAGCCAGTCGTAGCCGTAGTCCTTCAGGCCGCAGCGATCGTGCCAGTCGGGGTCGATGTAGCAGCGGACGATCTCGGCGAGGTCGGGCGTGGCGACGCGCACCACGCCGCCCGGCCGCAGCGCGCGGCGGCACTCGCGCAGGAAGGCCGTCAGCTCGCCCTGCGTCAGGTGCTCGACGAAGTGCTCGCTGTGGATGCCATCGACGGTGCCGTCGGCGAAGGGCAGGCCGCGACGGACGTCGAGCTTCAGGTCGGCGTCGCGGTCGAGGTCGAGGTTGACGAAGCCCGGCAGCGGCTGGTCGCCGCAGCCCACGTTGACGAGCACGGCGTCGGCGGCCGGCGCTGCGGGGCGGGTCGCTTGTTCGGTCACGGGATGTTCGGTCAAGAGGCGCTCCCTCGGCGAACGGCGTGGGGCCAACGGTCGCGGATGGCTGAGGCGTGGGCGACCATCGCGTGCAGCAGCGCGCCGATGCGCGCGACGTCGTCGATCTCGACGCCGCCGCCGGTGGGCAGGACCAGCACCCGATCGGCGACGTGCTCGGTGCGCGGCAGCAGCAGGCCGGCGTGCGGGAACAGGGAGCGGTAGGGCTCCATGCGGTGGCAGCCGGGGTGGAAGTAGCGGCGCGCAAGGACGTTTTCGGCCCGCAGCAGGGCGACCAGCTGGTCGCGCGAGAGGCCGGCGTCGTCGCGATCCACCTCGACCACGACGTACTGGTAGTTGTTGCGCTCGCGTTCGTCGTAGCGCATGAGCGACAGCCCGGGGACGCCGCGCAGCTCGCGGCGGTAGGCGTCGTAGCGGAGGCGGTTGGCGGCCACGATCGCGCCCTCGGCCTCCAGCGAGGTGAGGCCCATGGCCGCCGAGACCTCGGTCATCTTGCCGTTGACCCCGACGTGGATCACGCGGTCCTCGCCGGCGAAGCCGAAGTTCTGCATCAGGCGGACGCGCTCGGCCAGGTCGTCGTCGTCGGTGGCGACGGCGCCGCCCTCGAAGGCGTTGAGGAACTTGGTGGCGTGGAAGCTGAAGATCTCGCAGCGGCCGAAGCCGCCGACGCTGCGCCCGTCGCGCGTGCAGCCGAAGGCGTGCGCGGCGTCGAACAGCAGCTGCAGGCCGCGGCGGTCGGCCACGCGCTGCAGCTCGGCGACGCGCGCGGTGCGCCCGAACAGGTGCACGCCGATGATGCCGGTGGTGCGCGGGGTGACCAGCTCCTCGACCCGCTCGGGGTCGAGCGTGTAGCCGCCGGGTTCGATGTCGCAGAACACCGGCGTGATGCGCTGCCACTGCAGCGCGTGGGCGGTCGCCACGAAGGTGAACGAGGGCACGATGACCTCGCCGCGCAGGTCCAGGGCGCGCACGGCGATCTCCAGCGCGGTCGTCGCGTTGCACGTCACCACGACGTGCTTGGCGCCGACGCGCGCGGCCAGGCGCCGCTCGAACTCCTCGACCAGCGGGCCGCGGTTGGTCAGCCAGCGGCGGTCCAGCAGCCCCTCGATGCGGCGCAGCAGGGCGGCGCGGTCGCCCAGGTTGGGGGCGCCGACGTGACGGGGAACCGCGAAAGCCGGTTCCCCGCCGAAGTACGCCAGGCGGGGGGTGCCCGGCGCTTCCCGATCGCTCGTCGGGGGGAGGTTTGCCGTCCTCACTCCGTCCTCCTGTTGGAGGTGTCCTGATGCTTCGTGGCGGGGGTTGCAAGCAGTGGGCCTGCCCGCATGAGCCTGGGATCGGGTTTCCGGGCATCCCGGCGGCAAGAAACCGACCAGCGAGGCGCCCGACCTGGCCGGATCGCGGCTCCGGACAGGGCCGGCACCCCTCCCCGTCTCCGCCGGCGCTGGCACGGGCCTTGCCCCTTGCGACAGGAGAACTTGACCCGAACCGGAGGGACCACCCCTGGCCACCCCGCGCCTGAGTCTGTGCCTGATCGTCCGCGACGAGGAAGCGATGCTCCCGGGTCTGCTCGAGAGCGTCGCCGGCCTGTGGGACGAACTGGTCGCCGTGGACAGCGGTTCGCGCGACGCGACCGTGCCGCTGCTGGAGGCGGCCGGGGCGCGCGTGGTGCCGTTCGTCTGGTGCGACGACTTCGCCGCGGCCCGCAACGCCGCGCTCGACGCCGCGACCGGGGACTGGATCCTGATGCTGGACGCCGACGAGCGCGTCAGCCCCGAACTGGTGACGGCCGTCCGCGGCCTGATGGACGATCCCGACGTCGGCGCGGCGACCGTTCTGCTGCGCGACGAGCTGCCCCACGGCCACGTCCACGAGTGCCGCCTGCTGCGCCTGTTCCGCCGCGATCCCTCGATCCGCTACGAGCACCCGATCCACGAGGACGCGTCCCGCACGGTCGAGGCGACCCTGCGGCGCGACGGGCTCACGACGCGTGAGCTCGACGGCGTCCTGCGGCACCTCGGCTACACGCGCGACGTGGCCGCCGCGCGCGACAAGAAGAACCGCGACGTCACCCTGCTGCGACGCTGCCTGGCCGCCGACGCGCACGACTGGTACAGCCGCTACAAGCTGCTGGAACAGGCGCGGTACTGGAACGACACGGCGCTGTGGCGGCGCGAGGCGAAGGCGGCCGCGGCGCTGCTGGACCGCGCCGGGCCGAGCGCGCTGGAGGGGTTCCGCTTCGTCGGCGACCTGATCGTGCACGTCGGGCGGGGGATGGCGGACGGGGCCGCACGTGAGCTGAACTGGCTGGACCGCTGGGCGCCGGCGGCCTCCGACGCGGCGGAATACTGGCTGCGCCGGGGGGAAGTGCTGGAATTGCTGGGCCGCGCCGATGTCGCGGCGGACGCCTACCGGACCTGCCGCGAACGCGGCGGCGCCGCCTCGCCCCAGAACGCCACCGTCCGCCCGCTGATGGGCCTGAGCCGGCTGGCCGCATCCCGCGGCGACCTGCGCGAGGCGCTGGCGCTGGCCGAGTCGGCGCTCGAACACGCGCCCTGCGATCCCGAGGCCCTGCTGGCCGCGATCGCCTTCGCTCACCTGGTGCGCGAC
>DYDD01000174.1 GCA_020718045.1 Fibrobacter sp. | reverse complement strand
CGGCCGCGGCCCCGCGCCGCGCCACGCGCCAGGCCGCCCGGCCCGTCGGCGGCGAGCCCCTGCTGAAACGCATCGCCAAGGAGGCGGGCGACGTCCGCACCAGCATCCTGAAGGGCCGCAAGCCGACGCTGCGCTTCCCGGTGCGCTCGCTGCAGAACGTGACCTACCAGCCCGGCGTGGGCTACTTCGAGCTGAAGGGCCGCGAGAAGGAGCGCACCCTGACCGTCAGCACGGTCAAGACCTTCGCCCAGACGCTCAAGATGATGTCCCTGTCGCAGGAGCTGGTGCGCACCGACGACATCGCCACCAAGCGAGAGGCCTACTACGTCAGCAAGAACTGGGCGGAGGCGCGCTTCAAGGAGCAGCCCGAGTCGGACGCGGTCATGGAGGACGTCGAGGCGTTCTTCGGGGTCAACCGCGAGCAGCTCGGCTTCGTGCCCGAGGAGAAGGGCGGCGACGTGGCGGGCCGGCTGGTGGTGATCGACCAGGACCGCGACACCGGCGAGACGCTGCGCATCGACTGCACCCGCTTCGGCAGCGGGGCCTACTCGATCCCCATCTCGGTCGAGACGCTCGGCTTCGAGACCGACGCCGACTTCATCCTCTGCATCGAGACCGCCGGCATGTTCCAGCGCCTGGTGAAGCACAACTACTGGAAGCAGGCCAACTGCGTCCTGGTCTCGCTCGGGGGCGTGCCCACGCGCGCCTGCCGCCGCTTCGTGCGCCGGCTGGCCGACGAGAAGAACATCCCGGTCTACGTCTTCGTCGACGGCGACCCTTACGGCTTCTCCAACATCTACCGCACGCTCAAGGTCGGCAGCGGCAACGCCGCCCACCTCAACGAGTTCTTCTGCGTGCCGCAGGCCAGGTTCCTGGGCATCACGCCGCAGGACATCATCGACTACGAGCTGCCCACCCACCCGCTGAAGGACGTGGACATCAAGCGGGCCAAGGACGCCCTGAAGAACGACCCCTTCATCCTGCACCACAAACAGTGGCAGCTGGCCATGCACCAGATGATCAAGATGGGCGTGCGCGCCGAGCAGCAGGCCCTGGCCAAGCACGGCCTCAACTACGTCATCGACGAGTACCTGCCCCGCAAGCTGGGCGACGTGAGGGCGTTCCTGCCTTGAGGAGGTTGACATGAGACGACCGCACCGCGCCGTCGCCCTGCTGCCGGTCCTGGCCCTGGCCGTGCTGGCGGGCTGCGCCACCACCGGCCCGCACGGCGAGCAGAGCCTGATCCTGATCGACACCCCCACCGAGATCCAGATGGGCCTGGAGACCGACGTCGGCATCCGCCAGGAGTACCCGGTCCACGCCGGCGCCGCCCTGAACGCCTACGTCGCCGAGGTGGGCGCGCGCGTGGCCGCGCACAGCGAGCGCAAGGACGTCCAGTATACCTTCACGCTGCTCGAGAGCGACATCGTCAACGCCTTCGCCGCCCCCGGGGGGTACATCTACGTGACCACCGGTCTGCTCAAGGCCACCCACGACGAGTCCGAGCTGGCCGGCGTGATGGCCCACGAGCTAGGCCACGTCATCGGCCGCCACTCCGTGCGCCAGATCCAGCAGGCGATGGGCCTGCAGATGGCCGCCGAGCTGCTGCTGGGCGACCGCCAAAGCGCGGCCTGGCAGCAGGTGGCGGGCCTGGGCGCCGGCCTGTTCACGATGAAGAACAGCCGCGACCACGAGTTCCAGGCCGACCAGTTCGGCGTCAAGTACCTCGTCGCCGCGGGCTACGACCCCGAGGGCATCCTGCGCTTCTTCCAGACGCTGGTGGACATGAACGGGGTAGGCCCGAGCGGCGCCGCCGGCTGGTTCAGCACCCACCCGGCGACGGAGGAGCGGATCGCGCGCGCCCGCACGGAGATCGGTCTCTACGATCTCGGCAGCTCGCCGCGCAACCGCCACCAGGACCGCTTCCGGCAGGCGACCGCGCGGCTGCGCGGCTGACCGGCCCGCCCCCTCCACCTCCGGCGAAAGGCCGTCGCGTGCGCAGCATCCTGGTCGTCGAGCGCAAGCACCTGTTCCCAGGGCTGAGCCCGCAGGGGTTCCTGCCGCCGGGCAGCGTCGACCTCGGCGCCCTGCAGCCGCACCTGTTCTTCGCCGAGCGCGAGTACATGGAGCGCAACTCCCATTTCAAGCAGATCATCCCCTACCTGGTGCTGCACCGCGGGACGGGCGCGGACGCCCGGATCCTCTGCTACCAGCGCCGCAGCAAGCACACCGAACGCCGCCTCGGCGGCCTGTGGTCGCTGGGCTTCGGCGGGCACATCGAACCGCTGGACCGCGACGATTCGGCCATCGCCGAGCACGGCCTGCTGCTCGTGAGCGCGCTGCGGGAACTGGACGAGGAGACCGGCCTGCAGGTGGCCGCGGCCGCCCTGGCGCCCGTCGGGTTCATCAACTCCGACGCGCAGGACGTCTCGAGCGTGCACTTCGGGGTGGTCTTCCGCATCGATCTGGACGGCGTGGCGGGCTCCGACGCGGAGCTGCTGGCGACCGTCAGCGTCCAGGCCGAGCCGGAGCGGGCCCTGTGGCTGCCGGAGGCCGCCCTGCGCGGGATGGCGGCGCCGGGCGCCGCGCCCGACGGCGGCGAGTTCGAGGACTGGTCGCGGATCGTCGCGGAGGCGCTGTCCTGAGCGCCGCCGCGGGAAGGCGGCTGCGGCGCGGCTGGCATCGCCTGCACAGCCGGTACTGGTTCGTCTCCTTCCCCAAGAGCGGCCGGACCTGGGCCTGGCAGGTGGTCGCCGCCTACCTGTCGCGGCTGCACGGCCTACCCGCGTTCGCGTATCCGGAGTTCATGCCCCTGCTGCGGCGCGGCGCCTGGCGCCGCGTCCCGCGGGTCCACTTCGTCCACCCCCTCTGCCGCGACGCCGATCCCGCGATCACCGCCCGCTTCATGGCGGGCTTGGAGCGTCAGCGGGTGATCGTCGTGGTCCGCGACCCCCGCGACGTCGTGTTGACCTACCGCGCCCGTCTCCGCGTGCGCCAGCGCGACCCCGAGGCGCTCGGACTCGACCTGCCGGAGTTCATCCGTCACGAGACGCTGGGCATCCGGCGGATCATCGATTTCACGAACCAGTGGTGCAGCGCCGGCGGTGCGGTGGGGTCGCTGCTGTGCCTGCGCTTCGAGGACCTGCGCGACGAGCCCCTGGTCCACTTCCCGCGGTTGCTGGAATACCTGGGTATCCCCGTGCACGAGGCGTTACTGGCGGAGATCGTGGGCGGAACGCCCGACACGACCACGACCGCCATCGAGAGCGGCGGCGACCGGCCCGGAGCCGCCGACCTGGCCTACATGGAACGGGAGATGTCGCAGCTGGACCCGGCCCTGGGCTACGCTCCCCGGACGGAGGATGACCGATGATCAAGTTCGCCCTGCTGGCCGACCGGCGCTCCGGCACCACGCTGATGATCGACTGCCTGAACAACCTGCCGCGCGTGTACTGCGAGAAGCGCGTGTTCGGGATCGACAAGCGCATCGCCAACCCGACGCAGGACCACCAGAGCGGCCTGTTCTTCCTGTACCGCACCGAAACCTGGCCGCGGCGTCTGCGCTACCTCACCGGGCGGCGCGCCATGATCCGCGACTACCTCGACGAGCGCATCTTCGTCCCGGAGGGCGAACGGGACGTCCGTGGGTTCCGGCTGATCTACGACAAGGCCGACCAGCACCCCGAGATCCTCGACGGCCTGTGCGGCAGCGACGTCCGGGTGATCCACCTCGTGCGCGAGAACGTCCTGAAGACGTTCATCTCGTTCAAGACGGCGCCGCTGCACAAGATGCACCACCCGCGCGAGGGGGACGCGATCCGGACCGTGAAGCTGCGGCTCGATCCCGCGACCCTGGTCGCGGAGCTGCGCCAGCGCGCGCGGCGGATCGAGCGCATGCGCGGCGCGGTGGCCGGCTTCGCGACGCTCGAGGTGGTCTACGAGAGCTTCGTCCGGGACCGCCAGGCGGAGGCCGCCCGCATCCAGCCCTTCCTGGGGCTGGACGAGGTCCTCCCCTTCCGGTCCGACCTCGTGAAGATCAATCCCGACCGCTTCGACGACCTGGTCGAGAACCACCAGGAGATCCGCCGCGTCCTCGCCGGCACGGAGTTCGAGCGGTTCATCGACGGTTGACGAACACGGTTGAATGATCCGGAGGCCAGACGTGGGTTGGTGGCAGGAACTCCGGCGCCGAGGCGCCGTCGATCCGGGGAAGCTGATCCACGGGGCCGGGGACTGGCTCCCGGAGGCCGAGACGCCGCCGGAGCTGCGGATCGCGCCGCTGGTCCACCCCCTGCGCTACGACATCGTGGTGCGCATGCGGCTGTTCGAGGCGTACGCCGTCGACCGCGACCGCTTCCGGCGCGACCCGGCGGCCTTCGTCGAGCGGGCGCGCGGGCACGACTACCGCGTCTGGTTCGAGCGCGTGATGCTGGTGCGCCGGGCGGAGTTCGTCGCGCGCCACGCCGGGACGACCGAGTCGATCTTCGCCGAAACCGTCCGCGGGGCCGCCGCGCTGTACGAATCCATCGCCGAGACGGGTTTCGACCCGAAGCAGCCGGTCGTCCTCTTCACGGGCCGGCGGATCCTGCCCGCGGACAGCGGCGCGGTCTCGGCGGAGCGGTACTTCCCGGGGGACGGCTGCCACCGCCTGGCCTGCCTGATGGCCCTGGGCTGCACGACGCTCCCGCGCGGCCGCTACCGCCTCAAGCGGTTCGACCGGCTGCAGCCCCTGGACAACACGCGGCTGCTGCGGAACAACCTCGACCTCGACTGGCCGGCGTCCGTCCTGCCGGGAGCGTGACGTCGTCACCCGTGCCGTTGACGCGGGCGAGGGCCTGCCCGATAATCGGGTCCTCGTGCCGCGCACCGCCGCGTCGGCCGACCGGAAGGGACCCCTGATGCGGCTGCGGATCGCGGAGACCCGATGAACCTGCTGTCGTTCGGATTCGTCCCGTTCATGGCGGTCGCGTGCGCGGCGTACTGGGCGTCGCCGGCCAGGTTCCGCGCCCACGTCCTGCTGGTCGCCAGCCTCGCGTTCTACGCGTTCTGGGACGCGCTGCTGCTCGCGCTGCTGGTCGCATCCGCGCTGGCCAACCACGCCGTCGTGCGCGAACTCGCCCGCCCCGCCGGCGTGCTGACGGCATCCCGGCGGCGCGCGATCCTGCGCCTCGGCATCGGCCTGCAATGCGCGCTGCTCTTCGCGTTCAAGTATTTCGCCTTCTTCGCCGGGAGCGCCCGTTCGCTCCTGGAGGCGGCAGGGCTGCCCGCGACGCCGCTCGCGCTGGACATCGCGGTCCCGTTGGGCCTGTCCTATTTCTGTCTGAAGGCCGTCGCCATCCAGGCCGAGACGTACCTGGGGCGCCTGCCGGCCGCGCCGACGGCGATCCACCACGTCGTCTACCTGCTGTTCTTCCCGTCGCTCACCGCCGGGCCCATCGACCGGCCGCAGCCCTTCCTCGCGCAGCTCGACCCCGCCGTCCGCCCATCGCTGCGGGATTCCCTGCGGCGGGGCGGCGATCTGCTGTTCGTCGGTGCCGTGAAGAAGCTCGTCATCGCCAACCACCTGGCGCCCGCGGTCGACCGCGCGTTCGCCGGCGACTTCGCGGGCGCGGGGTCCGCCGCCCTGGCCGCCGCCACCTACGCCTTCTACATCTACGCCGACTTCTCCGGCTACACCGACCTCGCGCGCGGCTGCGCCGCCTGCCTCGGCTTCGACCTCGCCGTCAACTTCCGCACGCCGTACGGGGCGCACAGCCCCAGCGAGTTCTGGCAGCGCTGGCACATGTCCCTGTCGAGCTGGCTGCGCGACTACGTGTTCCTGCCGCTGGGCGGCGCGTTCCGCTCGCGCGGGCGGGCGTACCTGAACCTGGTGTTCACGATGCTCATGGCCGGCCTCTGGCACGGCGCCTCCTGGATGTACATCCTGTGGGGCCTGTACTTCGGCCTGCTGATGGTGGGCCACCGCGCCCTGCAGCCTTCTCTGAAGCGGTTGCGCCGCCGCTTGCACCTGCGCGGCCGCGTCCGGCGGGCCACCGAGGTGGCGCTCTCGTTCTCGCTCGTCGGTTTCGGGTGGCTGATCTTCCGCGGCGACGGCCCGCACCAGCTGGTTTCGGCCTTCGCGAACGGCCCGTCCGTAGGCGCAGGGGACTGGCGGCCCTTCCTGACGACGGTCGTCCCTCTGGCCCTGCTCATGGTGCTGACCGACGCCCTCGGCGGCAGGGTGTAAACGCCGGAGCAAAAGTGCGGCACCTGCCGCGCCGGTCTAAAACTGCGGCACCCCTTGCC
>DYDD01000173.1 GCA_020718045.1 Fibrobacter sp. | reverse complement strand
CGCCGCGCCGTCGGCGAGGATCCGCTCCTCCGCCGCGAGGGCTTCGGCCTCCGCGCGGGTCCGGTCCGTAGCCGCCTTGAGCGCGGCCTCGCGCATGTCCTGGCCCGGGGCGACGCCCGCGGCGAGGGTCAGCGCGGCGGTGATCAGCAGGGCGCGCATCTTCATCGCGTGATCCTCCCCAGCGGCAAGGCGATCAGTTCCGTGGGCCGAATGCGGGACGCCATGTCCATGGCCTCCCCGATGACCCGGGCGTGCTTGCGGGGCAGCTCGCGCCAGCTCGCCGACGCGCGGTCGTACTCGCCGGCCCGCTTGCCGTCGGGCGTGCGCCAGAACAGGGACAGCCGGCCGATCCGCAGCACGTCCACGCTCAGGGGGGAACCGTCCAGGGCGATCTCCTGCTGGTTCAGCTCCACCGTGCCGCCGTAGCCGGCCTCCACCTGCAACGCCTCCAGCAGCCGACGCAGCTTCTCGGCCGCCGTGACGTCGGGCAGGGCCAGCTCCGCCGCCAGCGACGCGAGGCGGTGCGCCCGCTCCTCGGGCAGGAACGGCAGGTCCTGCGCCACGTGCGCCTCCAGGCGGTCCAGGATCACCGACAGGGTGTCGCCGATGCCGTCGCGCAGACGCACGGCCTCGCCGAGCCGCCGCTCGAATTCCGCGATCCGCGCTTCGAGCGCCTGCACCTGGCCGGTCTGGTGGTCGCGCCGCGCTTCGAGGTAGGCGACGTCGGCCTTCGCCGTCCGGTAGCGGGACTGCAGCGTCCCCGCCTGCTGCGCCCATTCGTCCTTGCGGACCTGGGTCTGCTGCTGGATGCCGAGGGTGCCGTCCACGGTGCCGCGCACGTCCGGCGCCTGCGCTTGGACGGCCGCGGCCGCCAGCCAGCACAGCAGCGCGAGGAAGACGGGGAATCTGGCCATGCCTGGTCCTTCCTGAACGGTGGCGGCGCGTCGCGCCGGCGAAACCCGAGAGCCGATTGCGGGCAGTCTAGCCGCCGATTGTGGAGACGGCGTGAAGACGACGTGAATTCTGCGTGAAGGGCGGGCGCCTTCATCGAGTCTTCACATCCGATTAGCCGATTTATCGGCAAGCCTGAACTTCCGCCGCACAATGCGCGGCTAGACTTGCCCTCGATCACGTACCGCACCCGCATCGCGGCCGCGCGACGGCCGTCCCCCCGAACCCCGGGCAGACCGAAGCATGAACCTGCAACGCCTCCGGATCCCGGCCGCCGCGCTGCTCGCGCTGGCGGTCGCCGCCCCCGCCTTCGCCCAGCAGGGCTCCATCAGCGGGATCGTGGTCGACGACGGGACGGGCGCGCCGATCGCCGGCGCGAACGTCCTGGTCGTGGGCACCGCCGCCGGCGCGATCACCGACCTCGACGGCCGCTTCGCCGTCGCCGTGCCGGCCCCGGCCGTCTACGACCTGCGGGTGACCTTCGAGGACCGCCCCGCCGAGACCGTCGCGGCCGTGGCCGTGGATCTGCAGGGCGAGACCGTCCTGCGCATCCGGCTGGGCCGGCCGCTCGGCGTGGACGGCGACGAGGAAGGCGCGCTCGCCTACCAGCTCGAGGACCTGCAGGTGACCGGGGAGCGGGTGCTGAACACCGACACGGGGATCCTGGTCGAGCGCATGAAGGACGTGACCATCGGCGACGCGATCAGCGCGGCGCAGATCGCGCAGTCGCCCGACGGCACCAGCAGCGACGCCCTGCGGCGCGTGACGGGCCTCTCGATCGTGGACGACAAGTACGTCTTCGTGCGCGGCGTCACCGACCGCTACAACGGCACCTCGCTGAACGGCGTCGCGGTGACCAGCACCGACACCGACACCGACCGCAAGAGCTTCTCCTTCGACATGATCCCGGCCAACCTGCTGGCCAACACCGTGGTCGTGAAGACCGCCACCCCGGACCTGCCGGGCGACTTCAGCGGCGGCTTCGTGAAGGTGAACACCCTGGAGTTCCCGGACGAGCGCTCGCTGCGCTGGAACTGGTCCGCCGGCTTCAGCGACGGCACCTCGACCGAGCCCTTCTGGACCTCGACGGGCAGCGGCCGCGACTGGCTGGGCCAGGACGACGGCGCGCGCGCCCTGCCGCCGGGCCTGACCGGCAACGAGCTGGCGCGGGCCCTGCCCAACAACTGGACGCCGCGACGCGGCAAGGCGCCCCTGGACCGCTCGCTGGGCTTCTCCTACGGGGACCGCTGGCGGTGGGACGGGCGCGAGTTGGGCCTGGTGGCCGCCCTCTCCTACAAGACCGCCCGCAACACCGAGAAGTACACCGACAGCCCGGTGTCGGTGCTGGTCGTCGACATGCCGGACCCGCTCGAGGACATCGTCCTGGAGTCCCGCCCCTGGGACATGACCGGCGTGCGCCACGAGTCGAGCCTGCTGATCGGCGGCCTGGCGAACGTGAACCTCAAATTATCGGAGCGCCACAAGCTGAGCCTCAAGACCAACGCCAGCCGCTCGGCGAAGGAGAAGGTGCAGTTCATGGCGGGCGACGACGAGAACGCCGGCCCGACGACGCGGCAGACCATCGTCTGGAACCAGCGCGAGCTGTGGCTGGCGCAGATCGGCGGCGAGCACGAGTTCGCCGACGGGGATGCGGCGCCCGGTCTCGCCTGGAACTGGCACCGCTCGTCCTCGGACGCCGCCGAGCCCGACCGCAGGCACCTCGAATACAGCCTCACCGCCGACGGGACCTACACCCACAAGGAGAACTACCGCACCTGGGCGGCCCTGGCCGAGGACAGTGACGGCGGCGGGCTGGACGCCCACCTGCCCCTGTTGGGCGGCGAGTTCAAGGCTGGCGCGGGCCGCGAGTCGCGCGAGCGCAACTACGGCATCGCCGCCTTCGCGGCCGACGCCTCCCAGATCACCGGCGCCAACGCAGCCATCACGCAGTGGGGGGCCGGGAGCATCTTCATCCCGGAGAACTTCGGGCCCGGCAAGTTCCGCTTCGTCCCGATCACTGTGTTTACGGGCGCCTACGAAGGCACCCACGAGCTGCGCACCTGGTACGCGATGTACGACCGGGAGCTGCGCCTCGGCGGGCTCGACCTGCGCCTGACCGGCGGCGTGCGCTGGGAGGATTCCGATCAGCGCGTCCTCACGCAGGCGGAAGCCGGGGACACCACGTCGGTCCTCTCGCGCATCGATCACCGCGACGCCCTGCCCTCCGGCAACCTCGCCTGGCGCGCGACCGACCGGCTGAACCTGCGGCTGGCCTACTACGCCTCGGTGAACCGGCCCGAGTTCCGCGAGATGTCCGACGTGCTGTACTTCGACTTCAACACCTTCCAGAACGTCAAGGGCAACCCCGACCTCCGGCGCGCCACCGTCGACAACTACGACGTCCGGCTGGAGTTCTTCCCGCAGGAGGGCGAAGTCGTCGCGGCGAGTTGGTTCCGCAAGACCTTCGTCGACGCCATCGAGGAGCGCCTCATCCCCTCGCCCGAGCGTTTCGTGCGCACCTGGTTCAACTCGGAGCACGGCACGAACGAGGGCTACGAGCTGGAGTACCGCCGCGGCCTGGGCTGCTTCTGGGGCGCGCTGGCCCCCTTCACCGTGATGGCCAACTACACGCACGTGACCTCGGCGATCGAGTACCTGGACTCGCAGACCGACGAGCAGGGCGTGCGGATCGACACGGTCAGGGAGCGCGTCATGCAGGGGCAGTCGCCCTGGTCCCTGAACCTGTCGCTCGCCTGGCGGCAGGCGGACTGGGGCACCCACGCCAGCGTCCTGTACAACCGCGTCGGCCGCCGCCTGGACGCCGTGGGCGACTCGCGCGACGAGGACGCCTACGAGGAGTCGCGCCGCCAGCTCGACGCCGCCCTGACGCAGACGCTCGGCAAGGGATGGAAGCTCAAGGCCACCGCCCGCAACCTGCTCGACGAGGACGAGGAGATCACCCTCGGCGACGAGGGGCGGCCCTACCAGAAGATCACCCGGGGCGTGGGCTACGCCCTGTCGTTCAGCCTGGACCTGTGAGCGCGCCGCGGCGCGCCCGCAGGTCCGCCACCGCCGACATGGGAGGTGCGACCGCCGAAGAACACGAGATCGCTCGCGAGATCCGACCGGGAACGTCGAGCCGAGCCGTCACCAATCCGCACGTGATCCGCTTCCATTCGCGGGTCCTTGACTTGACGACGACACGACGGCGAGGCGAGACGGGACCGCACGGATGCCGGGGAGGACGACGATGAAACGACAACGCGCGACACCACCACACGGGAGGAGATACTCCATGAAGTTCAAGTCGCTGCTGATCGCCCTGGCCCTGCTGGCGGGTCTGGGCGCCGTGGCCGGGGCGACGCCGCCGCCGGTGTACCACGGCCAGGCCATCCTGGGGCCCGGCCTCAACTCGGGCCGGACCGACTACTCGCAGACCTGGAACCGCACCCTGTCCCCCGACACCCTGTACACGCTGACCGGCCTCTACTTCGTCGAGGACGGCTACACCCTGACCATCCCCGCCGGCACCGTCTGCCAGGCGGACACCGCGGCCACGCTGATCGTCGCCCGCGGCGGCAAGATCTTCGCCCAGGGCACCGTGGACCAGCCCATCGTCTTCACGAGCATGAAGCTCGAGGGCCAGCGCGCCTCCGGCGACTGGGGCGGCATCGTGCTGCTGGGCCGCGCGCCGGTCAACAAGGTCGAGCCCCTGATCGAGGGCGGCATCATCGCCGGCTCGTACGGCGGCACCGACCCCAACGACGACAGCGGCGTCTTCAAGTACGTGCGCATCGAGTTCCCGGGCTACCGCTTCCAGCTCAACAACGAGGTCAACGGCCTGACCATGGGCGGCGTGGGCGCCGGCACGGAGATCCACCACGTCCAGGTCAGCTACTCCGACGACGACTCCTACGAGTGGTTCGGCGGCACCGTGAACTGCGACCACCTGGTGTGCTTCGGCGGCACCGACGACGAGTTCGACACCGACTTCGGCTACACGGGCAACGTCCAGTTCGCCTTCGGCATGAAGGACATGAACGAGTGGGATCCCACGGGCGAGTCCAACGGCTTCGAGTCGGACAACGACGGCAGCTCGACCTCCCAGGCGACGCCGTTCACCCACCCCCACTTCTCGAACGTCACCCTGATCGGCCCCGAGCGCACCGACGCCTTGGTCGGCAACCTGCCCGTCGGCCACAAGTTCCAGTTCTCGGGCGTGCTGCGCCGCTCGACCCGCACCAGCATCTACAACTCGGTCATCATGGGCTACCCGTGGGGCATCTCGCTGCGCGACGCCTTCACCCAGGCCGGCGCCCTGACCGACCTCCTGCAGATCCGCAACCTCAGTCTCCAGGCCTCGGTGCTCGAGCCCGGCTCGGCCACCGTGCACGACGAGGGCCGCTGGACCGGCATCGTCGGCTGGTACAACACGGCGGCCTACGCCAACACCGGCTCGGCCCCGCGCAACCCCAGCACCCTGATCCTGACCGACCTCAGCGACTTCAACCACCCGAACCCGGTGCCGGCGGCCGGCTCCGAGCTGATCGGCTCCGCCGACTTCAGCGCCCCCGCCCTGGCCGGCTTCGCGGTCACCACGTACCGCGGCGCCTTCGACCCCGCCCTGCCGATGGACCAGCAGTGGACCGCCGGCTGGACGAACTTCGACCCGCAGGGCGCGGCCTACGTGACCGCGGTCGGCGACGGCCCGGCGGCCGCCCCGCACGCGTTCCTGGCCAGCTACCCGAACCCGTTCAACCCCTCGACCGCCGTCCGGTTCAGCGTGCCGCGCGGCGGCCACGTGAGCCTGAAGGCCTTCGACATGCGCGGCCGCGAGGTGGCTGTGCTGGTCGACGGGATGCGCGAGGCGGGCGAGCACACCGCGGTGTTCGCGCCTTCCGGCCTGTCCTCGGGTTCGTACTTCCTGCGCCTGAGCGGGAACGGCTTCACGCAGACCAGCACCGTGCAGCTGGTGAAGTAGCCGTCCGGCGAGCGCTTCGCGCCCGTCTCCCTACATGGCCGAAGCGAGGAGGGCGCCCGCGGGGGCGCCCTCCGTTCCGTGAGGCGACGTCGCGACAACTTCCACCGGCCCGTCCGCTGCGCGGCGATCATCGTCGGGAAACCAGGATCACAGCCGGGGAAGGGCCGCAGCCAGCCGCTCCTGCAGCCGGCCGGCGAAACCGACGGGGTCCCCGTCCGGCGGCAGGCCGATCCGGCCCACGAAGGCGCGGTGGGGGCGGCCCCGGCGGTAGCCGGGCTCGCGCGGCGGGTGCGGCAGCAGGCGCTCCATGAGGTCGAGGTCGGGGTCGAACAGCAGCGTCGTGCTGTAGTAGACCAGCCCGCGCGTGCGCTGGATGCAGGAGCCGCCGACCTTGCGGTCCTCCAGCACCAGGTCGCTGACCCCGTCCCCCGCGACGCCCGCGACGCCGCAGCCGGACAGGCCGACGA
>DYDD01000172.1 GCA_020718045.1 Fibrobacter sp. | reverse complement strand
TCGCGATCCTCGACCGGTTGGAGAGCGGCAGATCCGTTCCCGACGAATCCTACCAGCGGCTGTTCGAACTGCCGGCCTACGTGCTTCAGGGCAAGGACCCGCGGATCTTCTCTCCCGGCATCCTCCAGAAATGCACCGAGTACGTCTGCCTCCGCGCCGCCGGCGACACCGTCGACGTCGCCCCGCCGCGACGGACCGACGTCGTGGCCAACTGCGACTACCTGCGCCTGCGCGCCGACGAGGCCCGCGATTTCGCCGCCGTCCTGGCCGACGACCAGTACCGCAGCCGCGTCTGGGAGCTAGCCCGCCGCTGGATCGGCGAGTCCCGCCTGCCGGGATCGCTCACGATCCACGCCATGGTCGGCCCCACGAGCCTCGGCTTCCAGGCGCCCGACCACGTGATCCTCGACGCCGGCTTGGCCCTGGCCGCCGGCAAGGAGCAGGCGGCCCGCATGACGGCCTCGCGGCTGTACGCCGAGCTGGCGCCGCCGTCGGGGCCGCAACCGCCGGCCGCGGCCTCGGGGCGCCAAGCGCTGCAGCAGACGCTGCGCTTCCTCCACCACGGCGCGGTGATCGCCTGGATCGCCGGCGGCGCCGAGCTGGAATTCGACGGACGCCACGACCACCTCGGCGCCCCGCGCAGGGAGACCCGCACCACGCAGGAACGGGCCGCCGAGCTGCTGTACTACTCGTTCCGCATGCTCGAAGGGATGCTGGACCCCGGCCACGAGGACCGGCTGCAGGCCAACGGCAACGCGGTCGACGACCTGCTGCGCACGCGCTGGGGCTACGAGACCCTGGGCTTCGCGATGGCCGAGGTGATCGCGTCGCGGGGCGGCGAGGAGGCGCTGCTGGCGATGTCCGGCGACACGGCCGCGTTCCTGAACGCCTACCAGTCTGCGCTCGGCGCGGACGCCGTCTTGCCCCCGTTCCCCGAGCAGCTGCTGGAGCAGCTGAGCGATCTGGTCCGCGAACCCTGAGCGGGCGCCGCCGAGGGCGCCCTCGACCCGGAGGTCCCCATGAGCCGCTGCGACCCGCATTCCTGGTGCGACGACGGGCAGGCCGTCACCCGCCACCTGGACCTGATCTGGAAGATCGATTTCGCGGCGCGCGTCCTGGAGGGAGAAGCCCGCCTGACCTTCGCCGCACCCGCGACCGGTCCGCTGGACCTGGATTCCCGCGGCCTGTTCGTGGCCGGGATCAGCACCGGCCGCGGCGAGCCCGTCGTCTGGTCCGTCGCCGGTAGCGACCCCGTGCTCGGCGACCGCCTGCGGCTGGAACTGCCGGCCGACACCGAAACGGTGACGATCCGCTACCGTACCGGTCCCGGCGCCCCGGCGCTGGGCTGGCTCGATCCGATCCAGACCACCGGCGGGCGCCACCCCTTCCTGTTCACGCAGTGCCAACCCATCCACGCCCGCTCGCTCGTGCCCTGCCAGGACACGCCGCGGCACCGGGTCACCTACACGGCGGACGTGGACGTGCCGGCGCCGCTGCGCGCGGTGATGTCCGCGGCGCCAGGCGGCGACGAACCGGCCGGCGCCGGCCGCACCCGCTGGCGCTTCGCGATGCCCCAGGCCATCCCGACCTACCTGCTGGCCCTGGCCGTCGGCGACCTCGACCGCCGCGACCTCGGCCCGCGCTCCCGCATCTACGCCGAACCGGACATGATCGACGCCGCGGCCTGGGAGTTCGCCGAAGTCGAAGCGATGATCCTGGCCGCCGAACGCCTGTTCGGCCCCTACGAGTGGGACCGCTTCGACCTGCTGCTGATGCCGCCCGCCTTCCCCTACGGCGGCATGGAGAACCCGCGCCTGACCTTCCTGACCCCGACGCTGCTGGCCGGCGACCGCAGCCTGGTCAACGTCGTGGTGCACGAGCTGGCCCACAGCTGGACGGGCAACCTGGTCACCAACGCGACGATGAACGACTTCTGGCTGAACGAGGGCTTCACCGTCTACGCCGAGCGGCGCATCCTCGAGGAACTGCACGGCCGGGAGTTCGCCGACCTGCAGGGGGTCCTGCGCCGCAACGCGCTGCAGGTCCACCTCGACCAGTTCGGCCCGGACTCACCGCTCACGAGGCTGCGCACCGACCTCGCGGGCATCGACCCGGACGAGGTCTACTCGCTGGTGCCCTACGAGAAGGGCGCCCAGTTCGTCATCCTGCTGGAGCGCGTCGTCGGCCGCCCGCGCTTCGACGCCTTCCTGCGGGAATACCTCGACCGCTTCCGCTTCCGCAGCATCGACACCGACGAGTTCATCGCCTTCCTGGAGGAACGGCTGCCCGGCGTGCTGGACGCCGTCGACGGCCGCCGCTGGATCGACGGCCCCGGCATGCCCGCCAACGAGCACCGCACCTCGGCGCCCGCCCTGGACCGGCTGCGCGCCCTGGCCGCCGGCTGGAGCGCGGGCGAGCGGCCCGGCCCGGAATCCGCGGCCTGGTCCCCGACCGAGCTGCAGCTCTTCCTGCAGGACCTGCCGCGTCCCTTGCCCGGCGACGACTGCCGCTGGCTGGACGACACCTTCGCCCTGACCGGCCGCGGCAACCACGAGGTGCTGGTGGAGTGGCTGACCATCGCCGCACGCAGCGGCTACGCGCCGGTGCGTCCGCGCCTGCGCGAGGTGCTGGGCCGCGTGGGCCGCATGAAGTACCTCAAGCCGCTCTACGGCGCGCTCATGGCCTCGGGAGACGACGGCGCCGCCTTCGCGCGCGAGGTCTTCGCGGCGGCGGCGCCCGGCTACCACCCGCTGAGCCGCGGCTCGCTCAAGAACATCGTCGGCGCCTGACCCTGCGGCCGGCCCCGAAGGGCCGTCCGCACGCGGCCGTCCCGTTCAGCGGGATCCGACGTCGTAGAGCGGCAGGATGTCGACCGGCACGTCGTCGAGGCGGACCAGGGCCTCGGCCAGCACCGGCGGCATGACGCCGTAACGGTCCAGCAGCACCTTGGCACCCGCGTAGTCGCCGGCCGCCTCGACCGCCAGCAGTTCCCCGACCAGTTGCGCGATCGCACCGGGGAAGTCCTCGTAGGAGATCCGGAACTTCCCGCCCTCGGACGCGATCACGCCCTTCTCCAGCAGGTAGTTGAACTGCAGGGCGTTGGCCACGCCGTGGGCCTCCCCGATCCCGAAGCGGACCGAGCGGAACAGTCCGGCCAGGTAGGTCGCCGCCTGCTCGCGGTAGATGGAGGCGGGGAACTCGCCGCGCTCCTGGAGCCGGAAGATGCACCACGGGCCCATCGCGTCGGCCTTGGCCTCCTCGATGGCGGAGTAGAGGTCCTTCAGCTCCAGGCGCACCTCGGTGTCCCGCCCGTCCTTGACGATGCGGCCCGGCCCGAGGCCGTGGCTCATCTCGTGCCACAGCGTGTGCAGGAAGAAGGACTCGGCCGCGAGGTCGCCCAGCTGGTCGGCGACGACCAGGCGCTCGGCGATCGGCGTCAGGATGGTCGTGAACTTGGCGTCCATGATGTTGCGCAGCAGGACCTTCTTGCTGCCCTTGGCCTCGCGCACGCGCTCGTCGTTCGGCAGGTTGAAGGCGATGGTCTGCACACCCGTGCGCGTGTCGCCGGCGGTGTAGACCTCGTCCACGACGCGGATGGGCGAGTCGCTGCCGCGGTTGGGATTCTTGTCGGCCTCGGGCAGGGGCAGGCTCGACTCGAGCCAGGGCAGCACGTCCTTGAAACGGGCGAGCCGCGCCGACTCGGCCGGGTCGGTGACCGTCACGAAGGCCTCGAACGCCGCCTTGTAGCCGAACAGGCCGTCCTCGTAGGTCTCGTACGGGCCGACGGTGATCTCGATGCGGCTGTCGACGTCCATCCACAGCAGGTCCGAAGCGTAGTAGTCGTCGGACAGGAAAGCGTCGGCGCGGGCCCCCAGGAACGCGGCCAACGACGCGTTGTCGGTCAGTCCGGCCGCTTCCCGCAGCAGGCCGGCGGCGCGGGTCAGCTCCTCGCGGAAGTGCGTCGAGTAGGGCACGGCGACCAGAGCGCCCGCCGCGTCGCGGCGCACCATCGTGGTCAGGCCGCAGAGCGCGGGGTCGGCGCCGATCGCCGCCCGCTCCGCTTCGGTGAGGTCCGCCGGGTAGAAGTTCGCGCCCTCGGGGTGAGGCAGGCTGCCGATGAACGGTTCGAAGTGGAAGCGGCGGTCCCAGGGACCGGCGTTGATGCCGAAGTAGGCGCGCGCGGCGTCGGCGCCGGGACCGTGAGCGGCCCGCAGCGCCGCCTCGAAGCCGGCGCGGTCGGGCAGCGCCTGGTCCACGAACAGCTCGTGCATGATCGCCGACGCGGCGACCAGCCGGTCCAACACGGCCCGCTCGGATGCCGTCAGGCTCGTAAGGTCCGTGCCGATCCTGGTCGGCGCGTAGGCGGCCAGGCGTTGCGAGATGTCGGCGACGATCGGCGTGTCCATCCTGGCGACCTCCATCTTGCCGCGGTCCGCGGGTCGATCCTGAGCGCGCGCAGCGACGGCCGGCCCGCACAGGGCCTGGACCGCCATGGCGGCGGCGGCGATTCGGAACACACCTCGCATCGGCTACTCCTCGTCGTTCGGGATGCGGTCTGGAGCGCGGCCGACGGGAGGCCCGTTGCGCCGGCGGCGCCAGCGTAGCACCGGCCGCAGCTGCGCTCAAGCCCGCGTCGGACGCGTCCGGGCGGAAACGCGGAGGCCGGTCGTCGCCGACCGGCCTCCCGCCGCGGCGCCCGCGCGCCGCCTGTCGCGTCACGGCTAGTACAGGCTCTTGACCTGTCCCCAGCTCATCTCCTCGGTGGCCACCGGGATGGTCAGGAAGGAGGTCAGGCCGTCGGCGTTCCACATCACGGCGTTGTTGTCCGCGACCTTGGGGGTGTCGTAGCTGGGGTGGTTGGTGATCGACAGCGTCGCGTCGATCATCTGGTTGTTGAGGGTCGAGAAGAGCAGCGTGTACAGGATGCCGGGTTCCGTGCCGAAGACCGGCAGGTTGGTGTACAGGCCCATCTCCACGCCGCTGAGCGGGTTGCCAATGATCAGGCCGTTGGCGGGCGTGGCGCTGACCAGCAGGATGCGGGGATCGAGGTTCAGCTTGAACGCGGCGCCGCCGACCATCATCTCGGCGTTGCGCACGCAGATCCAGGCCGGGTGGAATTCATCGAAGCCGCCGTTGTAGACCGCGGACAGCTGGGTGGCGGCCGCGTCGAAGAAGACGCCGATCTCCGGCGTGTTGCGCAGCGTCACGCTGGAGACCAGGCCCGTGGCCGGGAACAGGATGGCGTTGTTGTTGGCGACCACCGGCGTCGCGTAGTCCGGGTCGTTGACGATCGTCAGGTGGGAGTTGATCACCATCTCGGTCCCGAAGATCTGGATGGTGCAGATCACCGCGGGATCGGTGCCGAACTGCGGCAGTGCGGTGTAGAGGCCGATCTCGGCGCCGGTCAGCAGCGTGCCGAAGAGGATGCCGTTGGCCCAGGTCTCGCCGACGATCATGAAGCCGCCCTCGGTCTCCAGCTTGAAGGCCGCGCCGCCGACCATCATGTCGGAGTTGTTGATCAGGACGTAGCCGGTCTGCACGGTGCCGGGTTCGGCGACCAGTTGGGCATGCTGTCCGGCGGTGTCGAAGAACACGCCGATGGTCGGTTCCGCGTTCACGACGGCGGCCGCGCTCAGCATGGCCAGGGCGATCAGGTACATGTGGCGACGCTTCATTCCGAGTCCCTTTCGTTGGCCTCATAGCTGAGGCGGCCGGTCCTCACACAGTGGCAGGAGTCATGAGAACGGCTCCTGGCAAAGACCATGATGCGGGTGAATCTTACCGCAAATATCCGCAGAACTACAAGATAGATTTGACAAGTTCTTCACTTGTGCCGGGAGTGTGTTGCTTATTGGTTATTTGTTTTGTTGTTTTATTATTATCTCATGATCTATATCGATCCGAAGGCGACAAGAGCGCGGGGGACAAAGAAAAGACCCGCGCTCGGCGCGGGTCGGAAGGACGGTGGCGGGAGCGACGAGATTCGAACTCGCGACCTCCGGCTTGACAGGCCGGCGTTCTAACCAGCTGAACTACGCCCCCACTCACGGTCGCCGAATATAAGCCGACCCCCGGAGGCTGTCAACCTGCGCGGTCCTGAATGTTCGACGGCGACGGCACGATCAGCGGGGCGATGTCGGCGGGAGTCACGCCGGCGCCGACGACCACCGACCAGCCGCCCGGCAGCAGGGCCTTGGCCTGGAACGCCAGACCCGGGTGACCCAGCACGACGCAGCGGCCGCGGTCCGCCAGCGCGCGCCTGAACCAGCGGTGGGCCGCAGCCAGCCGATCGGCGGCGGCCAG
>DYDD01000171.1 GCA_020718045.1 Fibrobacter sp. | reverse complement strand
GAAGCCGCCCCCGCCGCCGAGGCCGAAGCCGCCGTCTCCGAAGCCGTCGTCGAGACGCCCGCCGAGGGCGACGCGCCCGCGGAAGAGAGCTGACCGCCATGAGCAAGGCCATGGAACTGGTCTCGTACATCGCGGTGAACCTGGTCGACCATCCCGAGGACGTGCGCATCCAGTCCCTGGAGCGCGACGGCGAGGAGGTCTTCCTGGTGCAGGTGCACCCGGACGACGTGGGCCAGATCATCGGCAAGGGGGGCGCGACCGTGAAGGCGGTGCGCGGCCTGCTGCAGGCCGTGGGCCTGCGGGTCGACCGGCGCTTCGGCTTCGAGATCGCGAACGAGCAGTAGCGCATGACGGGATTTCCGGCCGACGAGTTCGTGCCCGTCGCCGACGTGGTCAAGGCGGTGGGTCTGCGGGGCGAGCTGAAGCTCTACCCGCTGATCGACTGGCACGAGCCCCTGCTGGACTCCGGCGACCTGGTCTGGGACGACGGCGCGCCGTTCGCGCCCGAATCCTGGCGGTCCCTGGGGACCTGCTACGTGGTGGCCGTGCCGGGGATCGGGACGCGGGAAGGCGCCGAAGGCGCCGTGGGCAGGATGGTCGGCTTCCTCCGGAGCCGCTACGCCGACCCGGATTTCCCGCGCCCCCGCGGCGGGCTGCCGTTCCGCTGGCTCGGACGCCCGGTCGTGACCGCGACGGGCGAGGCGGTCGGCGAAGTCGACGACGTGCGCACCTACGGCGCCGGGTTCGTGCTGGTCGTCCCGCGGGACGGCCGCGAGTGCCTGATCCCGGCCGTGGCACCCATCCTGCGGCCCGAGGACGAGCTGCAGGGGCCGCTCGTGATCGACCCGCCGGAGGGATTGCTCGATGTCGCTGGCGATTAAGGTCGTCACCCTGTTCCCGGAGATGATCCGGGAGGTCCTGTCCACCAGCATCCTGGGACGGGCCGAACGGCAGGGGCAGGTGACCTACGAGGTCCTGGACATCCGCGACCGCGCGGTGGACCGCCACGGGACGGTCGACGACGCACCCTACGGGGGGGGCGCCGGGATGGTCCTGATGGCCCCGCCGGTGGTCGAGACCGTCGAGGCCGCCCGCCGCGACGCGGCGACGCCCCTGCTGCTGATGTCGGCGCAGGGGGAGCGGCTGGACGAGGACCTGGTGCTGGAGCTGGCCGCGCTGGCCGCGGCCGCCGGCGAGCTGGTGCTGGTCTGCGGGCACTACAAGGGCGTCGACCAGCGGGTGCTGGACCTGCTGCGGCCGCGCGAGGTCTCCATCGGGGACTACGTGCTGACCGGCGGGGAATTGCCCGCGCTCGTGGTGATCGACGCCCTGGTGCGCCGGCTGCCCGGGGTGCTGGGCAACAGCGACTCGGCCGAGAACGACAGCTTCACCGCCGCGCTCGACGGCGGGCTCGAAGGCCCCTGGTACACCCGGCCGCCGGAGTACCGCGGGCTGGCGGTGCCCGAGATCCTGATCTCGGGGCACCACGCCAACATCGAGCGTTGGCGCGCGGAGAGGTCGCGGGAGCGCACGCGGGAGCGTCGCCCCGATCTGGCCGCGGGGAAGAGGCGCCCGCCGCGGGACCGCGGCGACGGCGCCGGGGAATGACGGGCGACACGCGAAGGGAACGACGCCGCCGCCCCGCACGGGACGAGGGCGAGACACGGGACGACGGCGAGACACGGGATGACAGCGAGACACGGGGTCCGCGGACCCCGCCCCCCGGCCCGACGCCGGCGGGTACGACCAGGAGGCTGCGATGAGCAACATCGTCGACACGATCCGCACCGAGAAGCTGCGCACGGACCTGCCCGTGTTCAGCATCGGCGACACGATCCGCTGCCGGATGAACATCACCGAAGGCGGCAAGACCCGTATCCAGAACTACGAGGGCGTCGTCATCGCCCGCCAGGGCTCGGCGAACGAGGCCTCGATCACGGTGCGCAAGATCTCCAACGGCGTGGCCGTCGAGCGCGTGCTGCCGATCGAGAGCCCGAACCTCGCCGGGATCGAGCTGGTGCGCCGCGGCCGGATCCGCCGCAGCAAGCTCTACTACCTGCGCGAGCTGACCGGCAAGAAGGCCCGCATCCGCGAGAAGCAGTTCGGCCGGAAGTGAGCGGTCGCGGCGCCCTGCTGGCCGCCTTCGATCGCGAGCGCGCCGCCGACCCCTCGCGGGCGGGCGGGGTCCTGGTGATCGCCGGCACGGACGAGGCCGGGCGCGGCTGCCTGGCCGGCCCCGTGGTGGCCGCGGCGGTGGTGCTGCCGCCGGGCTGGGCGCCCGCGGCGCTGGATGATTCCAAGCGGCTGACCGCCCGCCGACGCGCGGCGCTGTACCGGGACATCGTCCGCGAGGCGCTGGACTGGCAGGCGGAGGCCGCCTGGCCCCGCGAGATCGAACGCACCGACATCCTGCGCTCCAGCCTGCGCGCCATGGCGACCGCCGTGGCGCGTCTGCGCGTCCGGCCCGACCTGGTGCTGGTCGACGGCAACCAGTCGCCGCCTCTGGACTGTCCCGCCGCCTGCCTGGTGGGCGGCGACGGCCTCAGCGCCGCGGTGGCCGCCGCCTCGATCGTCGCGAAGGTCGTGCGCGACCGGCTGATGATCGACCTGGACGCCCGCCATCCCGGCTACGGCTTCGCCGGCCACAAGGGCTACGGCGCCGCCTCCCACCTCGCGGCCCTGCAGCGCCTGGGCCCCTGCCCCCTGCACCGCCGGACCTTCGCTCCGGTCGCCCTGCTGCGGCAGGGCTCCCTCTGGTAGGCTTCCTGCTCCACTGACGTCGGGAGGTGGCCATGCACCATCACGTCAGCGCCGCAGCGCTCGGCCGCAGCGGCGAACGGATCGCGGCGCTGTGGTACGACGCCGAGGGCTTCACGATCCTCGATGAGCGTTTCCGCACCGCCCGCGGCGAGGTGGACCTCGTCGCGCGGCGCGGGCCCCTGCTGGTCTTCGTCGAGGTCAAGACCCGGCGCGGGGACGGCTGGGGTTCGCCGGCCGCGGCGGTCGACGCGCGCAAGCTGCGGCGGCTGCGGCTGGCCGCCCGGGCCTGGCTCGCGGCGAATCCGGCCCGCGACGTGGCGGAGTTCCGCTTCGACGTCGCCGCGGTGCGCTTCGCGCCGGGCGGGGACGGGCTGTGGCTGGAGGTGACCGCCGGGGTCCTCTGATCCCGCGCGCGACGCCGCGCGGCGACACGCCGGACGCCGCCGATTGGGGGTGGCGCGGCGGGTGCCGTGCGGTTAGAGTTGCGCGACCGAGGCGCGCGGTTCCGCGCCGTCCCAACGCCCACAGACCAGCCATCCCCGGCGACCCCGCGTCGCCGGCCGGGGGATCGATGGATCATGGCCGACTACGCGTTCCGGGAGATCGAGCAGCGCTGGCGCGACCACTGGGCCCACACCGGCCACGACCAGGTGGACTGGGCCGCCGACAAGCCCAAGTGCTACTGCCTGAGCATGTTCTCCTACCCGTCGGGGGACAAGCTCCACCTCGGCCACTGGTACAACTACGTGCCGGCCGACACCTGGGCCCGCTACCGGCGCCAGCGCGGCGACAACGTCTTCCAGCCGGTCGGCTTCGACAGCTTCGGCCTGCCGGCGGAGAACTACGCCATCAAGTGCGGCGTCCACCCCGGCGCGCACACGGCCGAGAACATCGCCTTCATCCGCGAGCAGCTGCGCACGCTGGGACCGATGTACGACTGGCGCAGCGAGCTG
The DNA here is from genome assembly GCA_020718045.1 of Fibrobacter sp. GTDB lineage: Bacteria > Krumholzibacteriota > Krumholzibacteriia > LZORAL124-64-63 > LZORAL124-64-63 > PNOJ01. The sequence goes on along the minus strand of DYDD01000171.1, from coordinate 2,680 downwards.
GCCACGCACACGCCCGAGTACTACGCCTGGACGCAGTGGCTCTTCCTGACCCTGTTCGAACACGGGCTCGCCTACCGCGCGGCGCAGCCGGTCAACTGGTGCGACTCGTGCGGGACGGTGCTCGCCAACGAGCAGGTCGACGAGGGCGCCTGCGAGCGCTGCGGGTCCGAGGTCGTGCGCAAGAACCTGACGCAGTGGTGCTTCCGCATCACCCGCTACGCCGACCGCCTGATCGACAACCTGCCCGCGCTGGACTGGCCCGAAGAGACCAAGAAGAAGCAGACCGCCTGGATCGGCCGCAGCCACGGCGCCGAGGTCGTCTTCGCCGCGCGCCCCGCCGACGGCGCCGCCGCGCCGGGCAGCGCCGACGCGCTGGCCGACGGCTCGCTCGCCCTGCGCGTCTTCACGACCCGTCCCGACACGCTCTTCGGCGTCACCTACCTGGCGCTGGCGCCCGAGCACCCGCTGGTCGACGTGCTGACCGGCGAAGGGCACCGCGCGGCCGTCGACGCCTACCGCCGCCAGTCGGCGCGGTTGAGCGAGGTGGACCGGCAGAGCAGCGACCGGCCCAAGACCGGCGTGCCGACCGGAGCGGCCGCCGTCAACCCCGTGAACGGCGAGGCCGTGCCGATCCTGGTCGCCGACTACGTGCTGGCCGGCTACGGCACCGGCGCGGTGATGGCCGTGCCGGCCCACGACGAGCGCGATTTCGCCTTCGCCGCGGCGCTGGACTTGCCCGTGCGGCGGGTGATCCTGCCCATGGGCGCCGCGCCGGACGCGTCGCTCGAAGAGGCTTGGACGGGTCCCGGGCTGATGACCGCCTCCGGCACGTACGACGGCTGCGACAGCGAGCAGGGAGCCCGCCGCGTCGTCGCGGACCTCGAGGTGCGCGGCTTCGGCCGCGCCACCGTGCAGTACCGTCTGCGCGACTGGCTGATCAGCCGCCAGCGCTACTGGGGGGCGCCGATCCCCATCATCCACTGCCCGTCCTGCGGCGAGGTGCCGGTGCCGCGCGACCGCCTGCCGGTGCTGCTGCCCGACGACGTGGACTTCCGGCCGCGCGGCAAGGCGCCCCTGGCCAGCAGCGAGGCCTTCATGGCCGTGGACTGCCCGAGCTGCGGCGGCCCCGCCCGGCGCGACCCGGACACGATGGACACCTTCGTCTGCAGCAGCTGGTACTTCCTGCGCTACCCCGAGCCGGGCCTGGCCGACGCCCCGTTCCGCTACGAGACGCTGCGCAGGTGGCTGCCGGTGGACATGTACGTCGGCGGCGCGGACCACGCCTGCGGGCACCTGATCTTCTCGCGCTTCATCACCATGGTGCTGCACGACCTCGGCCTGGTGCCGGTCGAGGAGCCCTTCGCGCGCCTGCGCCACCAGGGCATGATCACCCGCGACGGCGAGAAGATGTCCAAGAGCAAGGGCAACACCGTCGTGCCGGCCGACTACCTCGAGCGCTACGGCACCGACACGCTGCGCGCCTACCTCATGTTCGGCTTCGCCTTCGCCGAGGGCGGCGACTGGACCGACGAGGGCATCGACGGCATCTGGCGCTACCTCAACCGCGTCTGGCGCCTCGTGGACGCGGTGCTCGACGACCGCTCGCCCGCCGGCGACGCGCCCGTCGCCGCCGCCGCCATGACCGACGAGCAGGCCGCCGCGCGCTGGCCCCTGCTGCGTCTGGTGCGGCACAACTCGGTGCGGGGCTGCACGCAGGATCTCGAGCGCTTCCAGTTCAACACGGCGCTCAGCCGCCTGATGGAACTGACCAACGCCCTCTACCAGTACTGCGGCCGCGAGCGGCCCCGGCCCGGGGACGCGGACTTCCACGACGCGCTGGCGTCGCTGGTGCAGATGCTCGCGCCGTTCGCGCCGCACCTCGGCGCGGAGCTGTGGCTGCAACTGGGGCGCGAAGGCTCGGTCTTCGATCACCCGTGGCCTGCCTGGCGGGACGAGTTCCTCGTCGCCGACACGGTCACCTACGTCATCCAGATCAACGGCAAGATCCGCGAGCGCATGGAGGCGCCCCGCGACGCCGATGCCGGGCAGGTCGAGCGCGACGCGCTCGCGCACGGCCGCGTTCCCGAGCTGATCGGGGCGGGGCCGGTGCGCAAGGTCGTCGTCGTGCCGGGCAAGCTCGTGAACATCGTCGTCTGAACGGGGTCGGACAGGGGACGGCCATGAATTACTGGGATCTGCTGGTCGAGGCCCGCGCCCGGCTCGAAGCGGGCGACCTGCGCGGGGCGGAATCCGACTTCGCCGCAGCGGGGGACAGCCGCGAGCGCTCGCCCGTGCGTGTCTTCCTGAGCGAGAAGATGGGCGGCGCGGCCAGGCGCGCCCTGACCCGCCTGCGCGGCGCCGGCGCCGCCGAGAAGGGCGAGGCCGGCCGCTGGGAGCGGGAACGGGCCGAGTTCACGGCGGAGTTCCGCGAGCAGGCGCGCGGGCTGCTGGACCGGGCGCGCGCCTCGGTCGCGGCACCCGGCAGCATCCCCCCCCGCGAGCGACTGGGACTGGCCGCCGGCGCGGCCTACCTCACCGCCGTCAGCGAACTGGCCGACCTGCGCCGGATCGATCCCTCGCCCTTCCTGGAGGCCGCGCTGACCGCCGCCTGCGATGCGGGCTGCCCGCCGCCGGACGGTCTGCTGGCGGTGTCGCTGCCCCTGGCCGCCGACGTCCGCCT
>DYDD01000170.1 GCA_020718045.1 Fibrobacter sp. | reverse complement strand
GATCCGCGCGACCGCGGCGGAGTCGGCCTGGACTGTGAAGCCGGCCGGCGCGTAGCCGCCAGAGTCGCACTCCAGCGCCGCCCGGTGACGCGGCAGCTCGTCGGCGTGGTCGCGGACGTAACCGCGCCCGCCCTGCTGGGTCATCTCCTCGTCGGCGAACAGCACCACCCGCAGCGTGCGGCGCGGTGCGAGGTCCAGCCGCTTCAGCAGCATGACCGCCTCCATGACGATGGCGCAGCCGGCGCCGTCGTCGTGGGCGCCGCTGCCGACGTCCCACGAATCGAGGTGGGCCCCGGCCACGACGTACTCGTCCGGCAGCTCGCGGCCGGGCAGCTCGGCCAGCACGTTGGCCGATTCCACGTCGGGCAGCTGCGCGGCTGCCATCTCCAGCCGCACGCGCACCGTCTCGCCGCGGCGCGACAGGCGCGTCAGCAGCGCGGCATCCTCCACGCTCAGCGCCGCGGCGGGGATCCGCGGGATGGTGTCGCCCTTGTCGTAGCGCATGATGCCGGTGTGCGGCGTGGCCAGGCTGCGGTCGGTGACCGAGCGGATCAGGCAGCCGACCGCGCCGTGGCGGGCGGCGGCGACGGCGCCGCGGCCGCGGTACTGCACGGTCTTGCCGTACCCCTCCCATGGCGGGTCGAACAGCACGATGCGCCCGGCGGCCTCGGCGGCGCGCGCCTCCAGCTCGTCGAAGTCGCGCACGGCCAGGACCTCGGCCGCGATCCCGCCCGGCGGCGTGCCCACGCTGCCGCCCAGCCCCAGCATCGTCAGCGGCAGCGCGTAGGGTTCCAGCAGCGTGCAGGACTCGCGGCCGCGCACCCAGCGGGGCACCATGACCGGCTCGGCGCACACACCGGCCAGCCCGCCCTCGCGCAGCCGGCGCTGGGCCCAGTCGACGGCTCGGCGCTGCCCCTCCGACCCGTTCAGGCGCGGGCCGGCGGTGTCGCACAGGTCGGTCAGCAGCGCGAAGGCGGAACTGTCGGCCAGCGCGGCGGCGACGATGCGCTCCACGGCGGTCGGGCCGGCGGCGGGTGCGGGGGTCGTGTCGCCGAGCATGAAACCTCCCAGCGCGAGGCAGATCGCGACGGCGCGGCGCGGTGCGGTCGGGTGGGGCATGGATCCTCCGGCTCGGCGCGGCGGCCCGTCAGCTCGTGGTGACCATCAAGATCCCGGCGATCGCCAGCGCCGAGGCCGCCAGCTTGCGCCGGGTGAACGGCTCGTGAAGGAAGAACGAGGCCAGGATCAGCACGTAGATGGTGCTGGTCTGGTTCAGGATCGCGGCGGCGCCCGCCTGGGTGTGCTTCATGCCCGCGAGCCAGAACATCAGGGCCAGGTACGACCCCAGGATCGTGGCGGGCAGGCTGAACCGCCAGGAGGCGTCGGGACGGAACGCGTCCAGGTAGCGGCGGCGCTGCGGCGAGATCAGGGCCGCCGGCAGCATCACGGCCAAGGCGCCGAGCTGCCGCACCGTCGTGGACCACAGCACGGGCTGCCGTTCCAGCACCGGCTTGGCGACGACGATGCCCAGGGCGACGGCCGCCATGGCGGCCATGCCCATCAGCGCGCCTTTGAACAACGCGCGCGGCGGCACGCCGGGCGGGGCGGGGTGAGCCGAGGCGATCATCACCGCGGCGATGACCGTCACCATGCCCGCCAGCTGCCACGTGTTCAGGCGCTCGCCGATCAGCAGGAAGGCGAACAGCACCACCAGCGGCGAGTAGAGGCAGTCGACGATGGCGGTGACGCCGGCCCCCACGATGTTCAGGCAGCGGTGGAACAGGGTGTCGGCCACCGCGATGGCGATGACGCCGCTGGCCATCAGGATCAGCACGTCGCGCAGCGGCGCGTCCCGCACCAGCCCCTGGCCCGACGCCAGGACGGTGGCGACCAGCAGCACGCTGCTGATCCCGACCCGAAACAGGTTCAGCGCGAACGGCGAGACGGTCTCGCCCGAACGCTTCAGCAGGATGACGGCGACCGCCCAGATCACGGCGCAGAGCAGGGCGTAGAACTCTCCCAAGGCGGTCTCCTGATCGGCGGCGGTGTGAATGGAGGTTGAACGGCGGTGCCGGACGTGGAATCATCGCACCGATGCCGTCCCTTCCGCAAGCAGGGGGTTGTGGGCCATGGCTGTCGGATACGCGGCGCCGCTTCAGCGGGCCTGGGCCCGTTCGCGGGGCATGCTCCTGAAGGGCGCGAGCCCCGAGACGTGGTTCGTGCTGGGATTCACGGCCTGGCTGGCCCGCCTCTGGGACAACGCCGGCCTGGGCGGCTCCTGGGACCGCGACCTCGTCAGCATCAAGGACCGGGACTGGCGGGTGTCGAGCCTGGACGAGCTGCGCCACCTCGACCTCTTCGGCCACGAGCTCGGCGGGCTCGGCCTGGGGATCCTGGCCGGGCTGAGCGTGCTGGCGCTGCTGCTGGCGGTGCTGCTGACCTGGGTGAGCTCCCGCGGCGAGTTCTGCTTCCTGGACAACGTCGTGCACCGGCGCGCCCGCGTGGGCGAGCCGTGGCGGCGCTTCGCGAAGCAGGGCGACTCGCTCTTCCTGTGGCGCCTGGCCTTCCAGATCGCGGCCGGCGCCCTGGCGCTGGCCCTGATCCTGCCCGGGCTGCTGGCGGTGGTCGGCGCGATCGCCGCCGAGAGTCTGCGCGGCCTCGGCATCGCGGGGGCGATCGGGCTGGCGATGCTGGGCGTTGTGCTGGGTGTCACGGCCGCGCTGGTCTCCTTCTGGACCGACCAGTTCGTGGTGCCCGTGATGTACCGCGACGGCACCGGCGTGCTGGCGGCCTGGCGCCGCACCCTGCCCCTGGTGCGCGAACACGTCGACCAGGCCATCATGTTCGCGCTGTTCTGGCTGCTGCTGACCGTGGTCGTCGGCGTCGCGATCGGCGCGCTGGGGCTGGCGACCTGCTGCATCGGCTGGCTCGTGCTGGCGATCCCGTACCTGGGCACCGTGATCCTGCTGCCGGTCTACGTCACGGCGCGCGCCCTGGGGCCGGAGTTCCTGGCCCAGTACGGCGAGGAGTGGCGCCTGTGGCCGTCCGACGGCCCTCCGCCGGCAGGCGAGACCGTGCCTTCCCCCGAGTAAGGAGCCCCGATGCGCCGCACCAAGATCATCGCCACGCTCGGCCCCGCCACCCGCGAGCCGGCGGTGCTGGTCGAGCTGATCCGCGCCGGTCTGGACGTCGTGCGCCTGAACTTCAGCCACGGCTCGCTGGAGTCGAAGCGGCGCACGATCCGCGACGTGCGCGCCGCCGCCGCCGAGGCGGGACGCCAGGTAGCCATCCTGCAGGATCTCGCGGGACCGAAGATCCGCATCGGCGGCTTCGCGGCGGGGCCGGTGACGCTGCGCCGGGGCGACCTGTTCACCCTGACCGCGCGCGACGTGCCCGGTGATGCGCGCGAGGTGTCGGTCGGCTACAAGGGACTCGCCGGCGACGTCGTTCCCGGCGACACGCTGCTGCTGGCCGACGGCGCCCTCTGCCTGAAGGTGGAGAAGGTGGCCGGGCCGGACGTCGTCTGCCGCGTCGAGACCGGCGGCGAGCTGGGCGCGAACAAGGGGATCAACCTGCCGAGCGGCATGATCAGCGCGCCCATCCTCGACGACAAGGACCTGACGGATCTCCGCTTCGGGCTGGCCGAGGATGTCGACTTCGTGGCGCTGTCGTTCGTGCGCAACGCGGCCGACGTCCTGGCCTGCCGCGCGGCCATGGATGACTTCGGGATCCGGCGCCCCATCATCGCCAAGATCGAGCAGCGCGAGGCCATCGCGAACATCGACGAGATCCTGCGGGTGGTCGACGGGCTGATGGTGGCCCGCGGCGACCTGGGCGTCGAGATCCCCCTGGAGCACGTGCCCGGCGTGCAGAAATCCCTGATCTACAAGGCCAACGCCGCCGGCGTGCCGGTGATCACGGCCACGCAGATGCTGCGCTCGATGGTCGAGAGCCCGCGCCCCACCCGGGCCGAAGTCTCGGATGTGGCCAACGCCATCCTGGACGGCAGCGACGCGGTGATGCTCTCGGAGGAGACCGCCGTCGGCCAGCACCCGGTGGAAGCGGTGCGCACCATGGCGCGCATCGCCGAGAGCGCGGAGGAGTCCTTTCCCTACGACGGCTGGAACGCCCGTTTCCCGCCGTGCGCCGGCCTGCACGACGACGAGGCGGTGGCCCGCGCCGCCTGCCGCATGGCCGCCGAGATCGGCGCCGCCGCCATCATCACCATGACCACCAGCGGCAGCACCACGCGCCTGGTCGCCAAGTCGCGCCCGCCGCAACCGCTGCTGGCGATGACCGGCGATGCCGCGATCTGCCGCCGGCTGGCCCTGGTCTGGGGGGCCTTGCCCTTCTTCTCGCCGGACGGGGAGACCCTCGAGGAGATGGAGCGCGACGCGCTGCGCCTGGCGCTCGATGCCGGGCACGTGGCTGCTGGCGACTCCGTGGTCGTGACTGCCGGTCTGCCGCTCCATGAATCCGGGCGGACGAACCTCATCAAGATCGTGACCGTTCCCTAGGTGTGGTCTTCGCCCCGGTCGTGCACATGCGATCTGCAGGGGGTGTCATCCCGCCCTCTGCGCCAGGAAGGCGCAGAGGGCGAGATGCCAAGCAAGTCGGGCACAGGATGTGCCCGACGAGCGCCCCCCTGCAGATCGCATGTGCACGACTGGGGCGAGATGTTCATGCGGGGGATGAGTCAGTCCAGGAGGCGGAATTGATCGCCGGGGTTGGGGGGCGTCACCGGTTCCGCGAGGTGCGGGCCGTCGTTGTGCGGGGAGTTGACTGCGGGGGAGACGGGCCAGGCGGTCATCTCGTCTGCGGGGTAGGGGCGCAGGAGGGCGTGCAGGGAGCGGGCGGCTTCGGGGGGTGCGGTGAGCCAGTCGGCGAAGGACTCGGGGCGCAGGATGACGGGCATGCGGTCGTGGACGGGGAGCATGAGGGCGTTGGCTTCGGTGGTGAGCAGGGCGCAGGTGTGCAGGGGAAGGCCTTCCGGTGAGGTCCAGGTCTCCCAGATGCCGGCCATGGCGAAGCCGGGGGCGTCCTTCAGGCGGAACAGCCAGGGCTGCTTCGAGCCGCCGCGGCGTTGCCACTCGTAGAAGCCGTCGGCGGGCACCAGGCAGCGGCGGCGGCGCCAGGCTTCGCGGAAGGCCGGTTTGTCGGCGACGGACTCCGAGCGGGCGTTGATCGGGCGCACGCCGCCGCCGGGGCCGCGCGACCAGCGGGGGACCAGCCCCCAGTCCAGGTAGCGGAGGCGCCGCGGCGCGCCCGGGGACTCCTGGACCGCGGCCGCGATCGGCTGGCCGGGGGCGACGTTCCAGCGGGGCGGCGAGGCCGGTTCCACGTCCAGGGCGGCTTCCAGGGCCAGCAGCCGTGCCGTCTCCTCGGGGGTCAGGGTCAGCGTGAAGCGTCCGCACATGGCGCCCTCTCCGTGGGGTGACGAATCGATGCGAGGATGACGCGATCGGGGCTCCGGGGCAATCCCGGACTTGATTCCCGCCGGCCGCGGCCGATACCCTTCGGGAGATGAGCGGCAACCTGTTCCACCCGTCCGCGGCGGCCTGCGCGCGCCTGTCAGCCGGTATTTCCCTGCTGGGGAGGCGCCGGAGCCGCCCCGTCGTGGGGTTGACCCTGGGCGTGTTCGACTTCTGCCACGAGGGCCACGTCAGCCTGTTGCGGCGCGCGGCAGGGATGTGCGACCGCCTGGTGGTCGGCGTGCACACCGACGACGAGGTGCGTCGCTACAAGGGCGTCCAGCCCGCCAACTCCGAGCTCGAGCGTGCGGCCGCGGTCCGCGCTCTGGGGATCGCGCACACGGTGGTCGTCGGGAGCGACCGGGCCCGGATGTGCCGCGACTTCGGAGTCAAGCGCGTCTTCCACGGCGACGACTGGGAACCCGCGGCCTACCGCCGACGCTGGGGCGAGGAGCTCATCGCGCGCCTGGGCCTGGAGCTCGTCCTGCTGCCGCACACCCCGGGGATCGACAGCACGCGGTTGCGCGCGGCGGTGCCGGCCGTCGGCTGGTGGCTCTACAGCGGTCGGGCGGACTGGAGCCGCACTCACATCTTCGACCACCTGCGGGACCTCAACGCGCGGATCGGCGGCGTCTGGTTCGTGGGCGAGGGGGGGCGCGAGCTGGTGCGCCGTCACTTCCCGGACGCGCCGTGCGCCCTGCTGCGCGAGGACCAGGCGGCGGCCGCCGCCGCGGCCTCGATCGCGCACTACGCGCTGGACGTCATCGTCACCGCCCACTTCAACTACGACGCCATGGTGCCGGTGCTGGGCGGTTCGCCGCGGCCGATCGCGCTGGTCGCGCTGACGCACGGGCGCAGCGGCAAGCCGGGCACGAGCGCCGACGCGGCCAGGCTGCGCGCCGCGAC
>DYDD01000421.1 GCA_020718045.1 Fibrobacter sp. | reverse complement strand
CGCCTGGTGCGAGCGGACGTCCCCGACCGGCAGCGCGCGCGGGCCGGCCAGGCGGCGGGCGACGTCCACGGCGCCGGGGCCGCTGAGGCGCACGACCGCCAAGCCGGCTTCCCCGGCCGCGGTGGCGATCGCGACGATCGTATCGTTGGTCGTGGACATGCCCAACCCGTCATGAGAAGGGGCGGCGCGCCGCGCCGCCCCCTGTGTCCGCCTCGGCGGCGCGTCTGCGCGCCTAGGACTCGTCCTCGGTCGCGGGGCGCGAACCGTCGTCGGGGAGGATGATCACGTGGCGATCATACCCCTCGCCCTCGGTCTCCGTCATCAGTCCCTCGCAGCGGGCGACCTCCATGTGCACGACGCGCCGCTCGCGGGGGTTCATCGGCGGCAGGTGCACGGGCTGGCCCTCGCGGCGGGCGCGGTCCATGGCCTCGGCCGCCATCGTCACCAGGCGTCCGTCGAGGCGCAGGCGATGGTTGTTGATGTCCAGGTTCATCGAGACATGCTCGCCCATGGCCACGGTCGCCATGCGGTCGACCAGGTGCTCGATCGAATCGAGCGCGTAGAATCGCCGCCCGATCAGGACGTCGGCGCTGTCCTCGTCGGTCACGAGCTTGACCTGGTTGTAATCGCCGGGGTTCACGGTGGCGCGGCAAGGGAAGCCGCAGCGCACCATCAACTCCTCGGTGAAGAGGCGCTGGGTCTCGGCGGCCTCCGCGAGCGGCACGCCGCGGCGGGGCTTGACCAGGTCGGCGGCGACGACGGCCTCGCCGCCGGCGGCGTCCCTGTCGAGGCGGGCGGCCGC
>DYDD01000169.1 GCA_020718045.1 Fibrobacter sp. | reverse complement strand
GCGCAGGCGCGCACCCTGTTCGTCGCGCGAGAGGGTGGAACGGCGCGGGACCAGCTTGTTGACCAGTCCGTCGATCGGCAGCGATAGGCGCACGGCCCAGTCGCCGCTGTTCTGGACGTTGCTGGTCCCGAGCGGATCGCCGGTCTGGCGCACCGACGGCGAGTGGTTGTCGCTGAACGAGCCGTTGAAGTTCAGCGTCGGGCGCAGGGAGCGCGAGGCGCGCAATGCGAGGTCCAGCGGGCGCGCCCACCAGCCCGCGGGCGCCTCCAGCCGCTGGGGGGGCTGGAAGCGCAGCTGGATCTGCTGGGCGTAGACGTTTTCCTGCCCGAAATTGAAGCCCAGGGCCTCGCGGGGGCGGAGCGGGTCGCGGTCGGAGCGGGCCGTGAAGTCCAGGTCGACGATGGGCAACGGCCGGTAGGAGAAGGAGCCGGAGAGGGCGCCGGTGCGCGTCCGTTGTGTCGGGCGGGCCTCGAAGATCCCGGTCAGCACGCTGTAGTTCTGGAGGCGGCGCTCGGTCGCGGAGTAGTTGCCGCTGAACGTGACCTTCGAGGGCAGCAGCCCGACGCTGCGCAGCAGCGGGACGCGGCCGAGCAGCGGGACCACCTCCAGCTTCCGGTCGCCGGCGATGCGCAGGTCGTAGGTGAGCGAGCCCTGCAGGTTCTTGCCCTGCTGGACGGCCAGCGGCGAGTCGTCGCCGGAGCGCGAGCCGCTGAGACCGACGGTCCAGGGGTCGACGAGGTACCGCAGCAGGGGGTGGACCGAGGGCGCGCGCGTCACCCGCACCGAGAAGCTCTCCCGCTCGTTGCGCGTGGACTCCCGCTCGCGCAGCGCCTCGTCGATGATCTCGATGTCGCTGTTGGTGACGTACTTGGGACGGCGGACGCCGGACTGGCGGCCGAGGCTCACCGGCACGCGGTAGCCGAGCAGCGGCACGAAGTCGTCGACGCGGAAGCTCGAGGTGAGGTTCCAGTCCTCGTTCGTGTAGCCCTGGCCGACGTCGCTGCTCAGTCCGTGGAACTCGGCGTCCCGCCGCGACCAGTCGAAGTCGGTCTTGATGATGTCGGCCATGTTCACGCTCATGGCGATGCGCTCGGCGAAACCCGTCTCCCGCCGCACCGACTGCAGCCGGACGTCGTTGAAGTAGAAGTAGCCGCTGGCCCCCGCGCTGCGGTCGGTGTTGCGCACGCCCAGGTAGAAGCGCTTGACGCGGCGCAGGTCGGGCGAGCCGACGACGCGGACCCGGTAGTCGCGGTCGGCCTCCGAGTCGCGCACGCGCGTCACGATCCAGCCCGAGACCGGGTCCCGCGCGTCGAGCTTGGCGTTGCTGAGCTCGGCGAGGTCGAGGCTGAGGGCCTGCCAGCCGCTGCGGACGCCGTCGCTCTCGTCGAAGCGGTAGCTGATCTCGTAGTAGTTGAGCGTGTCGGCGCCGACCCGGTAGAAGACCTCCATGTCGGCCTGGTCCGGGTCGGGGCTGAAGACGTACCAGAGCAGGCGCTCGTAGCGCGTGAAGTCCTCGCCCTGGGGCGAGATCAGCCGGCTGGCGCGGACCATGTGCTGGCGCTGGAGGTTCTGGTAGTCGAGGACGAGCGAAGTCTCCTTCTCCTGCACCTGGTTCTCGATGCGCAGGGCGAAGGGGGGGATGTAGTCCGGGTTCTCCTTGTTGTTCACCTCGCCGAGGAAGAACTCCTCCCCCGCCGCCAGGTCGGCCGGGGTCAGCAACAGCTCGTCGGGCGCCGCGGCCGACGGCACGCGGCGCACGCCTTCCCGCTCCCAGCGGGTTCCGAGCAGCTTGATCTCGGTCAGCTGGAGGTCGCGCACGGTCTCGGTGGCGGCCGGGTCGCGGTTCTCGAACCAGATGCGCAGGTGGGTCGCCGTGGCCAGCTGCGGCGTGATGCCGCCGGGCGGCACCACCGGCAGCCGGTCGCCGAGGCGGATGCGGTACTTACGCCAGGCGAGCCGCTGGTCGAGGTTCGCGGTCACCTCCGAGGGCGGGAAGTCGCGCAGCACGTCGACCATGGCCGAGTCGGCCAGGTCCACGCTGATCGTGAAGAAGCCGTCCTTGTCGTCGAGCATGGAGTCGCCGTCGAGATCCTCGCTGTCCTCGCGGTTGTTGCCGGCGGTGCCGTTGATCCACGGGTAGGGGTCGCCGTCGGTGCCGACGTCGGCGTTGAAGCGGTCCCGCACGGCGTCGTTGCCGAGCCCGACGTCCTCGCCGATCTCCCAGATGCCGTCCGGGGGGTCGCCCCGCACGCCGTCCTCGCGCTGGTAGGTGCCCGTTACCAGCTCGCCGCCCGCCCCCACGGGCCAGTAGCCGTCCTCGTTGATGTACCCGAAGTCGAAGTGCAGGGTGCCGTCCGGCGTCGTGCCGAGCGCCTCGTGCCGGAAGTCGTTGACCCAGAACTCGAGGAACTGGGCCTTGGTCAGGTCGACGCCGTTGCGGCCGAGCCCGTGCGTGACACCGCCCCAGCTCTCCGGCGTCCAGGCCTCGCCGCCGTTGGACAGGTGGATCTGGAGCACCTGCTGCGACTCGCGGGCCTCCTGCTCGCGCAGCTCGGGGTTCAGGTAGCGGCGTTGGGTGATCTCGCGCGGCAGGAACCAGCGTGTGTCGAGGCGCCGTTGCGGCGTGAACTCGCGGCCCACCAGGTAGGCGCGCGGATCGCCAGGCGGTACGGACAGGCCCGTGCCGTGGGCCGGGACCGAGGCAGCGCTCCAGGCCAGGCGGTTGACGGGCAGCAGGTCCGAGGAGTCGACCCCCTCGTAGTCCTCGACGTAGACCTCGTTGAAGGTGTTGGGGTTCGGCACGCTCAGGGCCAGCTCGCCGGTCAGCCGCACGTTGCTCTCGCGGTCGGAGTCGTGCCGGCTCAGCAGGTTCGCGAACCCGGTCAGCACCCCGGGCCGCACGGTGACCTGGCCGTTGAGGTTGCCCACCAGCGTGCGGCTGGGCTCCTCGCCCAGCTTCGCCTTGTGGCCCACCACCGCGTTGCTCTCGTAGAGCCAGGTGGTGGCGAAGCGGCCGTCGCGCCCGACGTCCATCCCCAGGTTGAAGCCCATCAGGCTGCTGTTGCCGCCGCCCACGAAGGGGGCGAACTGGTAGTTCACGGCGATGCGGGAGTCCGCCGTCATGTTGGCGGCGGCCTCGCCCTTGAGCGTGACCTCGCCGAAGGAGTAGTCGATGACGTAGTCGGTGTCCCGCACCAGCGTGCGGCCGTCGAGCGTCACGGTCTCGGAGCCCTCCTCGATGTTCGAGGCGCCGAGGTTGAAGGTGCTGGAGGCCGCGGCGTGCGTCGCCACGAAACGGTACTGCGTGTACTGGGTCATCTGCTGCGGGGTGATGTCGGTGCTGTAGATCTCCGGAATGGTGTCCAGCAGCGTCGTCTGCGGGTCGTACACCGAGGAGTCGGCGAAGGCCGCGTAGACCTCAGGCGCGGCGTTGAACGGCTCCGGGAAGTCGAGCGGGAACTTCAGCAGGCCGCGGGTGAGGTCGAAGAGGAAGCGATCGTGCGCGTCGACCCGGTCGTCGTGGCCGGCGTCGTTCTGCGGGGTCGTGCGGTCGAGCCCGAAGATGCGGATCCACTTCAGGCCGCTGCCGGCGCCCGTGTTGTTCAGGTCCTGCTCGGGGTAGTTGGTCTGCATCGTGGTCTCGAGACGCAGGTCGAAGCTGGCGGCGTCGATGTTGCTGCCGCCCAGGGGGTAGATGTTGCGCAGCACATACTGCCAGGTGTAGGGCTCCGGATTCTGGGGCTTCAGCAGCTTCATGCGGTAGTAGAGCTCCCCCTGGTGCTCCACGCGGTTCGCCTCGTCGACGCCCGGCTTGTCGCCGACGCGCCGCCGGGTGCCGTCCGGCAGGACCACCTCGTAAATGACCGCCAACACGTCGTAGAAGCCGTACTCCCGCAGCAGGTCGATCGCGACCAGCTGGTTGTTCTGGTCGCGGATGATCTCGAAGTTCACCGGCCGCCACAGCTCGCCGTAATGGCCGTCCGGCAGCGCCGCCCCCACGGCGTCGGCCGACCATAGTCCGGTGGTGTCGGTCACGGCCACGATGTTGCGGATGTCGCCGTCCTGCTGGCGGCCGGTGACCGACAGGAACACCTGCACCGACCCCAGGTCGATGCTCTCGCTCTGCCGGTCGCGCCCCGGCGCGTCGGGGCGCCGGTGGGCCACGAGGTCGTTCGGCGGCAGGTCGAGGCGGAAGAAGCGGTTGTTCAGGTACTGATAGGCGTAGATGACGTGCTCAGTCTGGGAGCCGCCGCTGGAGTTGAAGGTGCGGCCGGCGCTCTCGGCCTTCTGCTTGGTGGCGAGCACCGTGAAGTCGGCGGGTCCGAACTGGCCGGTCACCTTGAGGCCGAACAGGCCCGACGCGTTGGAACTGTAGCCCAGCAGTTGGCTGCCCGGCAGGGTGAGCCCCACGTCGCCGGTCTCGATCGTCTGGATGATCTCGTCCTCGGTGCCCTCGAAGGTCAGGCGGATCTTGGTCGCCTCCGGCCCGAGCCCCTCGCTGTTGTGGTCCACCTCGAGCTTGATCTTCTCGCCGATCTGCCCCGAGAGGTTGATCTGTAGCTGCTGCTCCATGTCCAGGGACGGGAACAGGCTCTGGCTGCGGCGCCGCTCGGACGGGGTGAAGCGGTTGCTCAGCGTCGACTCGCCGGCGATGGAGATGTGCTCGCGGCCCGAGATGCGGATGTTGGTCTTCTCGCCGCGGCCGATGATCTTCTCGAGGGTGCGCGGCAGCTTGATCGGGATCGTCAGGTTGATCAGCCCGGCCTGCGTCCCGGCGCCGCCGGCGCCGCCGCGCAGGTCGAGGTCCCTGGCGAGCGCGACCCGGTTGCGCACGGCCAGCCGCCGCTCGCGGGCCGCGGCCTGGTCGTCGATGAACAGCGCCACCTCGGGCGCGTCGGTGTCCCGGGGCGGGTAGTAGACGAAGCCGCCGGGCAGCTCGCGGGGGGACTGCGTCAGCAGGAAGTACTCGGGGTAGCTGAAGACGGTCTCGATGCCCAGGGGGCCGGACGACTCGGTCACCGTGACGCGGCGCTTCCAGTCGGCGCCCGCCGCGGCGTCGGAGAGGTACCGCAGGCGGCGGTCGAAACGCGACAGCGAATCCGTCCCGACGGGGTCGAACCCCAGCGCCAGCATCCGCTCGCGCATCACGAGCCGGTCCTCGCCCAGCAGGCGGGGGTCGTCGGTGGAGCGCAGCAGGGGATCGAAGCCCCACAGGATCAGGTCGCTGGCGGCGGTCTCGTTCGCGGCGCCCAGCAGCGCGAGCGAAGCGGCCAGCGCGAGCAGTGCGGCGCGGACGAGCGCGGGCCGGGACGGCGGCGACCGCCTGCCCCGGCCCTGCCGCCGGTCGCCTCCCCGCACCCCGATCAAGCTGAGCCTCCCGCCGGGCCGCCGCGCGCGACCCGCCCCCGTCGGCGGGGAACCGGTGAGATGATGTCCGAGCCGGCGGATCCGGCCTCGAAGAATCGTTGTCCTGCCGGGAACCAGTGGCTACACTGCGGGTTCCCGGTACGTGCCAGGCGCCGTCGATCGTCCTCGAAAGGAGTCAGGCCGCCCCCTTCCGGCGACAGGAGCGGCCGCGGCGACCACCATGATCCTGCTCCAACGGCATCTGCTGCGCGCCACCGCCGGACCCTTCGTGTTCGGCTTCTTCGTCATCACCTTCGTGCTGATCATCGACAACCTGTACCGCTACGTCGATCTGTTCGTCACCAAGGGCGTGCCCTTCGTGGTGGCCACGGAAGTGCTTCTGTTGAGCCTGGGTTACACGTTTGCATTATCCGTGCCCATGGCGGTCCTGATCGGGGTCCTGATGGGCGTCGGCCAGCTCGCCACCGACCACGAGATCACGGCCATGAAGGCGGGCGGCGTGGGGCTCTACGCCATCCTGCGGCCCCTGCTGTTCGGCGCCGCGCTGGTGGCGGCCGGCCTGACCGCCTACAACCACTACGTCTTCCCGGAGTCGAACCACAGGCTAGCCAACCTCCTGTACGACATCAAACATAAAAGACCGATGATGGAGATCCGCGAGCAGATGTTCACGGACCTCAACGACCTCACCACCATCTTCGTCAAGGAAAAGAACGAGAAGACAAACGAGATCCTGGACGTCGTCCTGCTGGAGCGCAGCGGCCCCGGCGACGCCTCCCCGACGATGACCACCGCCGCGCGCGGCCTGATCGTGCCCCTGCACGACCGCAACGCGATGCGGATCGAGCTGTACGACGGCGAGATCCACGACCTGCCGGAGGACCGCGACCTCTCCCAGTACACCATCACGCGCTTCCGCCGGCACGACCTGCACCTCGAGGACGTCGAGCGCGACCTCGAGGACTCCGGCCGCACCAACCGCGGCGACCGCGAGATGGACTTCACCGCCCTGCTCGGGGCCGCCGCCGAGGCGCGCCGCGACC
>DYDD01000420.1 GCA_020718045.1 Fibrobacter sp. | reverse complement strand
TCGAGTGTGTCGGCCTGCCTTACGCCGAACCGTGGGAGAGACGATGAAGGAAACCATGCTTCAATGCAGCCGGGCTTCGATATTTGCCAAACGCGATCTAGCCGCGTGGGGATTCTAAGCATGCGCGACAGCGAGTTCTTGTTCGGGCCAGCCAAACACGAGGAAGCGATGAAGACCGTCGCCGGCAAGGCGGTGGTGTCCCGCCAGGTCTTCGACGCGATGCTGCCGGAGCTTCGCGGCCGGGCTTTCGTCATCACCGGCGTCGAGGCCGCCAACGTCGCGCAGACCGTCCGCGACCGGATCGCGGAACTGCCGGCGGGCGGCGATTGGGACAAGATCAAGAAAGAGATCGTCAACGACATCAGCCCGCACCTGGTGGACCCGGGCGCGGATGCCGGGGAGCAAGCCCGGCAGCTTGCCGCGAGCGAGCGTCGCGCGGAGTTGCTGTTGCGGGTGCACGGCTTCCAGGCTTACCAGGCCGCTCAATACAACGTGATGGAGGCCCAGCGGGACGTGCTTCCGTATTGGCAATACCTCACGATGGGCGACGACCGCGTTCGGCCGGCGCACGCCGCGCTCAACAACGTCGTGCTGCCGGCCAATCATCCGTTCTGGCAGGACCATTATCCGCCGTGGGATTTCGGCTGCCGCTGCCAGGTCGTGGCGCTGAGCGAGAGCGACTACAAGGACATCCAGGCCGCCGACGCCGGCAAGCCGCCCGAACAGCGCGACGTCGTCGAGGGCGCGCAGTTGGAGAAGCTGGAGCAGAACGGCACGTTGTTCCGCGCGCTCGACGGCGCGCCGGCGCAGAACTTCGACGTGCGCTCGCCGCTGGCCAGGGCCGCGACGCCGGCCGAGCGGAACGCCGCGTTTCGGTGGAACCCCGGCGATCTGCGGCTGAGTGTAGAGCAGCTCAAAGCGCGCTACGACGCGCCGGTGTGGGAGGGCTTCGAGGCCTGGGCAAGGCGGCAGCCGCTCGGCGGCGGCAAGTCAACCGTGTGGGAATGGCTCGGCGGCGCGCCGATCCTTCCGCCGACCGCGTCATCGCCTACCTCGAAGCCGTCGGCGATCTGGAGCGGCGCATGAACGTCAACGGCTCTGAGATGTTCGGCGAGAAAAACAAACGG
>DYDD01000168.1 GCA_020718045.1 Fibrobacter sp. | reverse complement strand
CCGCCGCGCGCCTGCTCGCGAGCGTCGACGATGCGGTCGCCGCGCACGGCCTGGCCGCGCCGCTGCGCCTGGACCTGCCCGGCCACGGCGGCGCCGTGGTGGAGGGCTTCCTGTTCCTGCCGCCGGGCAAGACCGTCGCCGACGGCCCGTTCCCCTTCGTCATGGAGATGCACGGGGGCCCGTTCGCGCGCTACGGCAATGCCTGGACCACGCGCTACCCCTGGCAGGCGCTGAGCCGGCGCGGCTACGCGGTCTTCATCGCCAACCCGCGCGGCAGCACGTCCTACGGCGAGGTGTTCCAGCGCGGCGTCTACCGCAACTTCGGCACCGACGACCACCTGGACCTGATGGCGGCCTGCGACGAGCTGGTCGCGCGCGGCATCGCCGACCCGGCGCGCCTGGGCTTCACGGGCTACTCCTACGGCGGGTTGACGACCAACAACGTGATCTCGCGCACCGACCGCTTCAAGGCGGCCGTCTCGATCGCCGGCATCTTCAACTACGTCTCGGCGATGGGGCAGAACAACCCGCAGCTGTTCATCGACGGCTACGATCGGCCCTGGGCGGGCGACCTGCAGCGGATGTGGGAGCACAGCCCGGCCTCGCGCGCCGGCGCCATCGCCACCCCGACGCTGGTGATGCACGGGATGGACGACGAGCCGGTCGACCCGCGCCAGTCCGTCGAACTGTTCACCTACCTGCAGCTCAACGGCGTGCCCAGCCGGCTGGTGCTCTACCCGGGCGAGGGGCACGGGATCAACAAGCCCAGCCACATGCTGGACTACCAGACCCGCGAACTGGAGTGGTTCGACCACTACCTGCTCGGGGATGCGACGGCGGCCGGGGCGCAGGAGCCGCTGCCCGTTGCGCCGTGATGGCGGTCAGAAATTTTGCTTATGGCAAATCTCGGCCGATCTTGATTTCCAAAATCGGAATTCTCCGATATCTTGGCGTGGCCCACGAACCCACCATTCAAGGGAGAACGACGATGAAGAAGACCGTGGCGATGATGGCCCTGGCCGTGATCCTGCTGGGCGTCGGCTCGGCGTCGGCCGCGCCGAAGGCCTGGCTCGATCTCGAGAACTGCGGCATGTGCAAGAACCTGCTGGTCGACATGGACCTGTTCGAGCACATGACCTGGGACACCTACCTGCTGACCAACGGCATGATGGAGGTCACGACCCATCCCGCCGGCTATGAGGAGCGCTTCAAGAAGCTCATGGCCAGCTTCGAGAACTGCGGTGCCAAGATGATGGCCGGCGAGCAGATGCCCATGTGCGGCATGTGCGAGTCCTACGGGCAGCTCATGATGTCGGGCGCCAAGATGGACCAGGTCCAGACCAAGGCCGGCTGGGTCACCGTGATGAGCAGCCAGGACCCGAAGGTCGTGGAGATGATCCTCGCGCACGGCCGGCGTACCATCGACGAGTACGCGAAGAACACGGCCGCGCAGGGCGTCCACGGCGCCCACGACCACGCGCACTGACCGCGCCCGTCGCGCTGCCGAGTTCCCGGGGAGGCGATCGCCGTGCCGATGACCGCGATCGCCTCCTTCTCGCTCATCACGCTCGCCTTGCTCTTCTACTCCCTCGGCGTCTGGTCCGAGCGTCTCGCCCGCGACCTGCGGCCGCGCCATGTCGCGGCCTTCTGGACCGGGCTGGCGTTCGACGTCTCGGGCACGCTCGCCATGCACCGCCTCGCCCACGGCCCCTTCGACCTGCGCGACCCGCACACGCTCACCGGCCAGCTCGCGCTGTGGCTCATGCTCGCGCACGCGATCTGGGCCACCCGCACCCAGCGTCGCGGCAGCACGGCGGCGCGCCGCGGCTTCCACCGCTACTCGCTCGTGGTCTGGCTGATCTGGCTGATTCCCTACTTCGGGGGGATGGCCCTGGGCATGCGGGGCTGAGCCCGCGCCGCGCCCGGCCGGGGTCAGTACTCGATCGCCGCGCCCGCCTGTACCGACCAGCCGCTCCACTCCCAGTAGAGATCGTTGGAAGTCCGGTGCGACCACTCGACGGAGGCGCGCAGGCTCAGGCCCGTGCCGCCGAGGGCCGCGACGATGCGCTGCTCGAGATCGAGGCGGACCCGCGACAGGTTGTCGCTGCGCTCGCCCGGGCCCAGGACGATCCGCTCGTCGGCGTCGAGCAGGAATTCGTCCGTCGCGGGATCGTAGACCTGCGGCGGGCGGCCGGGGTAGTCGAGCCAGGCCAGCTCCGCGGACAGCTCGGCCAGGCAGTTTCGGGGCAGGATCGCCTTCACGGCGGCGCCGAGGCGGGGCCCGTCGGCGGAGAACTCGTCGAGCAGGGGGTTGTCGAATGCGGCGAGCTGTGCGGCGACGTCGTCGTGCTCGTAGAGCAGCGAACGCGACCACCAGGCGCGCAGGGCGAGCCGTGTCGACAGCGACTGGGCCGCCTGGGCGAAAATCTCCCAGGCCGCCGCCGTTTCCATCTGGTCGGTGTCGTAGCTCTTCCAGCCCGCGCGCGCGCCGAAGCCGAAGCTCGTGCGCGACGGCAGCGAGCGGTGCATCCGGACGGACAGCCAGGTCCTCTTCGCATCCTCGTCCGGGGAGTCGGGATAGGCCCGCGCGGCGACGTCCGCCCGCAGCTGCGCGGTGAAGCTGGGGGTGAGGTAGCGCTTCGCGGAGGCGTAGGCACCGCCCTCGCGGAAGTCGTAGGGCGCGTAGAGCTCCTCGTTCGCTCGCCGCGAGGCGGACAGTCCGGCCTGCCAGTGCGTGCGCGCGCCCGGCGCCGTCCGCTGGAGATCAGCGGAGGCCTGGAGGTAGCCGTGGTTCAGGTCCGGGTTGTCGCGGAAGCGGACCAGGCGTCCGGAGGCGCCCAGCTGCAACGACGCGGCGGGCGTCCAGAGCAGCCAGCCGCGCCCGTCGGCGATGCCGTCGCCGGGGGAGGATTCGGTGCCGAACACGTTGTCGGTCGCGATGAGGCTGGCGCCGGCGCCCGCGGCCCAGGGTGACCGCGCCTGCAGGATCGCAGGCGACGAGGCGAGCGCCGCCGCCAGGAGCAGGGCGGCGCGCCGCATGGTCGGCAGGGTCACCGGGGGCCCGAACCGTTCGGGGAGCCGCCGCCGCCGCCGTGCCCGGAGCCGCCGTGCCCCGAACCGCCGCCGCCGGTGGTCGCGCTGTGGTGCTGGAAGCCGCCGTCCTGGAACCAGCAGCCGTCGGCCAGGCCGTCGCCGTCGCGGTCCAGGAAGCGGTCCTGCTGCCCCTCGATCCCTTCGTGTCCCGGTCCCATCCGGTCGTCCGGGAAGCCGTCGCCGTCCTCGTCCACCCACAGGGCGCCGTCGCGCACGGAGCCGTAGCGGTCGCCGTGCAGGTCGTCGCGGGTGTAGGCCAGGCCGGTGACGTCGTTGCAGCCGTCGCCGTCCATGTCGAGCACGTTGTCGTTGCGGCCGTCGCCGTCGCCGTCGCGGAAGTCGGTCGCGAGGTCGTTGACGCCGTCGCCGTCGGCGTCGCGGTAGCGGTCGTTGAGCCGGTCGCCGTCGGTGTCGACCCAGGCGAAGGGGTGGGTGTAGGTGTGCCCGTCGACGTCGTTGACGCCGTCGCCGTCGGCGTCCCGGAACAGGTCATGGCGCTGGTCCCGGTCCTGGTCGACCCAGCCGACGGCCGGCACGGGCGAGCCGGGCAGGTCGGCAGCCGCCGCGATGGTCGCGGCGGCGACATATCCCATCGTGATGAATGCCCTGCGCATCGTCATCCCCTTTGAACGTCGGAGGGGGCGGAAGAGCCTCGCCTCTCCCCGCCCCCTCTTCACGGATCGCTACCAAGTGCGAGGGGGTCCACTCGATGTTGAGTAGCTCTCCGCAGTCCCTCGGAGGACCTTGCGACTGCCCCTAGCAACTTTGCGGCCCGCGGGCGGCGAAATGACATCTCTTTATATCACTGCAGGTTGTGTCGGCGACGGTCCGCGCGCGGCCGTCGCCGTTCGACGATTCCGTCGAAGGTCTCGACGGAATCGGCGCTCCTACCAGCCCCACTTCTGCAGCTTGTAGCGCAGGTTGCGCTCGGTCAAGCCCACCGCACGCGCTGCCTGGCTACGGTTGCCGGCCGCCGCGTCGAGGGCCTCGCGCACGATGCGCTTCTCGATCTCCTCGACGAAGCGGGGCAGGTCGCCGTGGAAGTCGTCGAGCCGGTGCGTGTCGTGGCCGCCGGTGCCGCCCGGCAGGTCGGCGAGCGTCGCGACCGGGCCGCGGGCCAGCACGATCATGCGCGTCACCAGGTTCTCCAGCTCGCGCACGTTGCCGGGGTAGTCGTGCTTCACCAGCAGGTCCATGACCTCGCGGCTGATCGAGTCCACCGACTTGCCGTACTGGGCCGCGGCCTTGAGCCGGAAGTGCTCGATGAGCGCCGGGATGTCGGCCCGCCGCTCGCGCAGCGCCGGCAGGCGGAGGTTGACCACGTCGAGCCGGTAGTAGAGGTCCTGCCGGAAGGCCCCGTCGGCGACCATCTGCTCCAGCTCGCGGTGGGTGGCCGCCACGATGCGCGCGTCGGCGGTCAGGGTCTGGTTGCTGCCGACGCGCTCGAAGGTCTTCTCCTGCAGCACGCGCAGCAGCTTCACCTGCAGCGGCGGCGGCAGGTCGCCGATCTCGTCCAGGAAGAGGGTGCCGCCGGCGGCCGCCTCGAAGCGCCCGGCCCGCTGCCGGTCGGCCCCGGTGAAGGCGCCCTTCTCATGGCCGAACAGCTCGCTCTCCAGCAGTGTCGCGGCGAAGGCGGCGCAGTTGACCGCCACGAACGGCCCTTCGCGGCGGGGGCTGGCGTGGTGGATCGCGCGCGCGACGAGCTCCTTGCCGGTGCCGCTCTCGCCGCGGATCAGGACGGTGGCGTCGGTCGCGGCGGCCCGCGAGGCCAGGTCCAGCGCTTCGGTCATGGCCGGGCTCGCGGCCACGATCCCGGCGAACGAGTGCGCGGCCGCCACCTGCCGGCGCAGTACGCGCACCTCCGAGATCAGCCGCCGCCGCTCCACCGCCCGCTGGATCTGCAGCTCGATGTCGTCGAGGTCGATCGGCTTGGTGATGTAGCCGGACGCGCCGCGCCGCATCGCCTCGACCGCGTCGGCGATGGTGCCGAAGGCCGTGATGACGATCACCTCGAGCAGGGGGTTGGCCGCCTTGGCCCGCGCCAGCAGCTCGGCGCCGTCCATGCCGGGCATGCGCACGTCGGTGAGCATGACGTCCACGACGCTCTCGTGGATGATCCGCAGCGCCGTCTCGCCGTCCGCGGCCAGCACCGCGTCGTAGCCGCGCTTCAGCAGGAACCCGCCCAGCGATTCGCGCTGGCCGGCCTCGTCGTCGACGATCAGCACCCTCACGTCCGTCATCGTGCGTCCTCCGGCACGCCGCCGCGCGGCAGGTCGAGCGTGAAGACCGCGCCGCCGCCCGGGCGGCCGTCGGCCAGCGCCCGCCCCCCGTGCTGCGCGGCGACCTGGTCCACGACGGCCAGGCCGAGCCCGGTGCCGTCTGGCTTGGTCGTGTGGTAGAGGTTGAAGATGCGGTCCAGGTCGGCCGGCGCGAGGCCGCAGCCGGTGTCGCTGACGACCAGCAGGACCCGGTCGCCGTCGGTCCGCAGCTCGACGTCCGTGCGCGCCCCGGCGGGGCAGGCGGCCAGCGCGTTGTCGAGCAGGTTGTGCAGCGCCTGGCGCAGCAGGTCCGGGTCGGCCACGAAGTCCAGGCGCGCGGGCGCCGACACGGCGAGCTCCACGCCCTTGGCCTCGAACCGCCCCCGCACCA
The DNA here is from genome assembly GCA_020718045.1 of Fibrobacter sp. Classification (GTDB taxonomy): domain Bacteria; phylum Krumholzibacteriota; class Krumholzibacteriia; order LZORAL124-64-63; family LZORAL124-64-63; genus PNOJ01. The sequence continues at coordinate 737 of DYDD01000168.1, read as the reverse complement.
GCGTGACGACGTCGCGCACCAGCGCCGCGGCGTCTGTCGGCCGCAGGTCGGGCGCGGCCGGCCGGGCGTAGCGCAGGAACTGCTCGACGATGCGGTTGATGCGCCCGACCTCGCCGCGCACGGTCCCGGTCAGCTGTCGGTATTCCGCCTCGTCCTGCGTCGGGACGAACTCGCGGCCGAGGCGCTGCGCCACGACGTGGATCGCGTTGAGCGGGTTGCGGATCTCGTGGGCCACGCCCGAGGCCAGCTCGCCCAGGGCAAAGCTGCGCTCGCGCCGCGCGCGCTCCTCCTCGAGCGCCGTGACCTCGCGCCGCGCCTGGGCCCACGCGGTCCTGGCGGCCGCCAGCCGCCGGCTGGCGATCAGCAGCGCGGCGCCGGCACCCAGCGCCACCAGCAGCAGCAGGGAGTGCACGGCCAGGCTGCGGCCGATCTCGCGCTGCCGTCGCTCGACCTCGCCCAGGTCCAGGCCGACGCGCAGCAGGCTCACGGGCCGGCCGGCCACGTCGAGCCGCGTGACCCGCTCCAGCACGCGGCGCCCCGCGAACGCGACCTCGCGCGTGGCCGGCGCGCCGGTCGCCATCACCCTGGCCAGCAGGGTGTCGCCGGCCAGCGAGGAGAGGTGGTCCACGTTGGGCGTCGCCGCGAGGATGCCCCCCGCGTCCTGCAGCGCCAGGAAGGCGGTGCCGCTGCGCTGGCCCAGGGCCTGGAGCAGACGCCCCGGTCCGATCCGCCGCCGT
>DYDD01000167.1:598-6543 GCA_020718045.1 Fibrobacter sp. | reverse complement strand
GCCGCCAGGCTGGGTGCGGCCGCCGACAGCACGGCCGCCGGGCTGCGCGCGGGACGCGACCTGGCGCGCCTGCCGGTTCGCGACGCGCTGGGGATCGCCCTGTCCGGGGACGCGGGCGTCGACCAGGTGGCGCTCGCCGACAGCCTGGCTTCGCGGTACATGCGGTCGCCGACGCCGGAGCTGCGGCAGGACCTGGCCGCCGCGCTGCTGAAGGCAGGACGCCACGCCGACCTGCAGGATCTGCTCGCCGGCCTCTGGCTGCGGGACCTCGCGCCCCTCGAGCGGCAGATGCTGCTGGAAGCGGACCGCGCCCTGGGCAGCGCCGACCGCGCCCTGTCCCTGGTCGGCCGGCTCGCCGCGGGCGAACTGGCGGCCGGAGATCCCGTCCGCGACGATCCCGCATTGTGGTCGCGCGCCGCCCTGATCTGCCTGGACGCCGGCCACCGCGAGCAGGCCCTGCTGGCTTTGGACGAGGCGGCGCAGATCGATCCGGACAACGCGCCGCTCGAAAGCTTCCGCGAGCTGGTCCGCAACCTGCCTCCGGACTGACGGCGCCGATCGGGCTCAACCCCGGCCCCGGCGGGCCGATAACGAACGTGTATCCACCTGCGACTGCTGTCGCCCGAACGGGAAGCAGGTACACGATGTCGTTACGGATCATGCTGTTGTGTTCGATGTCGCTGCTGGCGGCCCCCGCCGTCGCCGACGGCGTGCCGCCCGCGCCGGTCGGATGGGGCGAGGACGCGTTCGGCTTCGACGCCGGCGCCGATCACGTCGCGCTGGACCGCGGGCTGCTCGTCTTCGACCCTGCGTCCGGCGCCTGGCAGCCCCTCGCCCCCGGCATCCCCAACTTCGGCTACACGGACCGCGAGACATGGCTGGCCTTCCGCCTCGCTCCGGACGTCCAGGTACGGCACGAGATCCTGCTCGTGGTCTCCTACTCCCTGCTCGACGAGATCGAGCTCTACGCCGTCGAAGGCAGCCTCCCGGTCGCGGCCGGCAGGGCCGGCGACCGCGAGCCGTTCGCCCGGCGCCCGCTCGCGCACCGCCACTTCCTGTTCCCGCTCACGCCGGCGACGGCCGACGGGACGACCTACCTGCTACGGGTGCGCTCGAACAGCTCGCTGCAGGTGCCGCTGGCGCTGTGGGACGCCGACGCCTACTTCCGGTCCGAGACCAACCGCTACGCCTTCTTCGGCTTCTTCTACGGCGCGATGCTGCTGGTCGTGCTGTACAACGCCTTCCTGTTCGGCGTGCTGCGCGAGCGCGTGCACCTCGGCTTCGTGCTGCACATGGGTTCGTTCCTGGGCCTGATGGCCGGCCTGCAGGGGCTGGGCTACCAGTACCTGTGGCCGTACTGGCCGTGGCTGCAGGAGAAGGCGCCGGCCCTGTTCGTGGCTGCGGCCACGGGCAGCGCCTTCATCTTCGCCCACGATCTGCTGAACCTGCGCCAGCAGTCGCCGCGCTGCTCGCGGCTGTTCCGCGCCGGGTCGCTGGCCGGCCTGGCCGGCCTGGTCGCGAGCTGTGTGCTGCCGTACGCGACGGTCATGCGGCCGATGTTGGTGACGGCCGTGCTCGGCGCGGTCGTCATCGCCTGGGGCGGTCTGCGCCAGTGGCGCACCGGCGGGAACTCCGCCCGCTGGTTCGTCGCGGCCTGGCTGACGTTCCTGCTCGGCACCATGCTGATGATCGCCAGCAAGTTCGGCCTGCTGCCGCGCACGTTCGTCACCGAGAACGGGCCCCTGTTCGGCCTCGCGGCCGAGGCGATGCTGCTGTCCCTCGCTCTGGCCGACCGCTTCCGGGAGCACAAGCAGGCGCGCCGGGCGGCCCAGGCCGAGGTGCTGCAGCTTCAGCAGGAGGCCAACCGCGTGCTCAAGCAGGAGGTCCAGCTGCGCACCTCCGAGCTGCAGAACATGATGCGCCAGCTCGCCCAGGCCAACGAGGAGCTGGACCTGCGCAACCACTTCGACGGGCTGACGGGCATCTGCAACCGACGGGCGTTCGACGAGCGGCTGGAGCTGGAGTTCGGGCGGGCGCAGCGCGAAGGCGAGCCGCTCTCCCTGCTGATGATCGACATCGACCACTTCAAGAACTTCAACGACACCTACGGCCACCTCGTCGGCGACGACTGCCTGGTGGCCGTCGCCAAGACGATCGACGAGTCGGCTCGGCGCACGACCGACTACGCCGCCCGCTACGGTGGCGAGGAATTCGCCGTGATCATCCCCGACGCGGCTCCCGACCAGCTCGCCGCCTTCGGCGAGCGCGTGCGGCTGGCGGTGGCGGACATGGAGTTCATGGTCGACGGACGCCGGGTCCCGGTGACCGTCAGCATCGGCGGCGGCACGCTGGTGCCGGCGTCGGGAGATGCGATCGACGACCTGATCCGGCTCGCCGACGGCGCCCTCTACCGGGCCAAGGGTGCCGGGCGCAACCGGGTCGAGACGGAGAACCGGACCGCCGCGCCAGTCTGAGCGCGGCCGCCCGGCGGCCGCGCTCCTACCTCCCCGTCCCTGCCAGATCAAGCAGGAAGGCGTATTCCGTCGCCGTCTCGCGGTGGCGCCGGAAGCGCCCCGAAGCGCCGCCGTGCCCGGCCTCCATGTTCGTGACCAGCAGCAGGCGGCGGTCGTCGGCCTTCAGGCGGCGCAGCTTGGCGACCCACTTCGCCGGCTCCCAGTACTGGACCTGGGAGTCGTGCAGCCCGGCGGTGACCAACAGGTGGGGGCGGGGCACGGCTGCGACGTTGTCGTAGGGCGAGTAGGCCAGCATGCAGCGGTAGGCTGCCTCGTCGTGGGGGTCGCCCCACTCGTCGTACTCGGCGGTGGTCAGGGGGATCGACTCGTCGAGCATGCTGGTGACCACGTCGACGAACGGCACCTGCGCCACGACGCCGCTGAACAGGCCGGGTTCCAGGTTGACCACCGCGCCGACGAGCAGGCCGCCGGCGCTGCCGCCCATGGCGTACAGCCGCCGCGGGTCGGCGTAGCCGGCCGCCACGAGGCCGCGCCCGCAGTCGATGAAGTCCTCGAAGGTGTTCATCTTGTTCAGCAGCTTGCCGTCCTCGTACCAGCGGCGGCCCAGCTCGTCGCCGCCGCGCACGTGCGCGATGGCGTAGCAGAAGCCGCGGTCCAGCAGGCTCAGCCGCGCGGAGTCGAAATCGGGCTCGGTGCTCGAGCCGTACGAGCCGTAGCCGTAGAGCAGCAGCGGGCGCGTGCCGTCGCGCGGGAAGTCGCGGCGGTGCACCAGGGTGACGGGCACGCGCGCGCCGTCGCGGGCCTCGATCGCGAGGCGCTCGCAGACGTAGTCGGCCGGGTCGAAGCCGCCGAGGACCTCGTCGCGCTTCAGCAGGGTTTTGCGGCGCGTGCGCATGTCGTAGTCGTAGGTCGAGGAGGGCGTGGTCGGAGACTCGTAGCCGAAGCGCAGCACGTCGGTGCCGGCCTCGCGGTTCACGCCGACGTAGGCCACGTAGGCGGGCTCGCCGAAATCGAGGTCCTCCCAGGCCCCGTCGCCGCCCGGCCAGGCGCGCACGCGCAGGCGGGTCAGCCCGTCGCGCCGCTCGCTCGCGACCAGCCAGTCGCGGAACGGCTCGATCCCCTGCAGCAGCGTGTCCTCGCGGTGGGGGAGCAGTTCGCGCCAGCTCTCCTTGCCGGTGGCGGCCTCCGTGGCGGTCATCAGCCGGAAGTTGCGGGCCCGCCAGTTGGTGACCACGAAGAACGTGTCGCCGAGGTGGTCGACGGAGTACTCATGGTCCCGCTCGCGGGGCTGGAAGACGCGGAACCCGTCGCGGGGGCGGTCGGACGCCACGTAGCGGACCTCGGTGCTCACCGACTGGTAACAGGTGATCAGCACGTAGCGGCGCGACTTCGTCCTGCCGACGCCGACGGCAAACGTCTCGTCGTCCTCCTGGTAGACCAGGACATCGCCCGCGGGATCCTCGCCCAGCGTGTGGCGCCACACCTGGCAGGAGCGCAGGGTGCCCGGGTCCTTCTTGGTGTAGAAGAGGGTGCAGTCGTCCTCGGCCCAGACGTGGTTGCCGCTGGCGTTGGGGATGGCGTCGGGCAGGATGGTTCCCGTCGCCAGGTCCTTGAAGCGGATCGTGTAGAGGCGCCGCCCGACCGCGTCGTCGGCCCAGGCCAGCACGCCGCCGCCGGAGCTGACCGCCGTGCCGCGGGCCTGGAAGAACGCGTGGCCCTCGGCCAGGATGTTCACGTCCAGCATCACCTGTTCGGCCGCCCCCGGTGCGTCCGCCCGGCGGCAGAAGACCGGGTACTCCTGGCCCTCGGCGAAGCGCGTGTAGTACCAGTGGCCGCGGTCGAGGTAGGGGACCGTGTCGTCGTCCTTCTTGATGCGCCCGGTGATCTCGGCGAAGAGCGTCTCCTGCAGCGCGGACGTGGGCGCCAGCACCGCCGCGGCGTAGGCGTTCTCGGCCTCGAGGTAGGCGATCACCGCGGGGTCCTCGCGCCGGTTGAGCCAGTAGTAGTCGTCGACGCGCTCGACGCCGAACTCGCGGAAGACGTGCGGCTCGACCCGTGCGACGGGAGGTGCTGGAACGGTGGCGAGGTCCGTCGCGGCGGCGAGGCCGCCGGCGCCGCCGCACGCGACGACGAGCATGATCCGCAGCAGGGGGGTGCGCATGGAGGGCCGCCTCTCTCGGGAGTGGGACCGGGCCGGGACCGGCGCCGGCGATGCACGGTTACGCAACCGCGCCTCGACAGTTGCACGCCCGCCGCCTACACTGGCGCCGAACTCCAGCCGAGGCGGCGCCATGTCCCGCAACGCCATCCTGACCGGTCTCGACGTCCTGGTCGAGCGCGACTTTGCGCCGCTGCGCGGGCGGCGCGTCGGCCTGCTCTGCCACCCCGCCTCGGTGGACCGTCGCCTGCGCCACGCCGCACCACTGCTGCGCGCGGCCGTCGGCGCCGACCTGCGCTGCCTGCTCGGCCCCCAGCACGGCCTGCGCGGCGAGACCCAGGACAACATGGTCGAGTGGCGCGGCTTCGCCGATCCGGCGACCGGCCTGCCGGCCCACTCCCTCTACGGCGAGCACCGCAAGCCCACCGCGGCGATGCTCGCGGACGTCGACCTGCTGGTGATCGACCTGCAGGACGTCGGCGCGCGCTACTACACCTTCATCTGGACCATGTTGCTGTGCCTGGAGGCGTGCGCCGAACAGGGCCGGTCGGTCCTGGTGCTCGACCGTCCGAATCCCCTGGGGAACGCCCGCGAGGGCAACGTGCTGGACCCGGACTATCGCTCCTTCGTCGGCCTCGAGCCGCTGCCCATGCGCCACGGCCTGACCGTCGGCGAGCTGGCCCGGCTCTTCCGTCGCCGCCGCGGCCTGGACGTCGACCTCGAGGTGATCGGCTGCCGCGGCCTGGATCCCGCCGCCTGGTTCGACGAGACCGGCCTGCCCTGGGTCCTGCCGTCCCCGAACATGCCCACGCCGGACACCGCCGTCGTCTACCCCGGCATGTGCCTGCTCGAGGGCACCCTGCTGTCCGAGGGCCGGGGCACGACGCGGCCCTTCGAGATCTTCGGCGCGCCCTGGCTCGCGCCCGAGCGGCTCGCCGACCGGTTGGATGCCTACGACCTGCCGGGCCTGCGGCTGCGCCCCCTGCACTTCGAACCCACCTTCCAGAAGCACCAGGGCCGCCTCTGCGGCGGCCTGCAGCTGCACGTGACCGACCGCCGCGAATTCCGCCCCGTCCTGACGGCGGTCGCCGTCCTGTGCGCGGCGCGCGCGCTGTGGCCGGACGAGTTCCGCTGGAAGGAGCCGCCGTACGAGTACGAGACGGTAAAGCCGCCCATCGACATCCTGGCCGGCGGCCGCGGGTTGCGCGAGGGCGTCGACGCCGGCGCCGACCCGCGCGAGCTCGTCGCCGGCTGGAGCGGGGAGCTGCGGCGCTTCGAGGACGAGCTGCGGGAGCAGCTTGACGATGGTTGAG
>DYDD01000167.1:0-590 GCA_020718045.1 Fibrobacter sp. | reverse complement strand
CGGCGTCCGCTGCGCCATGATCCTGGCCGCGGGGCTCGGCACGCGCCTGCGCCCCCTGACCGACACGACCCCCAAGCCGCTGATGCAGCTCGGCGGCCGCACGCTGCTGGCCCGGATCGCGGCACGACTGCGCGACGCCGGCGCGCGGCGCCTCGCCGTCAACGCCCACCACCTGCCGCAGCGGATCGCGGCGGCGGCTCACGGCCTCGAAGGCTTCGACGAGATCCGCGTCTTCACCGAACCGGCCATCCTGGGCACCGCCGGCGGGATCGTGAACGCGCGGGAGTTCTTCCGCGACGAGCCGCACGTCCTGCTGCACAACGGCGATGTCGACATCGCCGCAGATGACGGCACCGACCTCGGCGCCCTCGTCGCGGACCACCTCGCCTCGGGCGCGGCCGCGACTCTGCTGCTCGCCGACTGGTCGCCCGTCAACTCCGTGCTGCTGGGCGGCGACGGGATCGTGCGCGACATCGGCGGCCGCGCCGGTGCCGCCGCGCGCGACGGCGACCGCTCGCTGACCTACACCGGCGTCGCGGTGCTGGCGGCGCGCTTCCTCGACGACCTGCCCGACGGCCCCGGCGCGCTCG
>DYDD01000419.1 GCA_020718045.1 Fibrobacter sp. | reverse complement strand
GAGCAGGGCGTCGAGCTGCTGGCGCGCCACGGCGTCCCGGGGATCGTCGCGCAGGCGCTCCTGCATCCAGGCGACCGCCACGGCGTCCTCCCCGCGCTGCACCATGGCCTGGACCAGCTGCGGGATCAGGGCCTGCTCGTCCCTGGGCGGGATCGCCCCGTGGAGGCGCTGCACATGGTCTGCCGCGTCCCGGGCGCGCCCGCGCTCGACCAGCACCATGGGGTAGATGTCGGTCACCATCGGGAACGTGGGGTCGAAGCTGCTGGCCAGCTCGAACGCGGTCTCCGCCTTGGCGATCATCTCGTCGTAGACGGCGTCGGTGGCGTCGGGCGCCTGCGCCCGCATGATGAAGTCGTAGCCCGCGCGGATCAGGCCCGCCGGGTAGTTGCCCAGCAGGTTCTCGGCGTTGCGGTCGAAGTGGACGTCGTCGCGGTGGCGGCCGTTGTGCCGCCACAGCCCCTCGAAACGCCAGTCTCGCTCGCCCAGGAGCTCGCGGACCTCGCCCTCGGGGCTCGGGTTCTGCGGCAGGTCGTTGAGGGCGCGGAACTCGGACCGGCGGCGCTCGGAGTCGCCGTCCAGGGTGGCGCTGAAGTCGTAGACCCCGTAGCAGTTCGCCAGCAGGCGGTCGCTGTCGACCGTGGGCATGCCGTCCGGACCCTTGACGCCGGTGAAGCGGTAGGCCAGCCCCTCCATCTGGAGCATGGTGAAGTAGCGGGCCATGTTCTCCTGGGGGATCGTCACCGCGAAGAAGACCGGGCGTTGGCCGCGGTTCTGGATGATGTCGTGCACGATGTAGTCGCGCACGTACACGACCTCCTGCTTCCCGGTGTCGGGGTCCTGGTACAGCACGGGTCGCAGCTGCTCCACCTGCGTGTCGTCGTAGGAGACGGGCATCGGCGGAGTGCGCCGCTTCATCTGCTTGACGTACCAGGGCAGGTTGATCAGCGCCAGGTTCACGACCGTGACGTCGCGGCGGAAGCCCTCCACCTCCTGCAGGTACCACAGCGGGTAGGTGTCGTTGTCCCCGTTGGTGAAGACGATGGCGCCGGGGTCCAGGCCCGACAGGAGGTTCCAGGCGTACTCGTGCGCCGTGCGGTTCTGCGTGCGGTCGTGGCGGTACCACTTCGCGCTGCCGGGGGCGAGCGCGGGCAGGGCCGCGAGCAGGATCAGCGCCGCC
>DYDD01000166.1 GCA_020718045.1 Fibrobacter sp. | reverse complement strand
GCCGGGAGCGGGGACGGAGGGCGGCCGCCGCGGGAGCCGACCGCAGTACGCCCGGTCACCGTCGTGATCGACGCGGGCCACGGCGGCATGGACCCCGGCGCGATCCGCAAGGGCCTGCGCGAGAAGGACGCGGTGCTGGCGATCGCGCTGGAGCTGGCCCGGCTGATCGACGCGCGCGAGGGCTACCGCGCCGTGCTGACGCGCAAGGGCGACTACTTCGTCAGCCTCGCCGACCGCGTGCGCATCGCCAAGGAGGCCGGCGGCGACCTGTTCGTCTCGGTCCACGCGAACACGCATCGCAACGGCGCGATCAACGGCATGGAGGTCTACCTCCTCTCCCAGAAGAAGGCGACCGACCGCGAGGCGAGCGAACTGGCGAACAAGGAGAACGCCGCGGACCTGGTGGGGCTGGCGCCGCAGGAACGCGACGACGACGCGGTGTTGACCATCCTGATGGATCTGCGGCTCAGCCAGGTGCTGACCCAGTCGAACCGGCTCGCCGAACACCTGCTGCAGGAGGCGCGCCGTTCGCGCGTGGTCGCGGCCAAGAAGGTCAAGCAGGCGGGATTCCAGGTGCTGCGCACGCTGGCGATGCCCTCGGTCCTGGTCGAGGTGGCGTACCTTTCGAACCGGGCCGACCGCGAACTGCTCGCGTCGGCCGACGGGCGGCGCAAGCTGGCCCGGATCCTGTGCGACGGCGTTCTCGCCTGGCGCGGCGAACGGCCGCCGGCCGCCGTCGCGAAGACCGCCGACTGGCAGACCCGTTACGTGGTGCGGCGGGGGGACTCGCTCTCGGCGCTGGCCCTGCGGCACCGCACGACGATCAAGGCGATCAAGGAGCGCAACCGGCTCAAGTCCGACCGGGTGCTGGTCGGCCAGAAGCTGCTGCTGCCCTGACCCGGCTCCCGCATCACCGAAAGGCGATGTCCGTCATGAACCGGCACCTGATGAAGGTCTTCTGCCTGGCCGTCTCGATCCTGCTGTGGATCCAGGTCGCCGCCGACCGCCAGGTCACCCGCGAACTGGAGGTGCCGCTGCGAGTGACCGGGCTGGCGCGCGGCTGCACGCTCGCGGGCAACCTCGTGCCCGAGACGGTGAGGATCAGGGCCGGCGGCACGAAGCTGAATTTCTTCCTGAACCGGTACTTCGGCCGCGACCTCGGCGAGGCGATCGTCGATCTCGACGGCGCGGCGCCCGGCAGCGTGGTCGAACGGGAAGTGGCGGTCGACGGTCGGCGCGGCGAACTGGTGGACATCCTCGTGACGGCCCCGGTGCGTCTCGAGTTCTTCGTGGACCGGATCGATTCGGTCGCCGTCCCGGTCGAGATCCCCGTCGCGGCCGACGCGCCTCAGGACCGCGTGCTGACCGCGCCGCCCGCCGCCTCGCCGGCCACCGTCCAACTGGTGGGGCCGTCCCGGTTCCTGCCGGGAGCGGGCAGGCCGCGCACGGACCCGTTAGCGGTCGGGCGAGCGACGGGCCGGCTCGAGATCATGCGGACCGTGCACGCGCCCCGGCCGCAGCTCTGGACCGCGCCGCGGGAGGTGCGGGTGACGGCGGACGTGGCCGAGGCGGGGAGGCGGCTCTTCGAGCGCATCCCGCTGGTGCCCCGGCTTGACAGCGGGGGTCTTCGCGTCGAGGTTTTCCCCCCCGTGGCGAACGTCGAGGTCCGCGGGCCGGCCGCCGCGCTGGCGGCCATGGCCGACGACGCCGTCGTCCTGGCGGTCGCCGCCGGCGGGTTCGGCCCGGGCGCCCACACCGTCCGGCCGGAGGTGAGGCTGCCCGCGTCGTGCAGCCTGGTGGCGCTGTCGCCGGCGGAGGTCATGATCGTGGTCAGCGGCCGCAGCCGGCAGCCCTGATCGGCAGGCCTGATCGGCAGGCCCGGAGCGAGGAGCGGAGGCGGAGCATGGACCTCAAATACAGGCGGCCCCGGGGCACTCGGGATGTCCTGCTCGAGGAGATGGAGCGCTGGCGCTGGTGCGAGGAGCGCTGGCGCGAGGTGCTGGAGCGTTACGGTTTCGGCGAGATCCGCACGCCGCTGATCGAGCCGACCGACCTGTTCACCCGCGCGGTGGGTTCGGGGACGGACATCGTCGACAAGGAGATGTACTCCTTCGAGACCAAGGGCGGCGAATCGCTCACCCTGCGTCCTGAGGCGACCGCGTCGGTCGTCAGGGCCTACCTGGAGAACGGCCTGACCCGCCAGCCGGGCACCATGAAGTTCTACTACCTCGGCCCGATGTTCCGCTACGACCGGCCGCAGGCGGGGCGCTACCGCCAGTTCCACCAGGTGGGGGTCGAGGCCATCGGCTCGCCGTCGCCGGTCCTGGACGCCGAGGTGATCCGCGCCGCCCTGGCGCTGTTCGAAGCCGTCGACGCCGAGGGCCTGACCGTCCAGGTCAACACCATCGGCTGCCGCGAATGCCGGCCCGCCTACGTGGCGGAGCTGCAGGCCTGGGCGCGCGGACGCGCGGAGGGATTCTGCGAAACCTGTCGATCGCGCCTCGAAGTGAACCCGTTGCGTCTCTTCGACTGCAAAGTCGAATCCTGCCGCGAGCTGCTCGGCGGCATGCGACCGATCAGCGACGCGGTTTGCGAGGACTGCCGCGACCATCACGCCGCGTTGCGCACCTCCCTGACCGCCATGGACGTGGCCGTCACGGAGGACCCGTCGCTGGTCCGCGGCCTCGACTACTACACCCGCACGACGTTCGAGATCTCGGCGCGGCAGGATCTGCGCCAGAGCGCGCTGTGCGGCGGGGGCAGGTACGACGGGCTGGTGGAGCAGTGCGGCGGGCCGCCGACGCCGGCCGTGGGCTTCTCGCTGGGCGTCGAGCGCACGTTGCGGCACCTGTACCCCGAGGAGTTCGACCCGCAGCTCAGCCGCCAGTCGCCGGTGGACGTCTACATGGCCTGCCTGGGCCGGGCGGCGCAGATCCACGCCCTGGCCCACGCCGAGCGCCTGCGCGGCGTGTGCCGCGTCGAGGTGGACACGACCGGTCGCGGGATCAAGGCCCAGATGAAGGGCGCCCACTCGCGGGGGGCGCGGCTCGTGCTGATCGCCGGCGACGAGGAGCTTGCCGCCGGCGGCTTCCAGATGAAGGACCTGAACGACGGGCACCAGCGCGAGGTGGCGGGCGACGGCCTGCTCGCGGCGGTGCGGGAGGTGCTGGGCTTGTGAGCGACGCGACACTGATCCGGACTCATCGCTGCTGCGACATCGACACCGCGCGCGTGGGGGAGACCGTCCGGCTCGCCGGCTGGGCCGCGAAGATCCGCGACATGGGCGGCGTCACCTTCATCGACCTGCGTGACCGCTACGGCACCGTCCAGGTGGTCTTCGAGGACGGCGACCTGCCCGCGCGCAGCGGCCTGGTGAAGCTCGAATCGGTGATCGCGGTCAGCGGACGCGTACGCCCGCGGCCCGAGGGCATGGTCAACGCGACGATGGCCACCGGCGCGGTCGAGGTGGCGGCGACGGGGATCGAGGTGCTCAACCCCTGCAAGCCGCTGCCCTTCCAGCTCGACCAGGCGGCGCAGGCCGCGGACGAGCTGCGCCTGAAGTACCGCTACGTCGACCTGCGTCGGCCCGAGATGATGAACAACCTGATGGTGCGCCACCGGGCCGCCCAGGCGGTGCGCCGCTACCTCGGGGAGCGCGACTTCCTGGAGGTCGAGACGCCGCTGCTGATCAAGACGACGCCCGAGGGCGCGCGCGACTACGTCGTGCCCAGCCGCATCCACCCGGGACACTTCTACGCGCTGCCGCAGTCGCCCCAGCTGTACAAGCAGATCCTGATGGTCTCGGGCGTGGACCGCTACTACCAGCTGCCGCGCTGCCTGCGGGACGAGGACCTGCGCAAGGACCGCCAGCCCGAGCACACCCAGATCGACCTCGAGATGAGCTTCGTGACCGAGCCGGAGATCTTCGCGCTCGTGGAGGGGATGGTGGCGACCCTGTTCCGCGAGGCCGCCGGCATCGAGCTGCCCACGCCGTTCCCGCGGCTCTCCTACGCCGAGGCCATGGACCTCTACGGTTCCGACAAGCCCGACCTGCGCTTCGGCTGCCCGATCCGCGACGTGAGCGACCTGGCGGCCGACAGCGGCTTCGGCGTCTTCGCGACGGCCGTCGCCGAGGGGGGCGTCGTGCGCTGCCTCGCCGCCGAGGGCTGCGCCGGCTACAGCCGCAAGCAGATCACCGACCTCGAGGAGGTCGCGCGCAAGCGCGGCGCCCGCGGGATGGCCTTCGTGAAGGCGACCGCCGACGGCTTCGACGGCGGGATCGCGAAGTTCATGTCGGAGCCGTTCCAGTCGGCGCTGCGCGAGCGGCTCGGGCTGCGCGAGGGCGACCTGGTCCTGTTCGGCGCCGGTCCGGCGGCGACCGTCGGCGCGGCGCTGGGCGCCGTGCGGCTGGAACTGGGCGCGCAGCGGGGCTGGATCCCCGAGGGCGCCTGGGCCTTCGCCTGGGTGCGCAGCTTCCCGCTGTTCGAACAGGACGAGAAGACCGGCGCCTGGGCGGCCTGCCACCACATGTTCACGATGCCCGACGCCGCGAGCGAGCCCCTGCTCGAGAGCGACCCCGGCGCCTGCCACGGGCAGCTCTACGACCTCGTCTGCAACGGGGTCGAGCTGGGCTCGGGCAGCATCCGCATCCACCGTCGCGCGCTCCAGGAGGCGGTCTTCAGGGTGGTCGGCATGACCGAGCAGGAGTCGCGCGACAAGTTCGGCTTCTTCCTGGACGCCCTGGAGTACGGCGCGCCGCCCCACGGCGGCATCGCCCTGGGCCTGGACCGGATCGCGATGCTGCTGACCGGCAGCTCGTCGCTGCGCGACGTGATCGCGTTCCCGAAGACCTATCTGGCCTCCTCGCCCCTGGACGATTCGCCGGGCGGCATCAGCCCCGCCCAGCTGGCCGAGCTTCACATCCGGGTCGTGACGCAAGAGGAGCGCGGGTGAGCGGCGCCGTCGGCAGGCTGACCGCGACCGCGCCCGGCGAGGCGGCGATCGACCTCGCGGGCGTCGACCAGTTCGCCCTGCTGGGCTGGCACGACGCCAACCTGCGCGTCCTGGAGGAGCACTACGGCGGCAGCATCTCGGTGCGCGGGGACGCCCTGGTCCTGCGCGGCGAGCCCGCCGAGACCGAGACGATGGCGCGCGTGGTCTGCCGGCTGGTCGAACTGCTGGAGCGGGAGAAGGCCCTGGACACCGTGAGCGTCCACTACGTGCTCGAGCAGCACCTGCGCCCGCAGGACGGCGAGCCCGAGGCGGTGGGCGAGACCCTGCTGGTGGCCGGGAACCGCCGCGCCATCCGCGTCAAGACCGCGGGCCAGCAGGGCTACGTCGAGGCCATCCGCGCCCACGACGTGGTCTTCGCCATCGGGCCGGCCGGCACCGGCAAGACCTACCTGGCCGTGGTCATGGCGATGGACTACCTCAAGCGCGGGCTGGTCGAGCGCATCATCCTGGTGCGGCCGGCGGTCGAGGCCGGCGAGCAGCTGGGGTTCCTGCCCGGCGACCTGCAGGAGAAGATCGATCCCTACCTGCGGCCGCTCCACGACGCGCTGGGGGACACGGTGGGCCCGGGCCGCATCCAACGCTACATGAGCAGCGGGGTCATCGAGGCCGCGCCGCTGGCCTACATGCGCGGCCGCACCCTCAACCAGGCCTTCGTCATCCTGGACGAGGCCCAGAACACGACGCTCGGCCAGATGAAGATGTTCCTGACCCGGCTGGGACACCAGTCGAAGGCCGTCATCACGGGCGACGTCACGCAGATCGACCTGGCGCAGGGCAAGGATTCCGGCCTGGTGCGCGTGCGCGACATCCTGGCCGGCACCGAGGGCATCGCCTTCGTCGAGCTGACCCAGCGGGACGTCGTGCGCCACCCGCTGGTGAGGCGCATCGTGGAGGCGTTCCGCGTAGCCGAGGAGCGCGGCGCGGAGAAGCGGAAGTGACGACGTGACGGGAGCGGCATGACCAGATGGCCGGGCATGGGCTGGATGAGGTCGCCCCGCGAGGGCGGGCGCGCCTTCCCGCTCGCCGCGGGCGGTCGTCGGCTCCTGCAACGGACGCCGGTTTCCGGCTGGCGCCGCTGGGCCTGGTCCGCGGCGACGGTGGCGATGCTGGTGTGGCTGCAGGCCGAACTGCTGCCCGTGGTGCCGCGCATCGACGCCGACTTCCCCGACGCCGGCGCGATCGCCGACCGCGACATCCTCGCGCCGGTGCCCTTCTCCGCGCCGATGCTCGCCCAGGACATCGAGATGCGCCAGATGCAGGCCATGATGGCGGAGCCGCCGGTGCTGCGCCGCCTCGGGAGCCCGCGCCGCGGGGCGCTCGACCGGCTCGCGTCCTGGCGCGATGCGATCGTGAGGCGGGCCGGGCAAACCGAGCTCTCGCTCGAGCAGCGCGCGGACCTCGTGGGCCTGCTCTTCCCCGAACTCGCCGCGCAGGACGCGGCGCGGGCCCTGGCCATGCCGGACCCGGACGGCTTCTTCGCCGCGGCCGAGACGGCGCTGCGCAGCGTCCTGGACGACGGGGTGGTGGATGTCCTGCCGCCCGGCACCTACCGGCAGGTGCGCATCGTCGGCGCCGCCGGCGAGA
>DYDD01000165.1 GCA_020718045.1 Fibrobacter sp. | reverse complement strand
GGATGTGCCCGACGAGCGCCCCCTGTCACGGCAGGATGTGCAGATCCAAGTCGCAACACGGCATGGGCAGGGACAATGTCCCGGCCAGAGCCTACGGGGTGATCGCGGGGGCGAAGTTGGGGATGAGGTCGGCCTGGTACTGGCCGCTGTCGAGCAGGGCGATGCCGATGAAGATCATCACGCACAGCAGGGCGCTGACCAGCACCACGGCGTAGAACTTCCTGTCCCACAGCAGGTGCATGAAGACCAGGGCCACCAGGGTGCCCTTGACCACGGCGATCCCCAGGGCCGCCCAGATGTTCAGGGCGCCCAGGTCGACGTAGGTCACGGCGTAGGTCAGGATCGTCAGGAACATCAGGGCGCCGAACACGCCCAGCAGCGTTCTGACGGGCACGACGTGGGCGTACGTGGGGCCTTCTCGGTGATTGCTCATGCTCGTGCCGCCTCCCGCGGTCCGCCGCTCAGTGGATCAGGTAGAGCAGCGGGAAGAGGAAAATCCAGATCAGGTCCACCAGGTGCCAGTAGAGCCCGACGAAGTCGACCGGTGCGAAGTACCCCGGGCCGAACTCGCCGGCCGCGGACCGCCGCAGCAGCCAGACGATGGCGACCATGCCGGCCAGGACGTGGATGCCGTGCAGGCCGGTCATCACGAAGTAGATGCCGAAGAACAGGTGCACGTTGCGCGGCGCCGGGCCCGCGGGCCCGTGGCCACCGGACGTCGCGCCGTCGTGGCCGGCCTGCGGGCGGTCGGCCAGGCCCTCGGGGCCGGACGCCGCGTGCGGCAGGGTCGTGCCGCCGTCGGCGGGGACGGCGACCGTTCCGGCCGTCGTTTCGACCGCGGTCGCGTTCGTCGACGCCGGCGAGGCCGCCTCGCCCTGGGGCACGTAGCGCGTCCCCCAGAGCAGGCCGTGCTTCCACTTGTGCTCGTACTCGACGCCCTTGACGCCCAGGAAGACGCAGGCGCAGAGCAGCGTCGCGGCGAGCATCTGCTTGAGGCGGCGCTGCTGGCCCAGCTGCGCACTGCGCACGGCCATCGCCATGGTGAGGCTGCTGACGATCAGCACCAGCGTGTTGAGGCCGCCGAGCGTCTTGTCCAGGAACTGGTGCGCGTAGGCGAAGATCTCGGGGTGATTGGCCCGGTAGACCGCGTAGGCGCAGAAGAGCCCGCCGAACAGCAGGACCTCCGTGACCAGGAACAGCCACATGCCGAACTTGCCCGAATCGTACTGCTGCACCATGGAGCCGAAATGGTGCTGCAGGTGGGGATCGGCGTGCTCGTCGCGTCCCTCGTGCGGGGTGCTCATCGGTCGGACACCTCGGTCTTGCGGAGCACGTACCCGCCGAGCGCGGGGTCGTACGCCTGGTTCGTGTAGTCGTAGGGGTCGCCGCCCACGGGCTCGTCCGTGAAGTTGTGCATCACCGGCGGCGAGGCGGCCTGCCACTCCAGGGAGCCGCCGCCCCAGGGGTTGACCGGCGCCGGACGGCCCCGGTAGAGCGACTTCACCAGGTACCAGGCGGTCATGAAGAAGCCCGCGGCCATCAGGTAGCTGCCGATCGACGAGATCACGTGGTAGGGTTCGAACTTGTCGACGTAGGCGTAGTAGCGCCGCGGCATGCCCTGGCTGCCCATGACGAACTGGGTGAAGAACGTGATGTTGAAGCCCACCGAGATGATGATCGCCGAGATCCGGCCCCACCTCTCGTCGTACATGCGTCCGAACATCTTGGGCCACCAGTAGTGCAGGCCGGCCAGGAACGCGATCACCGTGCCGCCGAACATCACGTAGTGGAAGTGGGCCACCACGAAGTAGGTGTCGTGCAGGTGGACGTCGGTGGCCAGCGAGCCCAGGAACAGGCCGGTCAGGCCGCCGATGCCGAACAGGAACATGAAGGACAGGGCGTAGATCATCGGCGTGTCGAAGCGGATGGAGCCCTTGTACATCGTGCTCAGCCAGTTGAACATCTTCACGGCCGAGGGGATCGAGACGCTGAAGGTCAGCGCGCTGAAGATCATGTTCATCAGCTCGGACTGGCCGCTGGTGAACATGTGGTGCCCCCAGACCAGGAAGCTGAAGGCGGCGATGGCGAGGCTGGAGTAGGCGATGGCCCGGTAGCCGAAGATGTGCTTGCGGCTGAAGACCGACACCACCTCGCTGATGATGCCCATCGCCGGCAGGATCATGATGTAGACGGCCGGGTGCGAATAGAACCAGAAGAAGTGCTGGTACAGCACGGGGTCGCCGCCCAGGGCGGGGTCGAAGATGCCGATGCCCATCACGCGTTCGACGATCAGCAGCACCATGGTGATGCCCAGGATCGGCGTGGCCAGGACCTGGATGATGGAGGTGGCGTAAAGCGCCCACAGCATCAGCGGCATGTCGAACCAGCCCATGCCCGCCGGCCGCATCTTGTGCATGGTGACGATGAAGTTCAGCCCCGTGAACACCGAGCTGAAGCCCAGCACGAAGACCCCGAAGGTCAACGTCACCACCGCGGTGTTGGTCGTGGTGGAGTAGGGCGCGTAGAAGGTCCAGCCGGCGTCCACCCCGCCCTGCACGATCGAGAGCACCGCGATCAGCGCCCCGATCAGGTACAGGTGGTAGCTGGCCAGGTTGAGCCGCGGCAGCGCCACGTCCTTCGCGCCGAGCATCAGCGGCAGCACGAAGTTCCCCAGCGCCGCCGGAATGCCCGGGATGATGAACAGGAAGATCATGATCGCGCCGTGCAGCGTGAAGACCTTGTTGTAGTCGTCGGCCGACATCAGCGTGCGCGTCGGCGTCAGCAGCTCGGTGCGGATCAGCAGGGCCAGGATGCCGCCCAGCAGGAAGAAGGACAGGATCGAGGCCAGGTACATCACGCCGATGCGCTTGTGGTCGAGCGTGAAGAACCACGAGCGGAAGCCATGGCTGCAGTTCAGGTAGTTCGCCTCGCCGGCGGTCGGCGGGGCCGCGACGGCGTCATGGGTCGACATGGAGTCCTCCGGTCTGCGGGGCGCGGCGCCCTCTCTTTACGATTGTCTACGGCCCGGCGTTCGCCTACGGGGTCCCGGCGCCGACGGTCGCCGACGCCTCTTCCCGCGGCGCGTGCCCGCTCAGCGATTTCAGGAAGGCGATCAACGCCGTGATCTCCTGGTCCTTGATGCGGCCCTTGAAGGTCGGCATCACCGGCTCGAAGCCCTGCACGATCTGGGACTGGGGGTCGAGCACGGAGTTGCTGACGTAGTTCTCGTCGGCCAGCGCCCGCCCGCCGCCCTTGAACGACCGCTCGCTGCCGAACAGGTCGCGGAAGGTCGGCCCCACGCCGGCGGCGCCGTCGAGCGTGTGGCACTGCTTGCAGCCCAGCACGTTGTAGACGCGCTCGCCGCCCTCGACGGGCGTCAGGCCGCTGAGGATGTCCGAGTGCTCGCGCAGCCAGGCGTCGAACTCCTCGGGCGGGAGCACCTTCACGGTCGAGAGCATCGCGGAGTGTTGCGTGCCGCAGTACTCCGCGCAGTAGATGTCGTAGTCGCCGGGCCGCACGGCCGTGAACCAGGCCTTGCTGTAACGTCCCGGCACCAGGTCCCGCTTGATGCGGAAGGCGGGGATCGACAGGCTGTGGATCACGTCCTGCGAAGTCATCACCAGCTGCACCGGGCGGTCGGCCGGCACGTGCAGCAGCTCGTCCACGTACCCGTTCGGGTAGGTGAAGGTCCACTTCCACTTCTGGCCCGTCACCTGGATCTGGTAGGCGTTCAAGGGCGGCGTCGACATGTCGACGTAGGCCTGGAAGCCGAACCAGAAGATGGCCGCGACCAGCAGCACCGGGATGGCCGTCCAGACGATCTCGACGGCGAGGTTGTGCGACGGCGAGGGCTCGGGCTCCTCCCCTTCGCGGCGGCGGCGGTAGCGCACGGCGAAGATCGCCAGCAGCGCCATCAGCAGCGTGAAGAAGAACAGCGAGATCCAGAAGATGAAGTAGAACAGGTTGTCGACGGATCCGGCGGCCTCGGTGGCCCGGACCGGCAGCCAGAAGGTCCCGTCGCCCGTGGCCAGGAAGGGGACCCCCGCCCCGCGGACCGACAGCGTGTTCAGCAACCCGCTCAAGATCATGTCGATTTCCTTCTGCGGTCGCGGCGCCACAGCAGCGCCAGCCAGCCCGCGATCGCGAGCACCGTGACGAATCCGGCGATCTTCATCAACCTGCGCGCGGACGGCCCGTAGCGGCCCACGCTCGCATCGTAGTCGTAGCAGAGCAGCAGGAGCTTCTCCTTGGTCCCGCCGATCCTGCCCCCGGACGCCTCGGACAGCGCCAAGCGCAGCGTCTGCGCGTCGAACTCCACGCCGTAGAGGTAGCGGGCCACCCGGCCGTCAGGCGTACAGACCACCAGGGCGGCCGGATGCATCCACTTCTGGGTCTTCTCGTCCCAGACGTAGCCGAACCCGACGGCGTCGGCCACGGCGCGGCTGTCCCGCGCGCTGCCGGTCAGGAACCGCCAGCCGGCGGCCGCCTCGGGCCGCCCGTAGGCTTCCAGCGCGTTCTGCTTCTTCAGTCCCGCCAGCCGCGGGCCCTCGCACTCGTCGATGCTCAGCGTCACGATCCCGAACTCGCGGCCCGGCGTCCACGCCACGTCGCGCAGGCCGTCGACCATGCCGTTGAGCACCAGGCCGCACAGCATCGGGCAGGCGAAGTAGCCCAGGTTCAGGATCACCGGGCGTCCCGGCGCGAAGCAGTCGCCCAGCCGGACCGCTGCGCTGTCCTCGCCGACGAACACCAGGTCCAGGGGCAGCGTCGCGCCCGGGCGCTCGATCACGTCGATCGCGGCCAGGTCCGGCTCCGCGCGCGACGGCTCAGTGCGCGACGGGGTCGCGACTGCCGCCAGGACCGCGCCCGCGCACGCGGCCGCCGCGAACCGGATCGCCATGCCTAGTCCCCGTCCCCGCCGTGACGGCGCACCACGGCGTCCATCGCCATCCCGATGGGCATGCCCACCAGGCCCGCGGACCCGTCGACCCAGCGCACGCCCTGCTCCAGCACGCCCCGCTGGGCGGCCTGCAGGGCCAGCAGCTCGGCCGGGGCCACCGCCACCACCTTGCGCTCGAACTGGCGCCGCTGCACGAGGTGGAAGCCGATCTCCAGGGCGAGGATCGACACCACCAGCCCCAGGGCGAACACCAGGCCGTAGGTCACGATGGCGTGCAGGTCCGTCTTGTCCGCTTCGGTCCGCATGGGCTCGCGCCCCTCCCGTCTAGTAGTTCTCGAAGTTCAGCGAGGCCTGCAACCGCGGGTCGCGCCGCGCGACCAGCAGGCGCGGCCCGGCGACCAGGGCCAGCGTCGCCGCGTAGAGGCCGCCCATGCCCACCAGCAGGGCCGCGTCCATCAGCCGCAGCGGGATCCCGCCCGGGCTCAGCTCGGGCATGATCAGCCAGAACAGGTCGACCCAGTGCATGACCAGGATCCACACCGCCCAGAACGCCATCAGCCGCACGCGCCGCTTCGTGAAGCGCGACATCAACCCGGCGAACGGGATCAGCCAGTGGCATAAGATCAGCGCGTAGCCGACGGCCGACCAGCCGTTCTGCTGGCGGCGCAGGTACCAGCCGGTCTCCTCGGGGATGTTCGCGTACCAGATCAGCATGTACTGACTGAAGGCGATGTAGGCCCAGAAGAAGACGAAGGCGAACATGGCCCGACCGTAGTCGTTGTAGTGCTCGAGGGTCACCGCGTGCACCAGGCGGCCCGAGCGCTGCAGGCCGGCGGTCAGCAGCGTCATCACCGCGAAGAAGCTCGCGACGATGCCCGCGAACCAGTAGACGCCGAACATGGTGCTGAACCAGTGGGCGTCGAGGCTCATCAGCAGGTCGAAGGCCGCGAAGGTCTGGGTCAGGCCGTAGAGGATCAGGGCGGGGCCGCCCAGCCGCTCGGAGCCGGCGGTGATCGCGGGGTCGCCGGTCGCGTCCTGGCGCAGGGACCGCCGGCGGAAGATCGTGGCCAGCAGGATCCAGACCGCGAAGTAGAAGACGATCCGCAGGGTGAAGAAACCCGGGTTCAGCCAGCCCGCCTTGTGCTCGAGCAGCGGGTCGCCCGCGACGCGGGTCGGGTCGGCCCAGACGTAGATGTCGCCGAGGTTCAGCAGCACGGGCAGCGCGAGCAGCGCCATCAGCGGCAGCGTGCCCGAGACGATCTCCGCCAGACGCCGCACCACCGCGCTCCAGGTCGACCGCGTCAGGTGCTGCAGCGGCACGAACCACAGCGCGCCCAGCGACAGCGACAGGAAGAACAGCCAGTTCAGCAGCCAGGCGTGCAGGAAATGTCGCATGCCGTCGCCGGCGGCGCGGCCCAGCAGGAAGCCGGACCCCAGCCCGACCACCCCGACCGCGAGCCCGATCGCGACGATGCGCCGGGCGGCGCCGCCGAGGACCAGGTTGTCGCCGTCCAGGACGGCCACGTCACGTCGCGCGTGTTGAGACAAGACCTCACGCTCCCATCGGGTTCGCGGCGCCCGCGGGCGCCCCCCTCACTGCTGCGTCGTC
>DYDD01000164.1:2509-6621 GCA_020718045.1 Fibrobacter sp. | reverse complement strand
CCAAGTTACACCAGATTCCTGTCGATTTCTACGGCGCAGGCTCCTAGCCCAGTTCCTTGATCACCGACCTCGCGATCACCAACCGTTGGATCTCGCTGGTGCCCTCGTAGATGCGCGTGACCCGCACGTCGCGGTAGTAGCGCTCGACGTCGTAATCCTTGGTGTAGCCGAAGCCGCCGTGGATCTGGATGGCCTCGTCGGCCACGTGGCCCGCCGCCTCGGTGGCCAGCAGCTTGGCCATGGCCGCCTCCTTGGTGTGCGAACGGCCCTGGTCCTTGAGCCAGGCGGCGTGCAGCGCCGTGAGGCGGGCCGCGTGCAGGCGGGCGGCCATGTCGGCGAACTTGTCGCGGACGGTGGGGATGTGCCAGAGCTTCTCGCCGAAGGCGATGCGCTGGCCGGCGTAGCGCACGGAGGCCTCGAGGCAGGCGCGGCCGATGCCGAGGGCCTGGAAGGCGATGCCGATGCGGCCGCCGTCGAGGGCCTTCATCGCCACCTTGAAGCCGTCGCCCTCCCGGCCAAGGAGGCTCGCGGCGGGGACCCTGACCCCGTCGAGCTCGACGACGCAGGTGTCGGAGCAGCGCAGCCCCATCTTGTCTTCCTTCTTGGCGACGCTGAGGCCGGGCGCGTCGCGCTCGACCAGGAAGGCGTGGACGCTGTCGTGGCCGACGCTGCCGGGGGTGCGCGCCAGCACCACGTAGTAGCGGGCGCGCGAGCCGTTGGTCACCCACATCTTGCTGCCCGTCAGCACGTAGTGGTCGCCGTCGCGGGCGGCGGCCGTGGTCAGGGCGGCGGCGTCCGAGCCGGCGCCGGCCTCGCTGACGCAGAAGGCGGCGATCTCGCCGGCGGCCATGCGCGGCAGCACGCGCGCCTTCAGCTCGTCGCTGCCGAACATCGCGATGGGGTAGCTGCCCACGCTGTTGTGGACGCAGATCATGACGGCCACGCCGGCGCTCGCGGCCGAGAGCTCCTCGATCACCAGCCCGTAGGTCGTGGTGTCGACGCCCAGCCCGCCGAGTTCCTCGGGGAAGGTCAGCCCGAAGAAGCCGCCCTCGCGCAGCTTCCGGATCAGCGTCTCGGGCATGTCCGCCTCGCGGTCCATCTGCGCGGCGAGGGGCGCGATCTCGCGCGCCGCGAAGTCGCGGACCAGGTCGCGGAACATCGTCTGCTGCTCGTTGAACGAAAAATCCATCCCGCTACCTCAACCGGTGCCCGGCGATGACCATGCGCTGCGCCTCGCTGGTGCCCTCGTAGATCGACGTGATCCGGGCGTCGCGGAAGTGACGCTCGACCGGATATTCCTTGCTGTAGCCGTTGCCGCCGAAGATCTGCACCGCCTGCTCGGCGATGCAGCTCGCGGCTTCGGAGGCGAAGAGCTTGGCCATGGCGGCCTGTTCGCCGTAGGGCTCGCCCTGGTCCTTGAGCGCCGCGGCGCGCAGGGTCAGCAGGCGGGACGCCTCGTAGCGGGTGGCCATGTCGGCGATCTTCCACTGGATGGCCTGGAACTTCGCGATGGGCTGGCCGAACTGCTCGCGCGTCTTGGCGTAGGCCACGGCTGCCTCCAGCGCCGCCTTGGCGATGCCCAGCGCCTGCGAGGCGATGCCGATGCGTCCGCCGTCGAGCGTCGACATCGCGACCCGGAAGCCGGCGCCGTCGGCGCCGAGCTGCCGGTCGGCCGGGACGCGCACACCGTCGAAGGCGAGCTGCGCGGTGTCCGAGGCCCGGATGCCCAGCTTCTTCTCCTTGCTGATCACGGCGAACCCCTCGCTCTTCGTCTCGACGATGAAGGCGAAGATGCCCTTGTGCTTCAGCGCGGGGTCGGTCTGCGCGAAGACGATCAGCACGTCGGCGTGGGCGCCGTTGGTGATGAAGTTCTTCATGCCGTTGAGCACCCAGTGGTCGCCGTCGCGGCGGGCCGTGGTCTGCTGGTTGGCGGCGTCGGTGCCGGCGTTGGGTTCGCTCAGGCAGTAGGCCCCGAGCAGCTCGCCCCGCGCCAGGGGCACGAGGAACTTCTGTTTCTGGGCTTCGGTGCCGTAGGTCTCCAGCGGCCAGCAGACCAGCGAGTTGTTCACCGACATGATCACGCCGGTCGAGGCGCAGGCCGCCGAGATCTCCTCCATCGCCAGCACGTAGCTGACCATGTCGAAGCCGGCCCCGCCGTACGCCTCCGGCACGTTCATGCCGAGGAAACCCAGCTCGCCCAGCTTCTTCACCGCCGCGGCGGGGAACTCCTCGTCGCGGTCCCAGCGCGCGGCGTGCGGCGCCAGTTCCTTCTGCGCGAAGTCCCGGGCCGTCTGCCGGATCATCCGCTGCTGCTCGGTCAGTGCGAAGTTCACGTCGCCTCCCCTAGGCCTGGTAGTCGTAGAAGCCGCGGCCGGTCTTGCGGCCGAGGTGGCCGGCGGCGACCATGCGCACCAGCAGCGGACTGGGGCGGTATTTGCCGTCCTTGAAGCCGTCGTGCAGCACGTTCATGATGTCCAGGCAGACGTCCAGACCGATGAAGTCGGCCAGCTGCAGCGGTCCCATCGGGTGGGCCATGCCCAGCTTCATGACCGTGTCGATGGCGTCGCGGTCGGCGACGCCCTCCATCAGGCACTGCACGGCCTCGTTGATCATGGGCATCAGCACGCGGTTGCTGACGAAGCCGGGGTAGTCCTGCACCGCCACGGGCGTCTTCTCGAGGTCCGCGCTGACCGCCATGATGCGCGCGAGGACCGCCGGGTCGGTCGCCTGGCCGCTGATGACCTCCACGAGCTTCATCACCGGCACGGGGTTCATGAAGTGCATGCCGATCACGCGCCCGGGCCGGCCGGTGCAGGCCGCGAGCTTCGTGATGCTGATGCTGGAGGTGTTCGAGGCCAGGATCGCCTCGGGCCCCAGGACCTCGTCCAGCTTCAGGAAGATCGCCCGCTTCACCTCGAAGCTCTCGAAGACGGCCTCGATCGCCAGGTCGGCGCCGGCGGCGGCGGCCAGCTCCGTGGCGGCGGCGATGCGCCGCAGGGTCGCGTCCTTGTCGGCCTCGGCCAGCGCGCCTTTCTTGACCTGCCGGTCGAGGTTCTTGGCGATGGAGGCCAGGGCCCGGTCCAGGGCGCCGCGGTCCAGGTCGATCAGCGTGATGTCGTGGCCGTGCTGGGCGAAGACGTGTGCGATCCCGTTGCCCATCGTCCCGCCGCCGATCACCGCTACCTTCATGTCAATCCTCCGCCTTGTTTGGCATCTCGTTGATGGTCAAGATCTTGCAACCGACATCGCCACGGCGTCGCCGCCGCCCAGGCACAGGGAAACCATGCCGCTTTCGGCGCCGCGGTCGAGCATCGCGTGCAGCAGCGTCACCAGGCAGCGGGCCCCCGAGGCGCCGATGGGGTGGCCCAGGGCCACCGCGCCGCCGTGGACGTTGACCCGTTCGGGGTCCAGCCCCAGCTGCTCGACGACCGCCACCGCCTGCGCGGCGAAGGCCTCGTTCAGCTCGAAGAGCTCGTAGGCCGCGACCTGGCGGCCGGCCTTGCGGGCCACGTTCTGGACCGCCTCGACCGGCGCCATCATGACCCATTCGGGATCGACCGCGCCGGTGCCGTAGGCTTCGACGACCGCCAGCGGCGGCAGGCCTCGTTCGTGGGCGAAGGATTCGCTGCAGACCAGCAGCGCCGCCGCGCCGTCGTTGATCGTCGAGGCGTTGCCCGCGGTCACCGTGCCGCCGTCGCGCTTGAAGGCCGGTTTGAGCTTGGCCAGGGCCGTGACGGTGGTGTCGGCGCGCGGCCCCTCGTCGGTGTCCACGAGCACGGGATCGCCCTTGCGTTGGGGCACCGGGACCGCCACGATCTCGGCCGCGAACTTGCCGGCGGCCATCGCCGCCGCGGCGCGGCGGTGCGACTCGGCGGCGTAGGCGTCCTGCCGCTCGCGCGGGACCGCGAACTTGTCGACGACCAGTTCGGCGGTCATGCCCATGTGGTAGTCGTGGTAGACGTCCCACAGCCCGTCGTGCACGAGCAGGTCGGTCAGCTGCTGGTGGCCGAGGCGCAGGCCGTCGCGGGCTCCGAACAGGGCGAACGGGATCTGCGACATGTTCTCCATGCCGCCGGCGATCGCGCAGCGGATGTCGCCGGCCCTGATCGCCT
>DYDD01000164.1:0-2486 GCA_020718045.1 Fibrobacter sp. | reverse complement strand
AGGCCCGAGCCGCAGACCTTGTTCAGGGTCATGGCGCTGACCGAGGTGGGCACCCCGCCCCAGATCGCGGCCTGCCGGGCCGGGTTCTGTCCCAGCCCCGCCTGCACCACGCAGCCCATGACCACCTCGTCGACAGCGCCCGGGTCCAGCCCGGTGCGCTCGAGCAGCCCCGCGATGGCCGCGGCGCCGAGCCGACCGGCCGGGACCGAAGCCAGACCGCCCTGGAAGCGGCCGATCGGGGTGCGCACGGCCCCGCAGATGACGACGCGTTCGCTCATGTTGTCCCCTTGCCTTTCGCGTTGAGCTCCGACGGAGACGCCTACCCGTCCAGGAGGTTGCGGGCGATGACCATGCGTTGGATCTCGCTGGTGCCCTCGCCGATCGTGCACAGCTTGGCGTCGCGGTACATGCGTTCGACGGGGTACTCGCGGCAGAAGCCGTAGCCCCCGAGCAGTTGGATCGCTGCCGAGGTGACCTCCATCGCGATCTCGCTGGCGTAGAGCTTGCCCTTGGCCGCCATGTCGGCGTAGGGCTCGCCGGCGTCCTTGCGGCGGCAGGCCTCGTAGATCAGCAGGCGCGCCGCGTCGATCTTCAGGCTCATGTCGGCGAGCTGGAACTGGACGGCCTGCTGCGCGGCGATCGGCTGGCCGAACTGGATGCGCCCCTTGGCGTAGTCGCGCGCGGTCTCGAAGGCGCCGACGGCCAGACCCAGGGCCAGCGCGCCGATGGAGATGCGGCCGCCGTCGAGCGTCGCCAGGAACTGCTTGAACCCGTCGCCCTGCTGGCCGAGCAGCGCGTCGGCGGGCACGCGCACGTCCTCGAGCGTCAGGGGCGCGGTGTCCGAGGCCCGCATGCCCAGCTTGTCCTCCTTCTTCTCGACCGTGAACCCCGGGGTCCCGGTCGGGACGATGAAGGCGCTGATGCCACGGCTGCCGCTGACGGCCGGGTCGGTCTTCGCGGTGACGATGACCGCTCCGGCGTGGTGCGCGTTGGTGATCCACTGCTTGCGCCCGTTCAGCACCCAGTCGCCGCCGTCGCGCACGGCGGTGGACGCGGTGCCGCCGGCGTCGCTGCCCGCGCCGGGTTCGGTCAGCCCGAAGCTCAGCAGGTAGTCGCCGCGGCAGGCGCCGGGCAGCCAGCGCTGTTTCTGCTCTGGCGTGCCGAAGGCGTGGATCGGCCAGCAGCCCAGGCTGTTGTGGGCGGCGACGGTCAGGCCGTGGCTGCCGCAGACCCGGCTGAGCTCCTCCACCACCAGTGCGTAGCTGGTCGTGTCCACCTGGAAGCCGCCCTCAGCCTCGGGCACCTTCAAGCCCAACAGGCCCAGTGCGCCGAGTTCCTTGATCGTGGCGGCGGGGAACTCGCCGGTCTCGTCGATGCGCGCGGCGATGGGCGCGATCCGCGACCTGGCGACATCGCGGGTCAGGTCGCGGATCATCTTCTGGTTCTCGGAGAGGAGCATCGTGCCTCCGCGCGGGCGCCGGTCGGACCCGCCGCTTCGGTTCTGGGATGTTGCCGGAGGTGGGGCCGTCGCCCTGCCGGCGGGTCCGGTGGGCGGGTGCACGCCGCCGGACTGTTCGACACCGGAGGGACAGGATACAGAACGCGGCAAGGCGGGGAAAGCGAAATCGCGGCGCTGTTTCATGAATGGCTGACAGATACGAAGCAGGGCGGGTCCCCGGGTGGGGACCCGCCCGCCCGACGGGCTAGGCGATGTCCGTCATCGGTACTCGGCCTTGACCTCGCCCCAGCTGCGGTTCTCCGCGGGCACCAGCCCTTCGCAGACGTTCCATTCGCCGGGCGTCGGGGGGCACCCGGTGCCGGCCGGTTCGAGAGCGCCGCCGTAAGGCGTCAGCGCGTCGCACAGGACCCACTCGCTTTCGGGCAGCATCCGGGCCAGCGAGCGGTCGTCGACACCGACGTGGGCCGGGTAGATCAGCATGTCGACCAGGGTCGCGCCGGGCTGCAGCGGGTCGCCCCGGAAGAGCTCGAGCTGGTCGCCGCCGTTGTTCAGGCTCAGGCCCGTCACGGTGATGCCGTTGGCCTGCTGCCAGGCCACGGCCGCGGCGCCGGTGAACAGCGCGGTCTCGCCGGGCGCCAGAGCGCCCGACAGGCGCAGCTGCGCCTCCTCCCCCAGCGCGTCGCGCAACCAGTAGTCCGCGAGGTCCACGGACACCGGGCCGGTGTTGACGATCTCGACCCACTCGTCGTCGCGACTGCTGAGCGTGCCGTCGCCGTTCCAGTCGCCGGCGGGGTCGGGCAGCACCTCCGACAGCAGGACCGCGCCGCGGGCGTCGCCCACCCGGACGCCGGCGAGCAGCAGCAGCAGCGCCACGTTCAGCAGCAGCCACGCGCGTCCGTTCTCCGTCTCCCAAGGCCACATGTGTTCTCCTTCCGATCGGGTGTGGGGAAAGACGACCGACCAGCCAGGACGGTGCCGTGACGGCGGCGCGGGGGCCCGACCCGCGCCCCGGCGCATCCCAGGCCCG
>DYDD01000418.1 GCA_020718045.1 Fibrobacter sp. | reverse complement strand
GCGAGGAGGCGGCGAAGCCGCGCCACCAGCCGGCGGCGTTGCGGGGCGCGTCCTCCCAGGGCACGGTCCGGGTCGCGGCGGCTTCCTGCAGGGCGCGGTTGAGGCGCAGCTGGAGCTTCCACTCGAAGGAATCGGCGGGCATCGCGGCGGTCGCCTGCAGCAGGCGGCGGCCGACGCCGAGCTCGGCGCGGTGGTCGCGGCACTCGCCGCAGCGGCCGAGGTGCTCCTCGAAGGCCGGCGTCTTCTCGGCGGGCAGCATCCCGTCCATTTCCTGGCTGATCAACCGTCGTGCCGTGCGGCAGAGCATGGGGGTGTCCTCCTCGACGTCGTCACGCGTCCTGGTTGTCCTGATCCATCCTGGCCTCGAGGAGCTCGAGTTCGGCGAGCAGGTCCTCGTTGCGCAGCAAGGGCTTGATGTTCTGGCGGAAGCGGGTCCGGGCGCGGTTGATGCGCGAGCGCACGGTGCCGAGCTTCAGGCCGGTGACCTGCTGGATCTCCTCGTAGGACAGCTGTTCCACCTCGCGCAGCAGGAACGGCACCCGGTAGCGCTCGGGGATGCGGCTGGTCGCCTCGGCGATCAGCCGGCCCAGCTCGCGGCCCTCGAGCTCGCGCGTGGGATCGGCCACGGGGTCGGCCGGGTCCAGCGGGATGTCGCCGTCATCCTCGGGTGCGGGGTCGAGCACCAGCATCTTCGGCTGCCGCTTCTGCTTGCGCACCCGGTTGCGCACCAGGTTGGTGGCGATGGTGAACAGCCAGGTGGAGAAGCGCGCGATCTCGCGGTACTTGTCCGCGTGGATGTAGGCGCGGATCAGGGTGTCCTGGGCGAGTTCCTCCGCCTCGACGGGGTCCCCCACCATCCGCAGGATGAAGCTGTACAGCCGACCCCGATACCGCCGCACCAATTCGTCGTAGGCCCGCTTCTGGCCCTGCTGCACGAGCGCGATCAGATCCTCGTCACGCTGCTCGGTCCAGGCGAGCGGGCCGTGACGGCCGGGATCGGGATGCTTCTCGTTCAGGTACACCGTGTCGCTCCTGGCGGCGTGGGGGGTGTCATCGGCGGGGGGGTCAACACCGGGACCGTCGCGCCGGTTCCCGTCG
>DYDD01000163.1:2769-6649 GCA_020718045.1 Fibrobacter sp. | reverse complement strand
GGTCGCGGCGCACGCCAGGGCGGCGATGGAGACGGCCAGCAGGAGGGCGGCGGCGGCGCCGCGGCGGCGGGGCTTGCGGGTGGCGGTCGGGGTCACGTCGGTTCCTCCGTCGGGCGCGGCATCGCGGGGTAGCGGGCGGGGATGGGCGATCCGTGGGGGTCGTGTTCGGGATGTCCCAGCAGCTGATCGATGCGGTCTTCCATGTCCTCGGACAGGACGTGCTCCCAGCGCTCGGCCTCGTCGTGGACGCTTTCGCGGGGCACGTCCATGATCCGCACCAGGAAGGACTCGATCAGACGGTGGCGCCGCACCACGCGCAGGGCCGTGCGGCGGCCGTCCTCGGTCAGGACGACGCCGCGGTAAGGCGTGTGGTCGACCAGCCCGAGGCCGGACAGGCGCTTGATCATGCCGGTGGCCGAGGCCGGGGCGACGGCCAGGCGGCGCGCGATCCCGCTGGTGGTGGCCCGGCCCTGGTCGGCCTCGAGGTCCCAGATGGTCTTGAGGTAGTTCTCGGCGGATTCGGTGTGCTTCATCCGGACCTCGCAGGGGGGCGTGCGGTCGCTCCCGAGATGCGGTTTAGTGCGGCCTAAATTCCGGGACAGGATAGCATGGAGCCGCGCAACGGCAAGGGAAACTGGCATCCTCGCCGTCCGTGATGTATTTTCAGCCGGGTGTGTCGACCGCGGGCTGTCCCCGGCGACCGGCGACGGCGTCGTCCCCTACGCGCATGTGAACGACCAAAGGGAGACCTTCGATGAACAGAGCCGCCCTGTGCCGCAGCGGGCTTGTGGTCCTGGCCCTCGGCCTGATCGTCCTGGCGGGATGCAACGATGAGACGACGTCCGGACTGACCGGCACCGGTTCCATCGGCGTCTACCCGCTCCCGGCGACGACGTCCTTCCCCTGGCACCTGGCCGGTCCCGACGGCTACGAGCACGAGGGCGCCGGCGACGAACTGCTCGATGACCTGGCGGTCGGCTCCTACACGCTCACCTGGCAGGGCGTCTCCGGCTGGGTCACGCCTTCGCCCGCCGAGGTGATCAGGAACGTGGTCGGCGGCGGCCTCACGACCTTCACCACGACCTACCGACTCACCGGCGGCGAGACCCTGCCGGGGCAGATCGACATCAACCCGCTGCCGGACGACCAGGGCTTCGGCTTCCCCTGGACCATCACGGGTCCCGACGAGTTCAGCGCATCGGGCACGGGCTTCTTGCGCTACGAGAGCATGGATCCCGGCGACTACACCGTGACCTGGGGCGACGTGGAGGACTGGACCACGCCGACGCCGAGCGTCGTCAACATGACGCTGCTGGAGAGCGACGGGCTTTCCTTCACCGCGACCTGGATCTCGATCGAGGGCTCGATCATCACCTTCCACCCGGTCACGCCTGGCGCCTTCCTCATGGGCAGCCCCCGCGGCGAGGTGGGCGCCGACGGCTACGAGTGGCCTCAGCACCGCGTCACGCTGACGCGGCCCTTCGAACTGTCGAAGACGGAGATCACGTGGGAGCAGTACGAGCAGCTGATGGGCGACAACCCGAGCTACTACGACGACGTCTGTTTCACCTGCTCGTCCGACTATCCCATGGAATCGGTGAGCTGGCTGCAGGCGGTCGCGTTCTGCAACGCCCTCTCGGTGGCGGAACAGCTCACGCCGGCCTACACCGTGGTCGGCTCGACGGTGACGTGGGACCAGGACGCCGACGGCTACCGGCTGCCGACCGAAGCCGAATGGGAGTACGCCTGCCGCGCCGGCACGATCACGGCGCTCTACAGCGGCGACCTGACCTCGTCCGCGGCGAGCTGCTACAACGACCCGAACCTCGATCTGGTCGGGTGGTACTGCAACAACAGCTCCTCCCACGCCAGGCCCGTCGGCGACAAGCCGGCCAACGATTGGCTCTTCGAGGACATGCACGGCAACGTGTGGGAGTGGGTCTGGGACTTCAGCCGCAACTACGACAGCGTGTCGCTGCAGCTCGGCGACTTCACGTTCCTCGACGGCAGCGTCCAGCAGCGCGGCACGATCACCGTCATGGAGGCCGAGGAAGGCTTCGGCACGGACAAGATCTTCCGCCTCGACGAGATCGGCGCGATCTTCGGCGTCTCGAACCTCGGCGTCACCACGTCGCAGGTCAGCTTCCGCTACGCCGACTTCGACAGCGTCACGAACTTCAAGGTCAACGGCCAGACGCTCTACCGGGGGATGTTCTCCGAGCTGCCGGCGACCGTCGCGCCGGGCGTCACCGCGACGGTGACCGCCGAGCCCGTCTCGATCGAGGCCTACGGCGACGGCGTGACCGGCACGATCACGCTGACCGGCCCGGTGACGAGCGTGCTCGTCGGCGGGCAGCTCGTGATGATCGACGACTTCAGCGTGGTGGAGGTCGGGAACCCCCAGTTCGCGCGGGACCGGCTGATGGACTTCGACCTCTTCGTGCGCGGGCAGGTCTACCGCCCGAACCCCGGCGGCATCCCGACCCTGCTGTCCCTGGGCTGCACGATCACCGACCCGATCGGCCGCAGCACCGGCAGCGTCCACATGCTGCGCGGCGGCTCCTTCTTCAGCAACCCCGGCGACTGCCGCTCCGCGTCGCGGTCGGAACCGAACCTCGCCAGCCGCTACGCCGGCTTCCGCGTGGCCCGCTACACCGACTGACGCCCGGGGCCGTGACGCGACCGGGAGACTTCCCCGCGGGGGAGTCTCCCGGTTCGCGTTCGGGGGTCCTCAGCGGGGGACGACCTCGTCGGGGCGGTTCGCCGCGGCGACCGCCTGAGCGAGGGCGGCGGCCTTGTCCAGCGTCTCCTGCCACTCGGCCGCCGGGTCGCTGTCGGCGGTCACCGCGCCGCCGACCCCGCACACGGCGCGGCCGCCCCGCACCAAGAGCGTGCGGATGACGATGTTCAGGTCCATGGCGCCCGCGTCGTCGAGCCACCCCAGGGCGCCGGCGTAGACGCCGCGCGACCACGGCTCCAGCTCGTCGATCATCTTCATGGCTTCGATCTTGGGCGCGCCCGTCATCGAGCCGCCCGGGAAGCAGGCGCGGACGGCGTCGATCGCGTCCAGGCCGTCGCGCAGACGGCCGCGCACGGTCGAGACCATCTGCCACACCAACCCGCAGTTCTCGACGGCCATCAGCTCGGGCACCTCGATGCTCCCCGTCTCGCAGACGCGTCCCAGGTCGTTGCGCGCCAGGTCCACGATCATGAGGTTCTCGGCGCGGTCCTTCGGCGAGGCGGCCAACTCGTCGCGCAGGCGGATGTCTTCCCAGGGATCGGGGCTGTAGGGGCGGGTGCCCTTGATCGGCCGCGTCTCGAGCCGCCGATCGCGGTCGAGGCTCAGGAACCGCTCGGGCGAGGAGCAGAGCAGCGCGACGTCGCCGCAGGTCAGCCAGGCGCCGAAGAGCGCCGCGTTCACGGAGCGCAGCTTGCCGTAGAGCCGCCAGGGGTCCGCCCGCAGCTCCATCTCGAGGCGGCGCGTGAGGCAGCACTCGAAGACGCGCCCGTCGCGGATGTCGCGCTGGACGGCGGCCACGCGGGCCAGGTAGTCCTCGCGGCCTGCCTGCGACGGCGTCGGCGGTGCATGGGAGCGGCACCGCGGCAGTGACGGCGGACCCCAGGACGCGAGGCGGTCGCGGACCGCTTGGGCGATGCGATCGGCGTCGCGGCGGGCGGCGTCGCCGTCGGGACCGCGCCCGACGGCCGACAGCCAGGTGCGGCCCGTGCCGTGATCGCGCACGAGCAGGGCTTCGTGCCTCACGAAACGCAGGTCCGGCAGGCCCAGGTCGTCGCGCCCGGTGTCGGGGAAGGACTCCAGGCAGTGGCCCGCCTCGTAGCCGAACCAGCCGACGATCCCGTGGACGAAGGGGAAGCGCGC
>DYDD01000163.1:0-2751 GCA_020718045.1 Fibrobacter sp. | reverse complement strand
CGGCGCCGCCGTGTCGCGGCGCCAGGCCCGCAGCGCCGCGAAGGGGTCGACGCCGGGCAGGAGGCGTGGCCCGTCCCCGCCGCTGGTCACGACGTCGGCCCGCCCGTCGGGACGCCGGCGCGCCTCGAAGGTCGCCGTCTCGCCGACCCCCAGGTACGAGAAACGTCCGAAGCTGGCGTTCGCGTCCGCGCTGTCCAGCAGGACCGGCTCCGTCCAGCCACCGGCGTGGAACGCCTCGACGAGACGCCAGAACGGCTTCGCATGATCGACGGGTTCCAGCAGGTGGTGCGCGGCTGACATGCGCCCAGTTTCGCGGCCGGCCCGTCGCCGGTCAACACGGTCTTTGACAGGCGCGTGCCGGCGCGGCTAATGTCCCGGCCATGCTGTTCAATTCGCTGGTCTTCGTGCTTTTCCTGGCCGTGGTCCTGCTGGTCTGCCCGCGCCTGCGGCACCGGCAGCAGAACGTGTTCCTGCTGGTCGCCAGCTACGTGTTCTACGGCTACTGGGACTGGCGCTTCCTGCTGCTGCTGTGGGTCTCCTCCGGCGTCGACTTCTGGGCCGCCGCCCGCATGGGCCGCACCGACGACCCGTCCCTGCGCAAGCGCCTGCTGCTGGTCAGCCTGGCGACGAACCTCGGGCTGCTGGGCTTCTTCAAGTACTTCAACTTCTTCGTCGATTCGATGGGCGTGCTGATCGAGTCCTTCGGCATGGAGCCCCACGTCCCGCTGCTGCGGGTGCTGCTGCCCGTGGGCATCAGCTTCTACACGTTCCAGACGATGAGCTACACGATCGACGTCTACCGCCGGCGCCTGGAACCGTCGCACGACCTGATCGAATTCTCGCTGTTCGTGGCCTTCTTCCCCCAGCTCGTGGCCGGACCGATCGAGCGCGCGACCCGGCTGCTGCCGCAGGTCCAGCGGCCGCGCACGGTGACCCGGCGCCAGGTCGAGACGGGCCTGAACCTGATCCTGATGGGGTTCTTCAAGAAGCTCTTCGTGGCCGACACGCTGGCGCCCTACGTGACCCGGGTCTGGGACGACCCCGGCGCCTTCACCGCCGGGGAGCTGCTGACCGGCGTCTACGCCTTCTGCTTCCAGATCTACGGCGACTTCTCGGGCTACTCGGACATCGCCCGCGGCGTCTCGCACCTGCTGGGCTTCGAGCTGATGGAGAACTTCCACGCGCCGAACCTCAGCCGCAGCCCCGCCGAGTACTGGAAGCGCTGGCACGTGTCGCTGTCGACCTGGCTGATGGACTACCTCTACATCCCGCTGGGCGGCAACCGCAAGGGACGCCTGCGCAGCTACGTCAACCTGATGGTGACGATGTTCCTGGGCGGGCTCTGGCACGGCGCGAGCTGGACGTTCGTGGCCTGGGGCGTGTTCAACGGCTTCTACCTGGTGCTCTACCGGCTGACCGACGGCCGCAAGGTCGACCTGCACTGGCCGCGCGCGCCGCGCGCCTTCGCCTGGGACGTGGCGAAGGTCGTCGTCACCTTCCATATGCTCGGCATCGCGAAGATCCTGTTCCGCTCGCCCGACTTCCCGACCGCCTGGAAGATCATGACAGGGATCGCCGCCGGCCAAGGCCTGTTCACCTTCGGCGCCGCGCACGTCTTCGTGGTCTGCGCGATCATGCTGACGCTGGACGTCGTGCAGGAGGCGACGGGCAGCCACACCTGGCTGGCCGATTCGCGGCGCGGGTGGCTGAGGTTCTCGGTGGGGACGGCGCTGTTCGGGATCACGCTGGCTGCGGCGGTCTACCGCGTCTACAGCAACCCGCCGTTCATCTACTTCCAATTCTGATGTCGTCGATTCTGTAACTGTTTCATTGACAGTGTGTTGCGATCTTGTTTGGTTGTTCGATTGATTTAATCAATCGATTAGTCTATCATGGTCGGACCTGATTCGAGAAAGGGACGGCATGGACGAACGGACACCGGTCGGGAGGTTGCGGGAGGTGCTGGCGCACCTGCCGCCGGAACTGGCGCCGCCCGCGGCGGATTCGCCGCCGGGGCGGATCCTGGCGGCCACCCGCGCCCTGCTGGCCGAGAAGGGGCTCGCGGGGCTGAGCATGCGGCTGGTGGCGGGCGAGGCCGGGGTCAACCAGGCGATGATCCACTACTACTACGGCACCAAGGACCGCCTGGTCGAC
This sequence comes from Fibrobacter sp., assembly GCA_020718045.1. Lineage (GTDB taxonomy): Bacteria > Krumholzibacteriota > Krumholzibacteriia > LZORAL124-64-63 > LZORAL124-64-63 > PNOJ01. Next base: position 597 of record DYDD01000163.1, on the reverse strand, counting down.
GCCGTGGTGACCCGCGAGGTCCTGTCGATGCTCGGCGCCGTGGTGGGCGGGCTCGACGGCGATCTCGATCCCGCCGAGCTCTTCGTGCAGTACCCGGTGCGCATGCTCGACGAGCTGCGGCGCGACCGCGTCCGCCTGCAGCTGCTGCGGCTGGTGCTGGCCACCGAGCCGGACCGGCTGCGTCGCGCGGTGCGGGAGCTGGGGCGGCACGGCGTGCTCGGGGTCAGCGCCGAACTGCTCGGCCTCATCGGCGAAGCGCAGGACGCCGGCCGCCTGGTCGACGCGGCGCCTGCCTCGCTGCTGATGTTCCTGATCGCCAACGCCTTCGGGCTGGTCTTCATGGAGCCGATCGCGCACGAGGTCATGGGGTTCTCCCTGGCCGACGACGAAGCCTGGGCGCGGCACCGCGCGCAGCTGACGAAACTGATCCGCGGCGGGATCCTGGCGACGCCCGCGGGCGAGGAGCCGGCATGAGAACGAACGGAACCGGATGGCTCGCGGCGACCTGCGCCGCGCTGGCAGTCGCGGCGTCGTCAGGTGGCGCGGCGACACCCGGCGGTGCGGCGTCGGACTCCGCCGTGCGCCTGGACCTGGCAG
>DYDD01000162.1 GCA_020718045.1 Fibrobacter sp. | reverse complement strand
CGCACGCGTCCGCAGCGCGCGCTCCGACCTGCTGCCGACGCTGTCGGTGAGCGGCTCGACGGGACGTCTCTGGACCGACGGCGCGGACGACCCCACCGATCGCACGAGCGGAGCGCTGACCCTCAGCATCCCGCTGTTCGGCGGCTTCTCGGGCCGCCACGAGCTGGCGCGGGCGCAGGCCGAGGCCGACGCGGCCGCCGAGCGGGCGCGCGGCTACGAGCAGCGCGTCGTCTACGAGATCTTCGTCGCGCACAGCGACTTCCTCACCGCCACCGAGCGCGTCAGGACGGCCGAGGAGCTGCTGGCCAGCGCCGAGGCCTCCGAACAGGTGGCGCTGGGCCGCTACCGCGAGGGCGTGGGCGACATCCTGGACCTGCTCTCGGCGCAGCGCGCGCTGGCGACGGCGCGCGCCCAGCGGATCAACGCGCGGCTCGGCTGGTTCACCTCCCTGGCGCAGCTCGCCCGCGACGCGGGCGTCCTGGGGCTGCACGGCGCGAACCCCCTGGCACCCGACAACCTGCACCCCGAGGTGGCCCGATGACGGCGACGACCCGGCACCACGCATCCGTCCCGACGCTGCTCGCCAGCGCGCTGGCCGTCGTCCTCGCCCTGGCGGGCACGGGCGCCAAGCCCGGCGCGAAGCCCTCGCCGCCGGTGCCGGTGGTGACCGGCGCCGTGAAGGTGCAGCCCGCGCCGCTGCTGCTGAACGCGGTGGGCGCGGTCGAGCCGATCGAGTCCGTGGCGGTCCGCCCGCAGGTGGGCGGCGTGATCACGCGCGTCGCCTTCGCCGAGGGGGACGACGTCCGGGCGGGCCAGCCGCTGTTCCTGATCGACCCGCGCCCGCTGCAGACGGCGCTCGCGGCGGCGCAGGCCCAGCTCGCCCGTGACGAGGCGCAGGCCGCCAACGCCGACGCCCAGGCCGCGCGCTACGCGAAGCTGGCAGCCAAGGACTACGTCACGCGGGAGCAGGCCGACGCCGCCCGCACCCAGGCGGACGTCTTCCGGGCCGCCGTGCAGGCCGACCGGGCGGCCGTCGAGCAGGCGGAGCTGAACCTCGCTTACGCCACCGTGTCGTCGCCCGTGGCGGGGCGCACCGGCAGCGTCCTGGTGAAGAAGGGCAACGTGGTGACGGCGAACGGCGGCCCGCTGGTCGTGGTCAACCAGCTGCACCCGATCCGGGTGGAATTCGCCGTGCCGGGCGTCGAGCTGCCGCAGGTGCGGCGGTACGCGGCCGGCGGCGCGCTGGCCGTCCACGCGCGGACCTCGCGCGACGGCAAGGGCGAGCCGCTCGCGGGCCGCCTGGTCTTCGTGGACAACGCCGTCGACGCCGCCACGGGCACCGTGACGCTGAAGGCGGAGTTCCCGAACGCCGACGGCGCGCTCTGGCCGGGGCAGTTCGTGGATGTGGACCTGGTGCTCGCGGTCGAGCAGGCCGCGCTGACGGTGCCGGCCGCCGCGGTGGTGACCGGGCGCGACGGCTTGTTCGTCTTCGTCGTGGGCGACGACAAGAAGGTCGAGAAGCGCGCCGTCGAGGTGGACCGCACCGTCGACGGCCTGTCCGTGGTGCGGGGCGACCTGCGCGACGGCGAGGCGGTCGTGATCGACGGGCAGATGCGGCTGGCGCCCGGCGCGACCGTGGAGGTCAACACGCCGAAAGCCGCGCCGAAGGCCGCGTCGGGGGGCGCGCGATGAGCCTCTTCATCCGCCGGCCGGTCATGACGACGCTGGTCATGCTGGCCATCCTGGGGGCCGGCGTCCTGGGCTACCGGCAGCTGCCGGTCAGCGACCTGCCGAACGTGGACTTCCCGACCATTTCGGTGTCGGCGGGCCTGCCCGGGGCCAGCCCCGAGACGATGGCCTCGGCGGTGGCCGCGCCGCTGGAGAAGCAGTTCTCCACCATCGCCGGCATCGACAACATGACCTCCACGAGCAGCCTGGGCTCCACGACGATCACCATCCAGTTCAGCCTGGAGCGCGACATCGACGCCGCCGCGCAGGACGTGCAGGCCGCCATCGCCGCGGTGCAACGCCAGCTGCCGAGCGACATGCCGGCGCCGCCGTCCTACCAGAAGGTGAATCCGGCCGATACCCCCATCCTGATGATCAACATCACGTCGCCGACGCTGCCGCTGTCGGTGCTGGACGAGTACGCGCAGACGCTGGTCGCGCGGCGCATCTCGATGGTGAGCGGCGTGGCGCAGGTGCAGGTCTACGGCACCCAGAAGTACGCGGTGCGCGTGCAGCTGGACCCGCAGGAGCTGGCCTTGCGCGGCATCGGCCTCGACCAGGTCGTGCAGTCGATCCAGGCGAACAACGTCAACCTGCCGACCGGGACGCTGTGGGGACCCGACCGGGCGACGACCGTGCGCGCCACCGGTCAGCTCGAGTCGGCGGCGGAGTTCCGACCGATCGTGGTGGCCTACCGCGCCGGTGCGCCGGTGCGCCTGCAGGACCTGGGCCGCGTGATCGACAGCGTGCAGAACGACCGCACCGCGAGCTGGTTCGTCGACCAGCGCGCGATCATGCTGGCGGTGCAGCGCCAGCCCGGCACGAACACCGACGAGGTCTCCCGCGCGGTGCTGGCGCTGCTGCCGGACCTGCGCAGCCAGCTGCCGGCCTCGGCGACCCTGAACGTGATGATCGACCGCGCGCAGCCGATCCGCGAGTCGGTCCGCGACGTCAAGGCCACCCTGCTCTTGACGCTGTGCCTGGTGGTGCTGGTGATCTTCCTGTTCCTGCGCAACCTGTCGGCCACGGTGATCCCCAGCCTCGCCCTGCCCATGTCGCTGGTCGGCACCTTCGGGGTGATGGCGCTGCTGGGGCACAGCCTGGACAACCTGTCGCTGATGGCGCTGACGCTGTCGGTCGGCTTCGTCGTCGACGACGCCATCGTGATGCTGGAGAACATCTACCGGCACCTGGAGATGGGGAAGAAGCCCTACCAGGCCGCGATCGACGGGGCGCGGGAGGTCGGCTTCACCATCGTCTCGATGACGCTCTCGCTGGCCGCGGTCTTCATCCCGATCCTGTTCATGGGCGGGATCATGGGGCGCCTGTTCCGGGAGTTCGCGGTCGTCATCATGACGGCGATCCTGGTGTCCGGCTTCGTCTCGCTGACGCTGACCCCGATGATGTGCAGCCGCTTCCTGAAGCCCCAACACGTGAAGCACAACCGGTTCTACGACGGCATCGAGCGGGTCTGGGTGGACGGGCTCGCCCTCTACGAGCGCACGCTGGGCACCGCGATGCGCCACAAGCGCGCCACCCTGCTGCTGTCGGCGGCGGTGTTCGCCGGCACGCTGGTGCTGTTCCGCGTGGTCCCCAAGGGCTTCATTCCCAGCACCGACACCGGGTTCCTCACCGGCACCACGGAGGGCGCGGAGGGCCTCTCGTTCGAGGCCATGAGCACGCACCAGCAGTCCGTGGCGGCGGTGCTGGCGCAGGACCCGAACGTCGACGTCTTCATGTCGAGCGTGGGGGCCGGCGGGCCGACCGCCTCCGGCAACCAGGGGCGCTTCTTCCTGCGGTTGAAGCCGCGCGCCGAGCGGGAGCTGAGCGCCGACGAGGTCGTCAACAGCCTGCGCGGCAAGCTGGCCGCGATCCCGGGCATCCGCGCCTTCGTCACCAACCCGCCGGCCATCAACATCGGCGCCCGCTTCGCCTCGGGGCTCTATCAGTTCACCCTGCAGTCGGCCGACCTGGACGCGCTGTATGCGGCCGCGCCCGCCTTCGAGGCCGGGCTGCGCCGCGAACCGAAGCTGCGCGACGTCAACAGCGACCTGCGGGTGAGCAATCCCGAGGTCGACGTGGTCATCGACCGCGACCGCGCCGCCTCGCTCGGCGTGACGCCGCGGGCGATCGAGGAGACGCTCTACTCCGCGTTCGGCACGCGCCAGGTGTCGACCATCCTGGCCCCCAACAACCAGTACTACGTGCTGATGGAGCTGCTGCCGGAGCGCCAGCGCGACGCGGCGGCCGTCGGCGGGCTCTACGTGAGGGCCGCGGGCGGCGCCCTGGTGCCGCTGTCGGCGATCGCCCAGATCGTGCCCGGCGTCGGGCCGCTCACGGTGAACCACTCGGGGCAGCTGCCGTCGGTGACGGTGTCGTTCAACCTGGGCGAGGGGGTGGCGCTGAGCGAGGGGGTGGCGGCCGTCAACCGCATCGCGCGCGAGACGCTGCCGTCGTCGATCGTCACCAGCTTCGCGGGCACCGCGCAGGCCTTCAAGGCCTCGCAGGCCGGCATGACCTCGATGCTGGTCATCGCCATCCTGGTCATCTACCTGATCCTGGGCATCCTCTACGAGAACTTCGTGCACCCGATCACGATCCTGACCGGCCTGCCCTTCGCGCTGTTCGGGGCGCTGCTGACGCTGCTGGTCTTCAAGGCCGACCTGAGCCTCTACAGCTTCGTCGGACTGATCATGCTGATCGGCGTGGTGAAGAAGAACGCCATCATGATGATCGACTTCGCGCTGGACGAGAAGCGCCGGGGCGCGGCGGCCGAGGCGGCCATCGTGAAGGCCTGCAGCATCCGCTTCCGGCCGATCATGATGACCACGCTGGCGGCGCTGGTCGGCACGCTGCCGATCGCGCTGGGGATGGGGGCGGGAGCGGAGGCGCGCCGGCCGCTGGGCCTGTGCGTCGTGGGCGGGCTGCTGTTCTCGCAGCTGATCACGCTGTACGTGACGCCGGTGTTCTTCACCTACCTCGACCGCTTCCAGGAGCGGCTGAGCCGCGGGAGGGCGGGCCGAGTCTGAGGAGTCCGCCGGGATCAGGGCCGGCGGCGCAGCAGCACCAGCGTCACGTCGTCGCTGGTGGGCGCCCCGCCCACGAAGGCCTTCACGTCGGACAGCACGGCGTCGCGCACGTCGGCCGTCGGGCGGCCGTGCAGGGACGACAGCAGGTCGCGCAGGCGCTCGTCGCCGTAGTCCTCGTCATCGACGTTCCAGGCCTCGGGGATGCCGTCGGTGTACAGGGCCAGCAGGTCGCCGGGAGCGAGCGACGCCGCACCGGCCCGCCACACGCCCTCGTCCATCAGCGCCACGGGCAGGCCCGTGCCGGCCAGCGCGTCGGCGGCGCCGTCGCCGCGCACCACGTAGGGCGGGTTGTGGCCGGCGTTGACGTAGGTCAGCTCCCCGGTGGCTGGGTCGAGCAGGCCCACGAACAGCGTGGCGTAGCGGATCGGCTCGGTGGCGGCGAAGAGGACCCCGTTGAGCCGGTGGACCAGGTCCGAAAGATCGGCGCTCGAGCCGGCCAGGCCCCGCAGCAGCGGCAGCAGCGAGGAGACCAGCAGCGTGGCCATGATGCGCCGCGCCGCGCCCAGCTCGGTGTCGAGGCGCTGCTTCTCGGCTTCCATGGTGTGGTAGCGGGCGTGGGTCAGGGCGACCGCGATGCAGTTGGCCAGCAGGGTGAAGGCCTTCAGCTCGTCTGTGGTGTAGCGGTCGGCGGTGTCGGCGGAGTCGGCGTAGAGCAGGCCGATGACGCTCTGGTTGTCGAACAGCGGCGCGGCCATGGCCGTGTGCAGCCCCTGCGAGATGATGCTCATCTGCGCCTGCAGCGCGACATCCGCTGCGCGTCCTCGATCAGGAACGACACCCGCTCGCCCAGCACGCGTTCGATCACCGTGCGGCTGAGCATGATGTTGTCGGCAGCCCCGCCGCCGCGCACGCGCGAGGCCCGCACCTGCGGCTCGCCATCCTTCTCGTCCAGCAGCACGATCAGCGCGCGCTCGGGCGCCATGGCCGCGTCGACGAGGTCCAGGATCGGCTCGAACAGATCCTCGGGCGCGCCCGGGGACACCAGCAGGCTGCCCGCCTCGGCCAGCACGGTGAACAGCTCGGCCCGCTTGCCGCCCCCGCGCGGCGAGAGGCGTTCGCCGCGGTCGCGCCCGGCGACCTCGTGCCAGGTGATCGCCACACCCGTCGACGGCCGGTCGCCGACGATGGTCATCAGCGCCCGGGTGTCCGGCTTGCCGCCGACGGTCAGCTCCGCGCGGCCCAGCACCAGCCGGTCCCTGTGCCGCAGCTCCCGCCAGTCCGTGATCGCGGTCCCGTTGACCTGCGTGCCGTTGTGGCTGCCCAGATCGCGGATGCGGACCCGCCCGCCGAGGTGCTCGACCTCGGCGTGCCGGCGCGAGATCGAGGACTCGGGCAGCACAACGGCGCAGTCCGCGCTGCGGCCGACGACGTGGAGGCCGGCGCCGAGCTCGAAGCGGACTTCCTGGTCGCCGACGCGGCCGCCGAGGATGAGGGGTCGTGTTTCCATGCCGCCCAGGATAAGACGGCTGCCCGGATCTCGCCTCCCGGCTCAGCCCTGACGGACGAAGTGCGGCATCTCGGCCGGGATCTCCAGGGACAGCTCGACGAAGCCGGCGTAGACGCCGCCGCGGTACCAGGGCGACTGGTAGATCAACTTGCGCACCCCGCGCTTCTCGATCGTGTAGGCGTTGCGGGTGCGGTCCTTCAGCATGGCCGCGACCTGCGTGCGCGAGGGTTCGGGGTGGCAGTCCAGGAGGTTCAGGCCGACCAGGGCGGCGCCGCCCTGGTCGGCGAAGGTCTCGATCGCGCGGGCGTTCATCTCCAGGATGATGCCCGCGGTGTCGCACACGGTGATCGCGGCGGGGAACTCGTGGATCCAGGCGCAGGACTGCACGGCGGCCTCCTCAGCGGACCAGCATGATCTTGCGCGTCTCGGCGGCGCCCGCCG